>DASTMK010000255.1:0-9042 GCA_035714225.1 Bryobacteraceae bacterium | reverse complement strand
AATGGCGATTTGATCGAACACCTCCTCGGCGTTCAGCTTCTTCCAATAGTCGTCGTAGTCGGGATGCTCGATCCAATCGCGATAAAACTGCGCATTGCGCCCGAGCAGCTCCTGCATGTTGAACAGCGGAAGGTGCCAGAGCGTTTTCTCGAAGCTGATACTTTCCGGCCCGCCGGCCATCGTGTGCGGGCCGGTATTCTGCATAATCCGGGATTCCTGCCGGACGGGGCCCCACCCGAAATTGAATGAGAGCCGCCAGCCTCCGTTCAGCGTGATCCAATCGTGATAGAGGCTGGTAGAGGCGACACTCGGGAAAATGGCTACCAGGTGGGGAGGGGACATCATGGCCGCGCGCCATTGTACGTGTCCCAGATAGGAGCCGCCTTGCATCCCTACTTTGCCATTGGACCAGGGCTGCTTTGCCGCCCACTCAATGGTGTCGTAGCCGTCTTCGAGATCGTTCCGGAACGGCTCCCACTTACCTTCCGATTCATGCCGGCCGCGCACGTCCTGATACACGAAGACGTAGCCGCGCCGCGAGAAGTAAACGGCCGCATCGTAGGCGCTGGGATACCGCTCCGTGCTGTAAGGCGTGCGGCAAACGATCACCGGATACTTGCCATCCGCCGCGGGCCGGTAGATGTCGGCATAGAGCTTGACGCCATCCCGCATGGGGATCGCAACCATGTTGTCCATGCGGACCTCATTCGTCGGCGGATACGTTTGCGGAAACTGGAAATCGGTTCGAGGTGCGCCGGCTGCCGGTGCGAAACACGCGGCGCTTAGCAGCGCGACTGTAAGTACGGTCACTGGCTGTCTGTCAATCATGCTTTGGCATAAGAGCCTATCAACAATTGAATGAGTCTGACAACGCGCCCGGGCCGCGAGCGGTTCTGCAAGCCGGCAGATCCCGCGTCCCTGGCTTTCGGTCACTTTGCAGATTCCAGTATTCCTACTACACGATCGGCTACCGGCGGAAGCGGCGGTAATTCGTTTTCCGGTTTGTCGAGATAGAAAAACGCGATCGCCGAAGCGTCGTCCCGGCGGTACATGTTCACCCACGCCTTTGCTGACGACGGATGCTTCTCCAGATCCACCGGACCGGGCTCCTCCAACAACTTTGTGAATTTGCCGTCCCAATCGATGGTTACCGGCTGAACCTCAACACCCGCTTTCAGCAGCTTGAGGACGTTCTCTTTTTCCGAGCCGCCCATCTGCTGGATTGTGACGCGAAGATCTTTGCGGAAATAAACGGGATCGGGCACATGATAGCGATAGAATGCCCACTGCCGGTTGTCCGCATCGTTCACGACGCTTCCCTGAAACCGGTTCTGGAACAGACCCTGGCCCCATCCGGTGCCGATATAATCCTCCGTCCCGGTGCCTACCAGGGTGGGCGCGCCCGTGTCCCCGTCGAGATAGATTTTGACCTCGCCCTCACCCCACCATCCGACGTTCGCGGGATGGCCGATAAGGCCGAAATGCGTTCCCAGGAACCGGCCTTCGCCCGCGACGCGCGGAAGAATTTCGAAATCTTTGCCCAATTCCGTCCATCGCACCCGGTGCCAGAACGCGTGGAAATAGAGCGCATTCGGATCCGGTGTATCCAACATCTCGACATCGATTTGATAGAAGATCCATCGCAGATCGCGCCCGCTTTCATTCGTCACCGTGATGAGGGCGCGTTTGCGGAACGGCATCGGGATGTAGCAGTTGAAGGAGCGCCCCTCGGGATTGGTGAAAAATTCGTTTTCGAGCGGTATGGTGCGTCCGAGAATGGCGCCGAAGAAATCGCCCAAGGGAGCGGAGACAGCGGGACGCGCCGCGCCATCCCAATACATTTCGACACGCAGGGAGCGCAGCGTTTTCGGATCGCGGTTCGGGATGGTGAGCCAGATGTGCCGCACCACGCCGGCGCCCGGTAAATCCATCAGCGTTTTGGTCTGCCCTGCCGGCCATGGGTCGGCCGGGTGTCCTTTCGCGCCCTTGTTCTCCAGTGCGCCTCCCCCCTTCACTCCTTTGGGATTCTCAAAGGTGATCCAGCGGGGGTGGCTACCTGGACGTTTGTGAAAAAGCTCCGGCGGCTGCTGCCCCGGCGCGATCATCGCCAGGGCGACAGGCAGGAAGATTCTAAGAATAGAGCTTCGGCGTATCAAGGATCTCCTCGGTCACGGCGTCTGTTTGGAATGGGTCTAAGCGTTCAACTCGAACCGCTTCACATCGATAGCGGCATCGTCGAACCGGCCAAGCCCCAAGGCTCCGGACAACTCGATGTGTTCCACCTGCGTCGATACCATAATGTTGTGCTTGCTGAGTTTGGCTTCCGCCACGGGAGGCAGGCCCTGCTCGACGCGCTTGGCATCGATCACTTTCCAGCCGGTCTTATCGAGCGCAACCGGATCGGTACCGAAGTACATGGTGTTATGTTCCCACATGAACTGTGGCCTGCCTCCGGGTCCGCCTTCGTACTGGGCGCGCACGCCGTCCACAATATGCAGAACGATCTTTTCCCGGAAAACCGGCAGATTCAGCACCGCCGGAATAAAAGTCCCCGTGGCGTTGAGCGTCGGCGTGGGATGGCTGCGCTCCACGTTATTGACGAATCCGTGGGACAGGTTTTTCAGCGTGATGGTGACTCCGGCGGCGTTGTGGTGCTTCAGCACGGGAAGATTGATCACTTTGTTTACCTGCTTGCTGAGCAGGCGGGCGACGTAGGAACGGCGAACCCGCTCTTCGCGGATGTCCTGCCCCGGCACGGCCAGAGCCAGTTCGACGAACATCTCGGGGTCGTAGCCTTCAATATCCTGCTGAATCTTGTTATAGTTTTCCGACGCCCAGGCGAGCCGCACCCCTTCCGGCACCCACTGCGGCATACCTGCCGAAAACATTTCACGACGATAACGATTGAAGACGAAAATGTCGCCCTGCTTGACGCCTGCCTGCTTCAAACCGTCGATGATGCGATTCAAAACCAGACTGTCGGAGCAGATGCGGCGGCCTCCGACAGGGCAAACTTTGATCGCTACAACGTCGCCGGGTTCGAAAAAAGCGCGCCAGGCATCCGGCCATCCCGGTGCGCCGGTCAGTTCGGTCATCCCTTTGTGCATCATCTGCTCGACCGCCGCGGGCTGATAGGCTCCCGAGACAAGGGCGGCGGGATGGTGCGTTGTGACTACACGGCCCGGAAACAAGCCGGGCATTCCCAGTTGAGCTTTGCCTTGTGCGGCGGCCGGCCGAACGGAAGCCGCTGCCGTAAGCAGCGACGCGTGGAACAGTTCGCGGCGAGTGTGAATCATAAATATTCTCCTGCTGGCCATAGCCTTTTGGAGGCGCAATGGCGGCCCGGTTGGCTTGTGGACAAGTGTATTAACTTTTACACGGCCGGACAAATCGGAACACTGTCATCGGCGACTCGCCGCCGAGTGCCTTCGCGGGCCAGCGCGATAAAATACACGAGTGTGAACTCACAAGATCGGGTAATGCGCCGCAGGGAACTCCTAGCGCTGGCCCCTGGGTCCCTGCTTGCGGCGGCCTCGCACGCACAGCCTGCCGCGCCGCAGTTGCCCCGGGCGGCCTTCCGGCTTGCGACAGGTTTTCCGGTTCCCGACCCGTTTTGCATGCGGACCAAGGAAGGCTGGTACCTGACGGGAACCCAGCATGCCCGCGGAATCGATGACCGGCGCTTCAGTCTGTTTTTCTCACCGGATCTGAAAACCTGGCGGGACCTCGGTCCGATCCTTGTGCGTCCCGAATACGAGGGAAGCCACAAGGCTAACTATTGGGCCCCGGAGTTCATGGAACACGGAGGAACTTACTACCTCTACTACACGTCCGATTCGTTTGGCGACCCAGAGCGCCGCTTTGTGCGGGTTGCCACCTCAAGCCGGCTCACGGGTCCGTACCGCGATTCGGGCGACAGGCTCGTGACCAAGCCTTCCATTGATGGGCATCCGTATTTCGTCAGTTCCGGCGAGGGCTGGCTGTTCTACTGCGGCAACGAGGGCAACCCACACGTCGGGCAGCTTCTCGTGGACCGGTTCCTTTCCCCGTCGCAGCTCGAGAACAAGCCTCGGAAAGTCTTTCCGAACGAGACTGTCGCGTGGGAAGAAGGTGCGTTCATCATCCGGCGCCTAAAGGTTTACTACTTATTTTCCAGCATGGGGAACTGGCGCAACGGCACTTATCACGTGCGCGTCGCGCGCTCCCGGAGCATTGAGGGGCCGTGGGAGCGGCTGATGGAGAACGGCGCGCCGTACAGGGTTCTCCAGACCGTCGAGGGACAGTCGGGCGCGGGGCATAACTCGCTGTTCCGCGGGCCCGATGGCGACTGGTGGATCTGCTATCACGCTTGGGATCCCGGCAAAACAGGCCGCTACCCTTGGGCGGCGCCACTCTCCTGGGACTCCCGCGGTTACCCTGCCGTGCAACAACTCCCGGAAGCAAGTAGCGGACAAAAGCCCGGGCTCCAGGGAGCTTGACTCGCCCACCTCGATGTGTAATTATTCACTTATCTGAATATTAATTCAGTTAACAGCATGAAAGGGAGCGACAGGGTGGCCACGCCAATATCAGCCAGTCCGGTCTGGAAGTCCTCTGCGCAGGATTTCGCGCGGGATCTCGACCTCTCCACCGAGGAAGTAACGAACCTTTTGGATCTGGCTCGCGAGATGAAACGGCACCCGGCTCGATTCCGGACGGCGTTGAGCGGCCGTTACCTCAGCCTGCTGTTTGAAAAGCCATCGCTGCGAACACGGCTCACCTTTGAACTTGCCATGAAGCAGCTTGGCGGTGACTCTATCGTGTCCAACGGGCCGATTGCCGCGCGGGAGCCGCTGAAGGATGTTGCCCGCAACCTGGACCGGTGGACGAACGGCATTGTCGCCCGCACGTTTCTGCAAAGTACGATCGACGAGTTGGCGCACTGGTCTTCGGTACCGGTGATCAACGCCCTGAGCGATCTTTTCCATCCCTGCCAGGCGCTGGCGGACGTGCTGACGCTACAGGAACATTTGGGCGAATTACGCGGAAAGAAAATCGCCTTCCTCGGCGACGGGAACAACGTAGCCCACTCGCTGATGATTACGGCCACAAGGCTTGGAATGGATTTTGCCCTGGCGCACCCTGAAGGATACGCGCCCAGCCCGGAGGTTGTGAGCGACGCGGCCGCCGGTGCCGCGATCTCGGGCGCCTCGATTGCGATTACCACCGAACCGCGAGAGGCCCTGGCGGGAGCCCACGCGGTTTACACAGACGTGTGGGCCAGCATGGGCCAGGAGGATGAGGCCGGAGAACGGCAGAAACGCTTCGAGGATTACCAGGTTAGCGCCGAACGATTTGCGCAAGCGCGGCCCGATGCTGTTTTTATGCACTGTCTGCCGGCGAAACGCGGTCAGGAAACAACCGATGAGGTGATGGAATCGCCGCGCTCGGTCGTGTTCGATCAGGCTGAGAACCGCCTGCACGCGCAGAAGGCTTTGCTGCTGATGATACTCGGCTAGCTTCCACCCCGAATTTTCTATGAATAAACCTAAGAAAGTGGCGCTCGCCTACTCGGGCGGTCTGGATACCTCCATCATCATGCCGTGGTTGAAAGAAAACTACGGCTGCGAGATCGTCGCCGTTTGCGGCGACATCGGACAAGGCTCCGAAGAACTGGCGGGCCTTGAGGAAAAAGCAAGAAAAACCGGCGCTTCCGAGGTGTACGTGGAAGACCTGCGCGAAGAGTTCGTCACGGAGTACTTGTGGCGTCTGGTCCGCTCCGGGGGCGTTTACGAGCACAAGTACCTGCTGGGAACCTCCATCGCTCGTCCGCTACTGGCGAAAAGACAGGTCGAAGTTGCGCTCCGGACGGGTTGCGATGGACTCGCTCACGGCTGCACCGGCAAGGGAAACGATCAGGTCCGTTTCGAGCTGACCTATAAGGCGCTGGCACCTCATCTTCAGGTGATTGCGCCATGGCGCGAATGGGACATCGTGTCGCGGGAAGATGCGATCGAATACGCGCACAAGCATAATGTTCCCATTTCGCAGACCACCACAAAAATCTACAGCCGCGACCGGAATATCTGGCACATCTCGCACGAGGGCGGCGCATTGGAGGACCCTGCAAACGCGGCGCCGGACGACATCTGGATGCTCACGAAGAGTCCGAACCAGGCGCCGGACACGCCCGCCGAGGTGACCATCGGCTTCAACCAGGGCCGCCCGGTATCGCTCAACGGGCAACACCAGATGTCTGGTGTCGGCCTGCTGGAGAGGTTGAACCAGATCGGCGGCGAACACGGCATTGGACGAATCGACCTGGTGGAGAACCGCTTCGTCGGAATGAAATCGCGCGGCTGCTACGAAACGCCGGGCGGTACGCTGATCATGGCCGCGCACCGGGAACTCGAGGCGCTCACGCTCGACAGGACGACGCTGCATTATAAGCAGAAGCTGGCGCTCGACTACGCTGAGATGGTGTACAACGGCTTCTGGTTCACGCCGCTGCGGGAGTCGCTCGACGCCTTCTTCGAAGCGGCGAGCCGCAACACAACCGGTGAAGTCCGGCTTCGCCTGTACAAGGGAAACATCGAGCCGGTCAGCCGGAAGTCTCCCAATTCGCTTTATTCGCTGAATATCGCCAGCTTCACCATGGGCGCCGAATACGATCAGAAAGACGCCCTGGGATTCATCAATCTCATCGGGTTGCCGATCAAGACGCGGGCCTCCATCAGCCGGAAATCATGAAGCTCTGGGGTGGACGTTTTGAGAAAGGCCCCTCCGAGGTCTTCGAGCGCTTCTCCGGCTCTCTGCATTTCGACCGCCGGCTGATTGAAGCCGACGTGCGGGGCTCGCAGGCTTTTGCGCGAGCCCTGGAGCGCGTCGGGATTCTGACACCGGCGGAGCGCGAGCAAATTGTGTCGGCGTTCGACAAGATCGCCGAAGAAGCCCGCCAGGAAAGCTTCTTCGAAGGCGCCGGGGACGAAGACGTACACACGCTGGTGATCCGGAAACTGAAGGAGCGGGTGGGACCGCTGGCGGACAAGATTCACACGGGGCGCAGCCGCAACGAGCAGGTCTCGCTCGATACACGTCTCTGGATCCGTTCGGAATGCCGCCGGATACAGAGCCTGCTGGCCGGGCTCATGGGTGCGCTAGTCGCCCACGGGCGCCGTTATCCGGACACGATCGTGCCGGGCTACACGCACCTGAAGCGCGCGCAGGCCGTATTCTGGCCGCACTATCTGCTCGCTTATTTCGAGATGTTCGCACGGGACTTTGCGCGGTTCCAACGCGCCCACGACAGCGCCGGGCTGATGCCTCTCGGCTCGGGTGCGCTGGCCGGCAGCGGGTTCCCTTTCGACCGCCGGGAAATTGCGAGCGACCTCGGGATGGATGCGGTGACCTTGAACAGCATGGATGTCTCGGGCGACCGCGATTTCGCGCTCGACTTCCTGTTCGCCGCTTCCACGGTCATGCTACACCTGAGCCGTCTGGCCGAAGACTGGATTCTCTATTCGAGCGACGAATTCGGGTGGCTCGAGTTGAGCGACGAGGTCACCAGCGGATCCAGCCTGATGCCGCAAAAGAAAAATCCCGATTCGCTGGAGCTGATCCGCGGAAAATCGGGCAGGGTGATCGGCAATCTGGTTTCGCTGCTGGTGACGATGAAGGGCCTGCCGATGACCTACAACCGCGACATGCAGGAAGATAAGGAGCAGCTCTTCGAGGCCGCGGACCAGGTGTCTGCAAGCCTTGAAATGGCACGCGCGGTGGTCGATTCCGCGCGGCTGAATCCCACGGCGCCGGCAAAGGCCGTCGAAGAGAGCTGGGTGGTGGCCACCGATCTGGCGGAAGCCCTGGCGCGGGCGGGAACGCCCTTTCACCGCGCGCATGCCCTGGCCGGCGGCCTGGTTCTCGAAAGCGTGCGCCATGGAAAGAAACCCTCGGAGTGGACGGAGCAGGAACTGGCGGCTTTCGCGCCGGAGTTCACGCCGGACATGATCCGCCTCCTCAATCCGGCCGAAGGCATGAAGACACGGGAAATCTCAGGTGGAACCGGCCCGGCGGCGGTGCAGAAGGCACTGGATGAAGCCGAAGCCCGTCTGAAAACGATGAGCGAATGAACAAGGCCTACCGGCAGGGGCAAATCTTATCGCTGATCCGCTCGCGGACGATATACACACAGGAGGAACTGGCCCGCGAATTGAAGTCTGTCGGCGTACCCGCCACCCAGGTAACGCTATCGCGCGATGTGCGTGAGCTTGGGCTTGTCAAGACAGCGCAGGGTTACCGGCAGATTCGCCCCGAGACAGGCGGGCCGCCGCTTTCCACGATCGCCGCCGAATTTCTATGGGAAATCCGGGCGGCGCAGAACCTGATTGTCTTGAAGACCTCGCCGGCACACGCAAGTTCCCTCGCGGCGGCGTTGGACCGGCAACAGTGGCCGGAGATTGTTGGCACCGTTGCCGGTGACGATACCGTATTGGTGGTCACGCCGGACAATGACGCGGCGGACGCTCTGCGCAAACGGCTTCTTCCGTTTATTTCACCGTAGCTGAAAGCCTGGTGGCCGTCCTTTACAATGGCGGATATGGTGCGAGTGGAGACAGTACTGGATTCCTGGAAATCCATCCGGGATGACACTGCGCAAGCAGTAGAGGAATTCCCATCCGGCGCCTTCGACTTCCGGCCCACGGACGGCCTGATGACGTTCGGCGAAATCGCCAGGCATATTCTCGAGGCAGGGCACGCTCTGACCGGAATGATGCTCGCCGGAGTGGAGGATTTCACCGTTCCCGGATTCCGCGAGATGCTGAATGAGCATCTGCCCGCATTGCCGGAGGGTCCGGACGGGGCGCAGCTTGCGTTGGCTCTACGGACCGAGCTTGATGCGCGGATTTCAGATCTTTCCAAACAGCCCGAGGCGTTTTTCTCGCACATGATGACCCGATTCGACGGCATGAGGGTAACGCGTTTCGAAATGCTGCAGTTCGTGAAGGAGCATGAACTCACTCACCGCGCGCAACTCTTCCTTTACATGCGCCTCAAAGGTCTTGT
>DASTMK010000254.1:0-9837 GCA_035714225.1 Bryobacteraceae bacterium | reverse complement strand
CAGTGGCATGTGGGTGACCACCGGCAGAAACGCCGACCCGCAATTCGTCCTCGCTCCCGGAGAATTCCGGAATGCGGCGTTTCAGGTGTACCGCCGGAACAGCGGCAATCCAACCGGACTGTCGTATACGTTCGACGTCAGCCTGGAGCAACTCGAGATTCTGCCCAGCCAGCAGATCCGCTCCGTCCGCCAGTTCAGTTTGAACTTTCCCGATCTCACCGTCTCGGGCATGCGGGGCGGCGCGCAGCCGGCCGAAAACCTCAACGATGCCGGAAAGAAACTGATCGGTATCATTCGCGGGAAAAAGAAATAACTGGAAGGCCGAAAAGGCCCCCGCTAACATGGAGTGGAAGATTCCATGTTGCTGTTCCGCTGGCAGTTCGTCGCCGATTTCATCGTTCTCGCGGTTGCGCTATACATTCTGTTGCGATGGGCCAAACGGGCGCAGGCAACACGCCTGGCCCTGGGCATTTTGGGTCTGCACGCGGCGGCGGTGGCGGCTCGCTACCTCGACCTGTTTCTCACCAGTTGGGTGCTGGACGCGGCAGCCATTGTCGCCGTGCTCGCGCTGTTGGTGATTTTTCAGGCTGAAGTGCGCCGGGCCTTTCTGCGTCTGGATACGCTGCTCCGGTTGAGAACACAGCAGAAAAGGACGGTTGCCTCCGCCCATCGAACCATTGCCGAAACCGCATTCCGGCTTGCCGCCGAAAAGACGGGCGCTCTCCTCGTCCTGGTCCGGAACGATTCGATCGCCGAGCTGATGGACGGCACCATCGAGCTCCGGGCCAATATCTCGTCCGAAATCCTGGAAGCGATTTTCCAGAAGAACTCACCGCTGCATGACGGCGCTGCGGTGATCGACGGCGATCAAATCGTCTATGCCAATGCGGTGCTCCCGCTCACGCAACGGGCGGACTTGCCCGTCATGTACGGAACGCGCCACCGCGCCGCCATGGGCCTGACGGAACGCTCGGACGCCCTGGTGATTGCCGTATCGGAAGAACGGGGCGATGTCTCACTGGTACGGCGCGGGGAAGTCCTTCCCATGAGCGATGCCAGGGATCTTCGGTATCGTCTCCAGGCAGCCGACGGAAAGCCTCCGGCCCGGGTCACCAGCCGTTTGCGCCGCGCGCTCACATCCAACCTGCGTCTCAAGTTTGCCGCGGGCGGCATCGCGGCGGTACTCTGGATCCTCTCCGTGTACGCCACCGGCACCACCGTACGCACCATACGCGTGCCCGTGGAGTTCCGGAACGTGCCAAGCGGGATGAACGTCATCGCCCAGTCGGCGGAAAGCATCGATGTCCAACTGCGCGGCAGAGCGTGGCTGATGGACACCGAGGGGGTGAGATCGCTGGTGGCGCACTTCGATCTCAGCAAGGCGCAACAGGGCCCTCTCACTCTGTTGATCGGCGCGAACCAGCTCGACCTGCCCCCGGGGATCGAACTGGAAACCGTCACCCCACGAGTGCTGTCCGTCATGATCGAGCGCCGGCAGGAACCGAAGCCATAGTCGCAGACGTACACTGGTCATTTGGAAGCCGGCATGAAACGCCTTACGTTGAGGACTTGCTCCGTTTTCCTCTCCTTGCTCATTGCCGTTGCGGCGCCCCGCCAGACGGCCCACCCGACCGCGCTCGATAAGTATGTGCACGCGCCGGATTCGAGCTACACCTACCGCCCGGTTGCAACCCTCCCCGGAAAGGGCTACACGGTTCACGTCCTCGACATGACCTCTCAATCCTGGCGTAGTCCGGCGGAAGTAGACCGCACTTTATGGAAGCACTGGTTGAACGTGATCGTTCCGGATCGCGTGGAGTCCGAAACCGGCCTGCTGTTCATCGGCAGCGGAAGCAATCGCTCGAAGCCCCCGGAGAAGGCCGATGTGATGCTCGCGAACATCGCCGTGGCAACACACTCGGTCGTTGCAGAGCTTCGTATGGTTCCGAACCAGCCGCTGACATTTTCCGATGACGGCAAGCCGCGTGTCGAAGATGAGATGATTGCCTATACCTGGGACAAGTTTCTCCGCACCGGCGATGAATCCTGGCCCGCCCGTTTGCCGATGACCAAGGCGGCGGTGCGCGCGATGGATACGGTGACCGCCTATGTAGCGGGCCTTCCCGCGAAGGTGAAGGTGGATCGCTTCGTGGTGTCCGGTGCTTCCAAGCGCGGCTGGACCACGTGGACAACCGCCGCCGTCGACGATCGCGTGGTGGCGATTATGCCGATCGTAATCGACATGCTGAACATCGAGCCGTCGTTTATTCATCACTACCGCGTCTACGGCTTCTGGGCGCCGGCCGTTCACGATTATGTGGACATGGGCATCATGGACTGGCAGGGAACTCCTCAGTACCAGGCGTTGATGAAACTGGAGGAGCCTTACTCCTACCGCGACCGGCTGACGATGCCGAAGTACCTGATTAATTCCGCGGGAGACCAGTTCTTCCTGCCCGATTCCTCGCAATTCTACTTCGACGATCTGCGCGGCGAAAAATATCTGCGCTATGTGCCGAACACGGACCATTCGCTGCGCAACTCCGACGCGCCGGAGAGCCTGCTGGCATATTACAGCGCGTTTCTACGAAACGAACCTCGCCCGGAGTTCACCTGGAAGTTCGAGAAAAACAGCTCCATCCGCGTTGAGACGAAGTCAACGAAGCCCGCCGCGGTGAAACTCTGGCAGGCGTCGAATCCTGAGAAGAGAGATTTCCGGCTGGAAATGATAGGCCGTGCCTACCAGGCTACGGATCTGGTTCCGGCGAAGGAAGGCGTGTATGTGGCAAAAATCACCCCGCCGGCGAAAGGCTGGACGGCCTCGTTCATCGAACTCACCTATAGTTCCGGCGGCAAGGTTCCTTTCAAGTTCACCACACCCATTCGAGTCCTTCCCGACCGGCTTCCCTTCGAGGCCCCACGCCCGGCCCGCAAGAAATAAACAGAACAAATTTAGCCACGGATGAACACGGATTCACACAGATCCGTGTGCATCTGTGTCCATCCGTGGCCAATCAAATCGTCGCGCAAACATTTAGGACGTCATGTTTAATAGCAAGCAGCAGAGGGGGCTGTGTGGGATTTTGGGATTTTAAAGTCTTAAAATCCTACATGGAGCAGCTGTATTTCCCTGCCCGTCCGGCATTTTCCAGCCATTATCAATGACATAGCGGTTCGGCCCGGCGATTGCACTCTTACTGATCTCCGAGGTGTGGAGACTCGAAAGGAGGTTCGCCGTAATGGACGATCCGAAGACACTGTGGTTGAACCTGACGAATATCGCACTGGGCCTGGTAGTCCTGGTCTGCATAGCGGTGGTGGCGTACGGAGTTCTTCAGGAGTTCGCTCTGCGCCGCAAGAAACGCGCCGCTGCATTCGTCGAAATCGACCGCGACATGAAGAACCTGGCCGCCGCGGCAGCTCACGACGACCATGCTTTCCATCTTCCTGAATTGGGCCTGACCATGGCTGACGGCGGTGAAAGAACGGATTCGCCGAAGCGGGCGCCGCGCAAGAAGAAGTAGCGGGCGGACGCGAGCGGGGGGAAGGTATGACCTGTCCTTTTTTGCGTGAAGCGCAAGTGAAGTTTTGCCAGGTATCTCCATTCCGGAAGATGCTGGTTCGCAGCGCGGCTCACGGAACCGACGAAAAATGCACGTCGCCGGGCTATCTCGGCTGTTCGGTGTACGTCGAAACCGGGCACCAGGGACCAACTCAGAACCGGTGTCCTTTCTTCGGTGAATCGTTAACCCAATATTGCTCGATAGCACCGGTTCCGAAATACATTCCGTACAGCGAATCGATGCTGTGCCGGTGTGGAACCGAGTCTTATCGTTATTGCGAGATGTACCTTACCATGGCCCGGCCGGCGGGCGGAGACGGACCCGCGCTGCCCCTCGACGCCCGCTCTCAGATCGGGCCACCCGCGGAAGAGTGGATCGACGACATGCGCGTTCCCAACTGGCTGCTCTACACCACAAATCATCTATGGGTGGACAGGACGGAAAGCGGCAACTGCCACGTCGGCATCGATGCGGTGTTGGCCAAAGCGTTAGGCAAGGTCGACTCTTTGAACTTCGCGGTGTCCGGCGAGCACCCCTCTGTCATCCTCGAAGCAGGCGGCGCCGAGTTCGAGGTGACCTTTCCGCGAATACTTCAGATGCGCCGTGTGAACGCTCACCTGCGGTTGGATCCCAATCCGGCAACCGCCGACCCCTACGGTTCGGGCTGGCTCTTCGAGGGCAGCCTGTCCGGCAAGGAATCGGCGGGCCTCATCCCCGGCAACGCGGCAGCGGGCTGGATGCGATCCGAGGTGGAGCGTCTGTCGCATCACGTCCATGAGCACATCCTGCCGGCCGATCCCGAGAGCGCGGGTCTGGCCGCGGATGGAGGCTCATTCGCCCCGGGCCTGCTCAGAATTGTTGGCAGGGAGCGGGCGTCCGTGCTCTTCAACGAATTTTTTGGACCATATGCGAGCTGGAAGAAACGATGAAACATTCTGGCAAAATTGCGTTTTCCGCGGGCCTGCTATTGGCCCTTCATCTGGGGTGGCGGCAATTCCCCGACGTTCTGTACAGCAAGACCGATCAACCGCTCCAGTTCAGCCACAAAGTCCACGTCGAGGACAGCGGGATGTCCTGCGAGGACTGCCACTCCGTCCGTGACGACGGGCGGTTTACGGGCATTCCTCCCATTGCCAAGTGCGCCGAGTGCCACGCCGAACCCCTGGGCACTACGCCCCATGAGAAGGTGCTGGTGGAAAAATATGTAGCCACGTTGACGGAGATCCCCTGGCACGTTTACTCCCGCCAGCCGGACAACGTCTATTTTCCCCACGCCGCGCACGTGAAGACGGCCAAGCTGGCTTGTGAAAGCTGCCACGGGGAACATGGAAAAACAGAAAACCTGCGGCCCTTCGAGCAAAACCGGATCAGCGGATACAGCCGCGATATCTGGGGTCCTTCCATTTCCCGCATATCGCTGAAGGGGGAACGGCTGGGAATGAAGATGGACGACTGTATCGACTGTCATACGGAAAAGAAACTCCGGCACAGTTGTCTCGACTGCCATAAGTGAGGATAGGAAATGAGTCTCGGACGCCGTGATCTTTTGAAATTCCTCGGGGGCGCAGCCGCCGGCGCCATTTTTACGCCGGTGCCCTGGAAGCTGATCGATGACGTGTCCATCTGGACGCAGAACTGGTCCTGGCTGCCCCGCGTGCCGAGGGGCGAGATCCAATCGAAATACACTACTTGTACTCTGTGCTCCTCCGGCTGTCCGGTGCGGGTGCGGTGCGCCGGCGCGCAACCCGTCAGCATGTGGGGAGCCGCCGGCCACCGGTTATGTCCCATCGGGTTGAGCGCCCACCACCTGCCCTATCATTCGCGGCGGCTGGCACGGCCAATGGAGCGCACACAAGCCGGCCAGTGGCAGCCCGTCGCGCTCGAAGCGGCAGTGGAGCGGATCTCCAACGCGGTATCCGGATGCATGGGACTGCGCGGTTCACTGGCAATCGTCGACGGCCGGGCGGGAACTACCGCTTCGCTTCTGTACAAGCGTTTCGTAGCACAAACAAGCGCGGCCGTTTATATCGCCGATGAAACCGGCGCCCGCAATGGGATCGATCTAGACAGGACCAGGACGCTGCTCAGCCTGGGAGTTCCGCTTCAGGACGGCTGGGGTGAGCCCGGCCGTGTGATGCGGCTCCAGGCGGACGGAAAGCTCACCGTCATCCATGCGGAAGCGAAAGCGTCCGCCACGGCCTCTCTGGCCGATACCTGGCTGCCGCTGGCGCCGGGCTCGGAGACAGCCTTCGCGCTGGCTCTGGCGCACGTGATTCTAAAAGACGGTTTGTATGACCGCAGCCGGATGCAGAAGGCAGAGGATTTCCGACGTTTTGAAACACTGGCCGCCGCGTTTCCACCGGAACGCGTAGCCGCGGTCACGGGCCTGGCGCCGGAGGTGATCGGCGGTGTTGCCCGGCAGCTCGCACAGCAAGGTCCCTCTGTTGTGCTGGCGGAAAGCCGGCCCGGTGTCGAAGGTGCGGACGAGCTTGCAACCGCCGTTGCCGCGCTGAACCTGTTGATCGGTAGCGAAGGGAGGGAAGGAGGCATCCTCGCGAGGCCGGAGATCCCCGTACACGACGACTTGAAAGACGCTGCCCGCGTTCCGGCAACCATGCTGGTGGCGGTGCCCGATCGTTCCGTAAAGGTTCTCTGGCTCGACGACGCGGACATTCCGTGGGCGGCCCTGGAGCGCAAGCTGGCACCGGAACATTTGGTGATCAGCGTGTCGTCCTGGCCCACGGGCGCCGCCGCACACGCGGGGCTGTTCGTGCCCGGTCCGCTCTTTCTCGAGTCCGTGCGGGACGCCGCCGCGCCGGCAGACTCCGCCGCCGCATGGTTCCGGATCACCAATCCGCTGCTGCCCGCTCCGCCCGAATCGAGGGAAGGCGTCGATCTGTTGAGCCAGGTGGCCGAAAAAATTGGACTCACACCCACGGACAGTCTTGCGGATCATCTGCACCGGCGCGCCGAAGCGATACGCACAGCCGGACACGGGCAGGTGGTTTCGTACGCGGATGGCACGGCAACCGATACCGCCGCCTTTTCCTCGGCGGACGACTTCTGGAACGCGCTGGCAAACGGCGGCGCATGGACCCAGGCGGCTTCCGCGAAGGCTCCGTCGCGGCTTCGGCTTCCCGGCGGGTCCGCGAGTTTTGAATCAATGATGCGCGCCGCCTCCCCTCCCCCGGCGGCCAATCCGGGGACGGCCGCGGAGTTACCGCTGGTCGTTGGCGCCTATGCGGGCCCTCCCGCGGCATCGCCGCTATTGAGCAAGCTGTACGAGGAATCCGGCCTGAAGGAACTGCCGGGCGCCGCCTTGATCCACCCGCAAACGGCCGAGCGCGCGGGCCTGAAGCCCGGCGCCCGCGCCATGATGCAAGCCGGTAACGTGAAGGGCCCGGTGCTGGTCGAAATCAGCGCGTCGGTGATGCCGGGGGTCCTGCACGTTTCGGCCGCTCCCGACTTCCACCCGGCGCGGCCGAAGCACGGCATCGCTGAGACCGCCGCCGCCAACGGGCGCCTTGTTCGAGCGAGGATCTGGAACGCATGACGAAAGAAACAGCCAAGATAAAACCGGCGCGGTACGGAATGGTCATTGACCTGGACCGTTGCAACGGCTGCGGCGCTTGCATGATCGCCTGTGCCGTGGAGAATAACGTTCCGGCGTGCCCGGAGGGCGTGACCGAGCGCACAGGTCTCACCTGGATGCGCGTGCAGAAGCTCGGTAACGGCCAATCGTTCCCGGACAGCCGGACCGCGTTCATTCCGGTCATGTGCCAGCAATGCGGCGACAAGACACCCTGCGTCTCCGTGTGCCCGCAGCAGGCCGTGGAAGTGGATGAGGCCAGCGGCATCGTAGACCAGATGCCGCAGCGTTGCCTGGGCTGCCGCTACTGCATGGTCGCCTGCCCTTACCACACCAGGTACTTCAACTGGTGGGATCCCGCCTGGCCGAATGGAATGGAACGCACCTTGAATCCGGACGTTGCGCCGCGCATGCGCGGCGTCGTCGACAAGTGCAATTTCTGCCACGGGCGTTATCAGGAGGCACGAGCGAAAGCAGCGGTGGACGGTACGCCGGAACGCGCGGTGGAATACACCATCGCGTGCGCCGAAGCCTGTCCCACCGGAGCCATCACGTTCGGCGACCTCGACAATCCCGAGAGCGAGGCGGCTCAACTCGCGAAATCGGAAAACGCCTTCCGCCTTCTCGAGAAGCTCGGAACCGGGCCCAAAGTTCACTACATCTCAAAACGCGCTTGGGTGCGCGCAGCCGCCGGCCCGTCGCTGGCGGCCGACAC
This sequence comes from Bryobacteraceae bacterium, assembly GCA_035714225.1. GTDB lineage: Bacteria > Acidobacteriota > Terriglobia > Bryobacterales > Bryobacteraceae > CAADGY01. The sequence continues at coordinate 1,970 of DASTMK010000254.1, read as the reverse complement.
CAGGGAGGTCCGCAATGGATAGGGGACTCATTATCCGGGGAGTACGCCGGTGCAGTTTCGGACGGTTCGCGTTATGGATGGTCCCCTGGGCGCTGCTGCTCATCGTGGGATGCTACGCCGCCTTTCTTTGCCTTTATGAGGGCTTGCATCACACCAACATGGACAACCGGTTCGCCTTCGGGCTCTGGATCTTTCTGGACCTCACGGTGATCGCTCTTGGCGCCGGCGCCTTCTTCACAGGGTTCCTGCTCTACATCATGAAGCGCAAGGAGCTTCAGGCGGTGATCAACAGCGCCGTAGTCATCGGATTCATCTGCTATAGCGGCGCCGTGGCCGTTCTGGCCGTCGATGTGGGGCAGCCGCTGCGAGCCTGGTTTACCTTCTGGCATCCGAACACGCACTCGATGCTGACCGAGGTCACCTTTTGCATCAGCGTCTACCTGACCGTGCTCGCCATCGAGTATCTGCCGGTGATCCTGAAAAACCGGAAACTTCGCCAGGTTCCATCGTTCCTTGTATTCGAATTCCAACTGCACAAGCTGATGTACGTGCTGGCGGGCGTAGGAACGTTTCTTTCGTTCTTCCACCAGGGCTCACTCGGAGGGTTGTACGGCGTGTTACACGCGCGGCCGTTCGCGTTCCGGGAAGGCTTCGCCATCTGGCCCTCCACCTTCTTTCTGTTTATCCTTTCGGCCGCGGCCGTGGGACCGAGCTTCATTCTGCTCACGACGTGGCTCGTTTCGAAAGTGACCCGCAAGGAACTGGTGAAGCCCGCCGTGTTCCGTTCGCTGGCGCGCGTTTCCGGCGTGTTGCTGATCGTCTATGTTCTGTTCAAATCCATCGACACACTGATCTGGATTAACGGCACATCCCCCGGCCTCGGCTTCGCCGCCTACGACTACTACGCATGGAAGCCTTTCGGCACCTGGATTCTGTTTACCGAAATCATCGTGCTGGGGCTGATTCCCGCGCTGCTGTTGTTGAACGAGAAACGCCTGCCGAACAGGGGATGGTTGATCCTCGCCGCAATACTGGCTTCGTCCGGTGTGGCGCTGAACCGGTTCGTCCTGACGATTCAGACCCTGGCGCTTCCGACGCTTCCCTTCGACCAGTTTCTTTCTTACTGGCCAAGCTGGCAGGAAACCGCGACGTTCCTGGCTGTGGTGGCGTATGGAGTGCTGGTCTATTCGTTCTCTTTCCGGTATCTGACGTTGTTTCCGCAAGAAAAAGAGCTTTCAAGAATTTGAGGGAGATGATCTATGTTTCCGGGCATAAATGGTTTTCACTGGACAGTAGGGCATGTCATATTCCTGGGCGCGTTTTTTACGGTGCTCATGGTCATCGGGACCACTCTTGTGCGTGCCTGGCTCCGAACGCGCAAGGATCTGGCTGCAAATCGTGTAGAAGCGCTCCGATGGGCGGCCGATTTCGGCGATCTTTCTCCCTCGGAGCGGGCGTGCCGCCACGCCATCACGGAAACCGCTGTGGGCCGCGTCTGCAACAACCGGTTCGACTGCCGTGTTTGTGAAACACACCCGAAACTGGCTGCGCTCGAAGTGGGCCGCGAGGCCGGACCGGTTGAGAACGAGATTTTCGGACTGGAGTTTCCCGCGGACCGCCTCTACCATCGCGGCCACACCTGGGCGAAGACGGAGCCAGGCGGCGAGGTAACCGTGGGTTTGGACGCCCTCGCGGAGCGACTGGCCGGAAAACCGGACGGTATCGAGCTGCCGCGGCCCGGCGAGCGCCTGGTGGTGAACGGAACCGCATGGAAAATGCGGAAGCTGGGAACCGAAATCCGCGTGCTGTCGCCGGTCGAAGGGGAGGTGTTGGAAACGGGCGGTCCGGCCGCCGGCTGGTATCTGAAAATCAAACCGGATTCCTCCGCCGGTGATGCCCACCTGCTGCGCGGCGCGGAAGTGCAGCCGTGGGTGATGAGGGAGCTCGAGCGGCTGCAACTCGCATTCGCA
>DASTMK010000253.1:0-2728 GCA_035714225.1 Bryobacteraceae bacterium | reverse complement strand
GAAGCGCGTCAGCAAGCGCCGAGGCACTATTCAACCTGAACTTCGAAATTGACCTGGACCGATGCGTAGCGGCTGTGCCTGACAGCAGGACAGAATTTCAAAGCTTCGATGGAAGTACGCAGTTTCTCCGATTCTTTCAAGGCTACGGGCCCGATGATGGCAGTTTGACGAACGCTCCCGGTATCTGTGATCGTGACCCGAAACCGGAGCTGGCCTGAATAGCCTTCCTCACGAACCACCCGTTTGATCGGATCAAGGTTGCCGATCAAGGACGGGCCTCGCTCCAATGCAGTGCCCGGACAGCGCTCGTCCACGACTTCCGATTGCACCTTGACCGCGCCCGTCAACAGAACAGCGCAGACAACGAACACCGCAGCCGGCCGCATACAGACCACTATCACCCTCCACGCACGGTTAGTCAATCCGTGGCGCTGCCGCTCATGACGCCAAATCCGATGTCCTGGATCTCGCGGCTGCGAGAGCTCTACGGCAAACCTCCCTATGACACCGGGACGGAGGAAGGAATCAACCGCCCCCTCACCGCTTACGTTCACGCCGTGCGGGAAGTGGCGGCCGTGCGCCGGCTCGCCGGTCTCAACGCGCAGGTCCGGCCGCCGCACTTAGATACGGCTTCACATAACGGTCCAGGATCCGGTGTACGGCGTCCCGTCCGGCGTTATCGAGCACCGTAATGTAGGGGCGGCCGGTCGCCCGTTCACAAATTCCGAGATAACGCAACGCTTCATCGAACGCGCCCCAGATCGCCCCATACCGGAAGATCTGCCAGGTTTCGATCATGTCCTGTTGCAGGCTTCGGGCACGCGCGAGATCGCCGGCCTGATACGCGTCCCAAAGCGCTACGGCGAGGTGCGGGCACAGGTTATGTAAACCGCCCACCGCGCCGGCACAACCCATCTGTAGCGCAACGACGATCAGGAATTCACTCCCCGTGATCACCGGAAAATCGTCGTGTTCCCGAGTCGAATGGACAATGGCCTGAAGCTTAGCACAATCCGAATCACTCACCTTGATGCCCGCCAGCGTGGGAATGCGGCGCTTCAGCTCGATGATCGTTTCCACCTCCAGCTTGTTTTTCGTCAACACGGGATTGTCGTACAGAAAAACAGGTACGGGCGTGGCGGCGGCGATCTCGCCGAAGTAGTCGATCAGGTGTTCCTGCGTGGCGAAGAAATAAAACGGCGGGAGAACCGAAAGATAATCCACACCCTCCGCTGCAATTCGCCGCGCAAGCCGGATCGCACGCGACGTACTTGTTTCGCCCACTCCTCCGATGACCGGCACCCTATCCGCGACGGCGGAAACGGTGATTGCCACAGAGCGCACCTGTTCGTCATCCGTCAGGAAGGCGAATCCGCCCATGGAACCGTTCGCGAAGACTCCATGTACACCGCCATCCAATACGTAGCGCACCAGGCGCCTCAATCCGGCTTCATCTACACGATCCTCATCCATCAGAGGAGTGCCGACCGCCGGAATAATTCCATGCAAAGACATGAGCGGATTGTAGAATACTGTCGACAGAAGTGCAATACTGGCACATGGCCGCAACAATGGGAGAAGGTTCCACGCCTCTGGTTGCGAGCCATCGAATCGCCGACCGCCTGGGAGTGCGCCGGCTGGCTTTCAAGCTCGAATCCACGAACCCCAGCGGATCTTACAAAGACCGTTTCATTGCGGCCGAAATGACGCGCATCCTCGCGTCGGGCGCGCGGGCGTGCGTCGCTACCTCTTCCGGCAACACCGGTTCTTCACTGGCCGCTTACTGCGCCCGCTATGACGTACGCTGCACCATTCTGGTGAACGAACAGACGCCCGAAGGCAAGCTCGCCCAGATGAAGGCCCACGGTGCGAAAGTGATCCGGATCCGCGAATTCGGATCGAACGCAAGTTCTACTGCCGAGGCGTTCGCGTTGCTCCAGGAGTTCTCCTCCAGCGGAAATCTGCCGCTGGTCGTCTCCGCGTTTCGCTACTGCCCGGAGGGAATGCGCGGCGTCGCATCGCTTGGGCGGGAGATAGCCGGGAGCGTACCGGACCTGGGACACGTGTTTGTTCCTGTTGGCGGCGGTGGGCTTTTTTCCGCGGTTTGCCTGGGGTTGGAGGGCTCTACGGCGCGCGTACATGCCGTACAACCGGCGGGCTGTTCCACCGTTGTGGCCGCTTGGGAAAAAGGCGGCGGCACGATTGTCCCCGTCGAAAGCAATACTCGTATCAGCGGCCTTTCCGTGCCCTTCGATATCGACGCTTCTCTCGCCCTCACTCATTTGCGAGAGCACAATGGAATGGGCTTTGCCGTGGAGGACGACGAGGTCTATGAGAGCCAGCGGATGCTGCTCGAAATGGAAGGAATTTTTGCGGAGCCCGCCGGGGCGGTGGCGCTCGCGGGATTGCGGAAGGCGCTGCGCGAAGGTCGCATTGACCCGGAGGAATCCGCTGTTTGCCTTGTGACCGGGAGCGGTTTTAAAGATCCCGAGTCGATTGCCGCCGTGGCACGGGCGCGGCCCGAGCGGTTTCTAAGCAACAAGGAATTGCGTCAGTATCTGCGGGAGGCCGTGGAGTGAGTCTTGAAGAAAAAGTAGCAATCGTCACCGGCGGCGGAACCGGCATCGGGTTTGGCATCGCACGGGTCCTCGCTGAACGTGGCGCCCGCCTGGTGCTGGCCCAGAAACGGGTGGAATTGGCCGAAGAGGCCGCGCGGCAACTCGCCCCT
>DASTMK010000252.1:0-4348 GCA_035714225.1 Bryobacteraceae bacterium | reverse complement strand
CCGACCTTCAGCGCGCGGACGGCTTCTTCCGTCAGCGGCGGTGTGAGCACTACTTCGCGTCCGGTGAGGGAGAAGCAGGTGGAGGCAGCCATCTTCGCGACGGGACGTTCGGGATCGCGGTAGAGCCATCCCGTGATCGCTCCATCGTGCGCATCGAGCCGGACGCCGAGCCGCCGGAACGCCCAGCAGTCATAGGCGACGGACACAAAGAAACTGGCAGGCAGACGATTCGCCGCGGCGATTTTGCAGCCGATGAGCGATACGTTCCCTCCGAACCCCATGGCGCCGATGCCCAGACGGTTCGCTTCCTGCACGATCGAGGCTTCGAGTTCCGCCAGCTCCGGAACCGGGTTCACGTCATCGAGCGTGCGGAACAACTGCATCTTCGCCAGATGATAGCCGTGGCCGCGGTCGCTGCCGATACAGACGCCAAGCGCTCCGGGAGCGCAGCCATGACCCTGCGCCTGCCACACGGCATGCAGGATGCACTTGCGAACGCCTTCCAGGTTGCGGTCCGCGCGGCCGAGGTGATCGAGCTCGCAAGGCAGCGAATATTGGATGTTCTTGTTCTCGCATCCGCCGCCCTTCAACACCAGTTTCACTTCGATCTCATCCTGTTCCCACTGCTCGAAATGAATGACGGGCGTTTCTTCTCCTAAATTGTCGCCGCTGTTCTTGCCGGTCAGCGAATCGACCGAGTTCGGGCGCAGTTTACCGTTTCTTGTCGCTTCCGCGACTGCCTCCCGAATGGCGCGGCGGATCTGGATCTGGTTCGTTCCCACCGGCGTGTGGACGATGAACGTAGGCATGCCCGTGTCCTGACAGATGGGAGCTTCGTCCTCCTGCGCCATATCGATGTTGGTGGCGATGATGCCGAGCGCTCGCGAGGACTGCGTTCCGGCCGATTCCCGCTCCAGGGCAATGCCCATTGCGGTGCGTACATCCGGAGGAAGATTCGTGGAGGTCTGGGTAACCAGTTCCAGCAGACTGTTCTTCAAAAATTGCATGGGAATTTTATGTTAGCTTGAGTCGCACCTGCGCCGTAAGACCCGGTTTCACGGCCGGCGTCGGACTCTGAAACACCACCACTACCGTGCCATCCCGCACCTCCAGAACCTGGCCGGGCAAAGCCTCGTTCGCGGCCTCCGGCAATTGCACGACTGCTGGCTGCCCGGGATGGATGTAGGGAAGCGATGCGACATCGGGCATTACCGTCACCTGGAGCGAGTTCAATTCCGTCGCAATCCGCAACAGGTCCGGAATGCCGGGGTCCACCACGTCGCCCGCCTGTCCTCGAACCGCAACCACTATACCGTCAACGGGCGAGTGTACTTCGGCGGACTGCAATTCGGCCTGTGCGTGTTCGAACTCCGCGGTTCGTTCGCTGAGCATTACCCGCGCCTGGTCCAAATCTCCAATCGACGACGAAAGCCGCGATTCCGCCTGGCGCGCAAGTTCCTGAAGGCCCTCGTACTCGGCCTTCGTCCTCTCATAGTCTTTCTGTGCCTTTTCCCATACGAGGCGAGGGGTTGCACCCTCGCTGTAGAGCATCCGCTGGCGCTGGTACACCTTCTCCACCCGTTCGAAATCTGCCCGGGCGCGGTTCGCGTCGGCCATCGCCCGGGAGGCCTCAAGGCGAGCGGAGATGATGCCGCTTTCGAGATTGTTGACCCGCGTTTGAATGCGCTCCAGTTCCGCAGTAGCCGCATCCCGCTCCGTTTCCAGCCGGGTATTGCGTATTCTGGCCAGCAGTTGCCCTTCGAAAACCTCCTGGCCCTCCTCGACGTAATAAATCTCCAGAGTGCCATTCACACTGGCCGGCACAGGTACAACATTTTGTGCCTGTACAGTTCCGGAAAGGCTGATTTCACTCGCTGGCGGCCCTGCCTTTTTAGCCTCGGCCTGTTCTTGTGCTTGCCGTGCCCTTTCGGCCCGGTCGCGCCACACCGCGGAAAGGGCGCCTGCGATCACCGCCACCAGGATGGCGACTCCCGCGAGCAAGATCCATTTTCCGCGCATGCTTCAATCATACTCAGGGCGGCGGCGCATGCTGCACTGCTTTCAATGGTGCGGGAAGTCAAAGACTAAATCTCAGCGTCGCGCCCACTCCTCCAACATTCACGAGCAGTGCCGGGTCTTCAATAAACCTTACATGGGCGCCTGTTTGATAGGCCTGCGTCACCAACGCATCGGTGATCCGAACACCAGCGCCGACAGGCAACTCCGCGACAGCCGGAGCCAGAGCGCGGTGCAGATCTTCCTTTCCGGGATGGACCTGTTCGAGCTCCGTGCTGACGAACAACGTATCCACCTGACCGTTTGCCAGAGCCAGAAGTATATCGTGCGTGCCAACCGCGGCGAGTCCACCGGCGCGGTATTCGTCGATCATTGCACTCACATGTTCCGCGTCGCTTCGCGCATTTTCCTCCTGCATCGATTCGAGCGTGGCTTGAAAGATGATGCGCTCCGAGGCTGTGATGTCCAATTTCAACTCATCCACCACTTTCGCTGCCAGAAAGGGTGAGAGTTGCTGGCGCAAGACGGGAAGAATCACCTCGTCGCCGGCCAAGATAATATGCTCGATACCCTCCTCCCGCACGATTTTGTCCAACTGCTGCAGAACGTCTTTGCTGTGTTTCAGATGATAGTTTTCGACGCGTAGTTGATAGCGGCGAAGCCACCAGCCGTGAATCTGTGTCCGGCTTCTGACCTTGTCGTTCTGCACCATCTCCGCATCCAGGACGCGTCCGAGGCCAAATACGAAGATTCGCGCCGAGTTTGTGTCTGCAATTACGGCCGCATAGGGCGGGTACTGGTCGTGCAACTTGGCCAGTCCGTACAGGTGCGGCTGATGATACACGTAGAGCCGGTTCTTGTGGATCGGTGCTTCAAACTGAAGAGCTTCGAAGAAATCGTTGGCTCCCGCGCAGGCAAAGATCACCGCTCCATTCGATGACGGCCGGAGTTCCGAAGTCAACCACGACATGACTTTTTCGGCATCCCGTTCAAAACTCTGCCGCTCGGGGGAACGGCGCGGATAAGAATCGCCGCGGTTCTTCAGTTCTTTGCGTAAAAAAACCTCAAAATTGTCGCGCCCGTGTTGATCAGCCTGCGTGTTCAGATAAACGCTCAACACCGGCATCGTCGTCGGTTCAAACAGTGCAAGCTCTCTTAACTTCTCTTCCAGCATGGATGGTGTGTGCATATGCCTCGTTGTGCCTACGTCCTGACCACAAGTACAGGGCACGGTCCCAGTTGAATGACTCTGTGCGTGGTGGAACCGAACAGCGCGACATCCAAGGCGTTGCGTCCACGGACGCCCATTACGATCAGGTCCGCTTGAGTCTGCGCCGCATGCTCCATGATTTCCTCGTAGGGTTTACCGGCGCGCACCAATGGGATGACAGTTGCCCAGTTCTGCGCCTCGCTGGGTATTACTTCTTCCAGCCGCTTGAACGCCTGCTCCTTTTGCTCCTCGAGGCGTGGACCAGCGCCCGAATCCTCCAACACGTGAAGGAGAGTCACTTCTGCCTCATACTGAGCGGCAAGCGAAAATGCATACTCCAGTGCCCTGGGAGAGTTGTCGGAAAAGTCAGTGCAACAGACGATCTTCCGGAGTTGCACCGGCTCTACCGCACTGGCGGAACTCACAAAATCCCGCACCGGTTCGCGAACCGCCAAAACCGGGCAGAGAGCCTTTCGCAACACTCGTTCGGTGTTCGATCCCATGGCCAGACGATCAATGCCGCGGCGGCCGTGTGTGCCCATCACTATCAGGTCGATCTCCTGGGTTTCCGCGAGTGTCAGGATCGAGTCCGATACAATTCCCAACTGCACGACGACGTCGGATTCAACCTGCCCTCCCTGGTGCCTCTCCGAGAGTTTACGGACCTTTTCCTGGGTATCTGCGGTTTGGCGTGTATATATTTCGTCCACCATTGCGGCAGACATATAGCCGCGATAGATCGATATTATGGGTTCAGTAACGTGTAGTACGAACAGCTTCGCACCGTAATGCCGCGCGAGCGAATGCGCGTAGTCGTAAGCTTTTGCCGAAAACTCTGAAAAATCGACCGGGCAAAGAATCCTCTCCAGTTTGAGCAATGCTCCTCCCTTTTGAATTTCATAGCAGTATTTGCATGCAAACTGCTTACTGTGCAAATGGAGGGCCAATCCCATAGGCAGGCAGGAACAACGCGCGCAACGGCCGCTCACACCGAGGGCGGGCGCACCGTGGGACCAAAACGGACAGCACAGCGCCATTTCGGGCATCGTGTATGGCGTAAATTGAGGAAGATGCCGCCACGGTTAACACAACTCACTGCCGTTTTCCTGCGCACCGGCAACA
>DASTMK010000251.1:0-7515 GCA_035714225.1 Bryobacteraceae bacterium | reverse complement strand
GGCTTGCTTATGAGACCCCGATCATACGCCAGAGATCCAATTGGATGCAGCAGGTGTTCGGAAACTGGAACCTGTCGGCGGTTCTGCTGTTGAAGAACGGCACACCGTTTACCGTGCTCGCGGGTTCGGATGCGCCGGGCTATGGCAACGTGGACGCCAACGGAGGAGACCGTCCGAATCTTCTCGATTCATCGGTGCTGGGCCGCACCATCGGCGATCCGGACACGTCGCGTGAGCGCCTTCCGCGCTCCGCATTTCAATACATGGAACCGACCGATGAGCGGGGCAATCTCGGGCAGAACACGTTCCGGAAAGGCGGCATCCGCAACGTGAATGCCGCCGTCTCCAAGGACTGGCTGGTGACCGGCGAAAAACGCCTGACGTTTCGCGCGGAGTCCATCAACCTGCTTAATACCCCGCAGTTCGCCGCGCCGGGCAATGAGCTCGCTCTCCCGAATTTCGGCCAGATCACCAACACGCTGAATGACGGCCGCACATTGCGGTTTCTGCTCCAGTTCGCGTTCTGATCAGCGCCGGACCGGCGGGCGCACCAGCTCCGGCGGAAACCCCGCGGTTTTCGAGCCCTTCGGATTTCGCAGGTTGCTGGTTCCGCCACGGTCCGGGTAGAGCGGAATACTCATACCGCCTGTCTGTTCCAAAATTTCAAACAAACGCTCCCGCATCTGTTTCGCGATGCCGGCATGCTGCTCGCTGAAGATCAGGTTCCGCGCTTCGAGCGGATCTTCCTGCAAATCGTACAGCTCATCGATGTCCCAGACACCGTGACACCGGATGAACTTGTACCGGTTTCCGCGCAGCGCGTGAATGGTGGGTGTCTGAGGGTAGTTGCGCTCCCAATAATATTCGTACAGCAGCTCGTCGCGCCATCTCTCTCCCTTGCCCTGAAGTACTGGCAGCATGTTCTGCCCGTCGAGTCCCGCCGGAGATTCCAGCCCGGCGGCGGCCAGCACAGTCGGCATCACGTCGATGTTCGCCACCACTTCGTTCACCACCCGCCCACCGGAGAAAAGTTCCGGGCAGCACGCCAGCATGGGCACACGCATCGATTCTTCATACGCGGTTCTCTTGTCGATGAGTCCGTGTTCACCAAACGCGAAGCCGTTGTCGCCCATGTAAATGACCAGCGTGGAATCCAGTTCTCCACGCTTCCGCAATTCATCGAGCACCCTGCCGACACTGTCGTCCACCGCAAGCAGCGTCTCCGCGTATCGCTTGTAGTAAACCGAGATGTCCACGTCGGAGTGGTAAGCGTACTCGACACCGTGCCAACTGTTCCTCTGGTTCTGTACCCACATCGGCCGGTGCTGCGCCATCTCGCCGCTGGCGGCCATGGTCGGCGGCGGAACGAACTTCGCATCCGTGTACCGTCCCTTGTAGCGCTCGGGAGGAATGAAATCCCCGTGTACCGCCTTGTGCGACAGGTAGAGAAAATACGGCTTCGAGCGGTCCCGGTTTTGCAGCCAGTCTATGGCGTAATCGGTCAGCTCGTCCGTAATGTAGCCCTTCTGCGGCACACGCTTGCCGTTTATGTTCAACCCGTTCTTCGATGGAAGGTAAGAGCCCTGTCCGCGAAAGCTCGCCCAGAAATCGAAACCGGGTTGAGGAGCGTCGTCCTCGTGGCCCATGTGCCACTTGCCGATAAACGCGGTGGAGTATCCGGCTTGCTGTAGATACTGCGGAAAAAACGTCGTGCCCGCCGGGATCGGGGTGTTGTTGTCCACAATCCTGTGTCCGTGGGCGTATCGGCCGGTGAGAATACTGGCCCGGCTCGGGCTGCACAATGCCGTGGTGACGAAGGCGTTCTTCAGATGCGCGCCGTCCCTGGCAAGCGAATCCATATGCGGCGTTTCGAGAAACGGCTGGCCTTTCACAAACCCGAGCGCATCGTAGCGATGATCGTCGGCCAGAATGAAGACCACGTTTCGCGCCTTGGTGCCGGTCACTTTTTTCAATGGCGCTACCCGCCGGGTGCCCTCCTGGCCGGCCGCCGTCGCCGCCACCGCGCCTGCCCACAGACTTCCTAGTGCTCGCCTTCTGTTCATATGCGTACCATTCTCTCCCAACCGGGCGCGTGCGATAACCTGGAAGGCTGCCGGAGGAGTTCCCTTCGGAACCGGAACATGAGCCTGGAATGGAAGACCGAAGATGAGATGTTCGCCATCGCGCGCCGCGAGTTATTCTCCGCGGTGCTCGGCGACATTATGGACAAAATGGGTCTGCGCCGGCAGTTTCTGCCGCCGTCGATTCAACCCCTGCGGACGGACATGGTTGTCGCGGGGCGCGCGATGACCGTACTCGAGGCCGATTTCTTTGAGGAGGCCGGCGCGGGAGGGAATAATCCCCTCTCGGCAAAACCCTTCGGGCTGATGCTCGAAGCGCTCGACGATCTGAAGCCCAATGAGGTTTATGTGTGCACGGGAGCGTCGCCCTCCTATGCGCTCTGGGGCGAGCTGATGAGTATACGCGCCACGCGCTGCGGTGCGGCCGGCGCCGTCCTCGACGGATATTCCCGCGACACAAACGGCATCCTGGAGCTCGGCTTCGCCACCTTCGCCCACGGGCGCTATGCCCAGGATCAGGGCCCGCGCGGCAAAGTGATCGATTTCCGGATCCCCATTGAAATGGGAGGCGTCCGCATTGTGCCGGGCGACATTGTCTATGGCGACCTGGATGGCGTCTGCGTTGTGCCGCGAGCCGCGGAGGAAGAAGTGTTCGCGCGCGCGCTTGAAAAAGCGCGAACCGAGAAGGCGGTGAAGAAGGCGCTCGAGGCCGGCATGTCCGCCCGCGAAGCGTTCGACCGGTTCGGAGTGTTGTAGCGTCCGGCAAACCGGCGGGAAGGAAAGAACATGAACAGCAGGCAACGAGTTCGCGCCGCTCTATCTCACCAGTGTCCTGATCGGCTCCCGATCGATATGGGGAGCACCAGCGTCACGGGTATGCACGTCAGTTGCGTCGCGGCGCTGCGGGAATATTACGGTCTAGACCGGCATCCGGTGAAGGTGATCGAGACCACGCAGATGCTCGGCGAAATCGAAGAGGACCTCAAGCAGGTGCTCGGCATCGATGTCGAAGGAATTCCGCCTCGCAAGGCAAGCTTTGGAATCCCGATGAACGCCACAAAACCGTGGCGCATGTATGACGGTCTCGAAGTGCTGATGCCGGCCGGCTTCGAGTTCACCGTCGATGCGAACGGCGACACCCTTGTCTACCCGCAAGGAGACCGTACGGCCGCGCCCAGCGCGCGCATGCCCGCCGGCGGCTACTTCTTCGATGTGATCATCCGCCAGCAGCCTATCGACGAAGACCGGCTCGATCCCGCGGATAATGTCGAGGAGTTTTCGCTGTTGAGCCCGGAAGATGTCGCTTACTTTGAGGCGGAGGCACGCCGCGCGTCGGAAACAGGCCGGGCGGTCGTCGGCAAGTTCAGTTCCGGCCTGGGCGATATCGCCGCCGTGCCGGGTATGGCGCTTAAAAAACCCAAAGGGATTCGCGACATTACCGAATGGTACATGTCGATTAAAAGCAGGCCGGACTATATCCGCGAAGTGCTATGGCGCCAGTCGGAGGCGATTCTCGAAAATCTCCGCCGGGTGCATGGGGCTTGTGCCGGAACCGTCGACGTTGCCTATATTTGCGGCACGGATTTTGGAACGCAGAAGTCCACCTTCTGTTCCCCTGAGACGTTCAAGAATTTGTGGTTTCCGTGCTATAAGCGCATCAACGACTGGATTCACCAGCATACGTCCTGGAAGACCTTCAAACACTGCTGCGGTTCGGTCGTGAAACTCCTCGACCTTTTCATCGATGCGGGCTTCGATATTCTCAATCCGGTGCAGATTTCAGCGGCGGGTATGGATCCGGAATACTTGAAATCCACCTGGGGCGACAGACTGGTGTTCTGGGGAGGCGGCGTCGATACGCAGCATGTGCTCGCGTTCGGTACACCGGCGGAAGTCCGCGAGCAGGTGCTCCGGAATTGCGAAGTCTTTGCGCGTGGCGGAGGTTACGTCTTCAACACGGTGCACAATGTCCAGGCGCGGACGCCGGTACAAAACATCGTTTCCATGTTTCAGGCCGTTCGGGAATTCAGCGGCGCGGCTTGATGCGGTGCCCCGGGACGTCGTAACCGTACTTCTCAAGGAGGCCGGCGCCTTCTCCGTTCTGTAAGAACCTGACGAACTCGCGCGCGGGCTTCTGGTTCGGCGATCCTGCCACAATGCCGAGCGCCTGTTCCAGCGGATGGTGGCTCGCCGGATCGACGTCGACAATATGCCCGCCGGAGTGGAGCACGAGCGAGTATGCCGTGAAAGCCGCTTCGGCGTTGCCGGATGCCGCGTACTGGCGCGCGAGGTTCACGTTGTTGGCATAGACGATCTTGCGTTCTACGCGGTCCCACAACCCCACCGCTTTTAGCGTCTCCACCGCCGCTCTGCCGTACGGCGCGCTGCCGGGACTTGCGACGGCAATCATCCGGACGCCGGGTTTCAAAAGGTCCTCCAGCCGTCGAATGTCCGCCGGGCTCTCCGGTGGGACCCACAGCACCAGCTTGCCGCGAGCGAAAATAGCGCGGCTGTCCGGAAGCACTTTTCCCTGTTCAATCAATTGATCGACGTGCTCGGTGTCGGCTGCCAGGAAGAGGTCAAACGGCGCTCCGTTCTTAATCTGCTGCGTCAGTTGTGCCGTCGAAGCGTAGCTGAACAGCACGCGTGACCGGGTCTGTGCCGTGAAGGCTTTCCCGATTTCTTCGAGGACCACATTGAGGTTCGCCGCGGCGGCAACGGTCAGTTCCCGAGGCTTCTGCTCACGTCCGCATCCGGCGGCCAGGCACAATACACTGACCAGCACAGCGGCTGATGTTTGAAAGGTTCGATGGCGGAGTTGGATACCTGGAGACAAAATACCAGTGTGCGTCAGAACACCGGTTCCGCGCACCCGTTAAGGGACGGAAAGAGGGAGAGTTGAAAGGGCTGGCGCTTGTTGTGCCGCCAGCCCTGTGAAAGCCTACGCCAGTTCTACTTGTTCGGCCTGAAGACCCTTGGGTCCCCGCTTCACTAAGAACGATACGCGCGCGCCCTCATCGAGAGAGCGGTACCCTGCCCCTTCGATCGCCGAGAAATGCACGAAGATGTCTTCGCCGCTCTCCCGCTGAATAAAACCATAGCCTTTTGCGGCGTTAAACCACTTTACCGTGCCTGCTTCTTTCATGTTTTCCTTTCGTGCATTGAAATCCCTGATGATCGTTTGAGGACAATCCTAGCGGTGACGCACCATTTTTTTGGGGGTTTGGGCAGGAAGCTTCACAAGCGACTTACAAGTATTCAAAAGCAACTACAGTGTACCAGGAGCCAAGCCCAATCGCAATAGGGAATGAATGTTTTTTGTTGTCCGGTTTTATCTCTGCAGTTTGCGTCTGCCGAGAAACACAATCGTGCCCAATCCGGCCAGAAATAACAGCGCTGAGGAGGGTTCCGGAACCACACCTTCTTCATCGATCATACTGCGGGTTGCCAGGCTCAGGATCCGTCCACCTGCATCCACATCCACGATCTGCATTCCAAACGTGCCCGCGAACACGTTATGCGACGCATTCCCGTTTACGTCGGTGTTGGCCAGTCCGAGCGAAGCTCCGAATGCCGTGACGGTAAAACCGAACTCGTTCTGGTTCAATTGCGGCGCCGTGACCACGAACGGGAGATAGCCATAGGGCGTGGCGCCCGATGTCAACCGCGCCTGCGAATTGCTGTTTGCCATGGCATAGATGCCGCCGCCCTGGTTCAGGAACGAGATAATGTCGGCCGACCGGCTATTCAGAATATTCAACTCCGCGGCCGTCAGTACACCACCGAAATCGGACGCCACCACAATGCCGCCATACTTCGTTCCAAGCAGGTCCAACTCCGCTCCAAGCGTACTGGCGTCGTGATGTTCGAAATCGGTTCCCGCCGTGTAGCCGCTGGCCACGATGCCGTTAACGCCGCGCGTGTGCCCCCCGGGTGGGGAGATCTTCGATTCAACAAAAAGAAACTTGTTTGCCCCGGCGCTGACGTAGGGGTTGAACGCTGCGTCCATGGTGAAGTTGATCGCAACGGTGTTGATATTCCTTGCGCCGGTCAGATTGCCCCCCAACAAGGCATGGAAATCCGGATCGTGGCCGGTGAGAAAAATCGATCCACCGGACGCGCTGAGCGCCAACAGCAGAACCAGCGCACCCATCTTTGCTAAGCGAGTCATTGCGCACCCCCAATAGCACCCAGTCTGGCCTGTCTCTGGAAAAGCGAATCAATGCTAGCACAGTTCCACGAAATTACAACCCTTTTTTACAAGGGATAAATGGTTCCTGGCTATTGGATTTTACCTATTCCGCCTTGCATACTATAACGGTTTCAATTATACTCATACACGACATAGATTATGTCCCCGGACGTCTCCGATCCCGATTCCCTTCTGCCGCTGCCAACGGCGGTGTTTCATATTCTGGTGGCGCTGGCCGATCGCGACCGCCACGGATACTCCATCATGCAGGACGTCGCGGCTCGAACTGGCGGCAAAGTTCGTCTGAGCCCCGGCACGCTGTACAGCTCCATCCACCGGATGCTGGAGCAGGGCCTGGTGGAAGAACTGCGTGAGAGCCCGGATCCGGAAAGCCAGGATGAGCGCCGGCGCTATTACCGCCTGACGCAATGGGGCCGGCGCGTGGCGATGGCGGAGGCCAGGCGGCTGACGGACATGTTGAGCCAGGCTCGCGAAACCGGCCTGATTCCAAAGAAGCTGTAAGCGATGCTACCCGCCGGCCTTTACCGGACGCTGCTCTGTTGCTATCCGGCGGCTTTCCGCCACGAGTACAGCGCGGAGATGATCGCGGCGTTCACCGAACAGGTGCGGGAAGCGCGGCGGCAGGGCGGATGGATGGCAGAGGTCCCGATCTGGCTCCGCGCGCTCTTCGATGTTTTAAGCACCGCACCACGGGAGCATTTTCACGTGATTCAACAAGACCTGCGTTATGCAATCCGCACCCTTGCTTCGCGGCCGGGATTTACGGCGGTAGCTGTCCTTTCGCTTGCATTTGGAATCGGGGCGAACACGGCGATTTTCAGCCTGATCAATAGCATTCTGTTGAGCGCCCTGCCGGTACGCGATCCGCAGTCGCTCGTCATTCTGACGAATCCCGCCTCGAACGGGATCATGATTGGAGGGAAGAGTGGCGAGCGGGAGGAGTTGACCTATTCCGAGTTCCTCCAACTGCGAGAGCTGTCCCCGGTATTTGCAAGCTTGATGGCTTGTCAGATCGAGCCCGAACGCATCCCCGTAAGAGTGGATGGGTCCGAGCCGGAAGAGATCGTCGTCCAACTGGTCTCGTCCGAATACTTCAGCACTTTGGGTGTGCCGGCTCTGCTGGGCCGCACACTCAGCCCGGATGATGATCCCGCCGCGCCGAACGCCGTGATCAGCTACGACTATTGGCAGCGACGCTTCGGCGGTCGTGCCGATGTTCTT
>DASTMK010000250.1:0-8109 GCA_035714225.1 Bryobacteraceae bacterium | reverse complement strand
GGTGATAGCGGAGCTGAGGAATTGGGTGATCAGGTAGCCGTTGGCGCCGTGCAGTTCCACGCCATCCAGCCCCGCATCGCGCGCGCGCCGGGCTCCGGCGGCGAAGGCCTCGACGGTTTCCCGAATCTGGGCCGTGGTCATCCGCTCGCACTGAAAACCATGGACCGGGTCGGCGTTCGAGGTGGCGCTCAGTCCCTTGTCGTACTCGATGCCTGGGATGTCGCGCTGCCGCCCGGAATGGCTGAGTTGCATAATGAACTTGCAGTCGAATTCGTGGACGCGCCGGCCGAGCTCACGCCAGAAAGGAATGCGCTCGTCGCGGTCGATCGTCGCATAGTTGGGCACAATGCGCCCGCGGATGGTAACCGGCACGAACGAGGAGATGATGGCGCCAACGCCGCCGCGCGCGAACTTCAGCTCCCAGTTAACGCGCGCCTGGTTCCCCGAGCCGTCGTAGTTATCGAAGCGGCCGGAGATGTTGGACCGGAAGATTCTGTTCTTCACTGTAAGATTGCGGAAACTGAGCGGTTCGAAAATGACGTCAGGCATCCCAGAGATCTCCAGTACTGTTAGTTGTGAGTATTATGTCGCAAGGGAAGGTGTAAAGGAAGTATTCGCGTACTGGGTGGGTACCGGCCTGTGGAAACTGGAAGAAGTGCCCGACTGAAGGCGGCCCGGCTCAGCGCCCGCCCCGCCCGATACCGGTCCGCCCGCGAATGGTGCTTGCGCCGCCATCGTCAATGGGGCGGACCCAGATGTTGCGGAACCGCATGACGGTTATAGGCGCGCCGGGAAAGGCATGATCCTGGAGCATAATGGGTCCGCGCTGGATGCAGGCGCCATGAACTTTCCGGATGGGCACGTTGTCGTGAATGAGGACTCCGTTGTGAAACACGGTCAGGGTCCCGGGGCGCAGTATGTTGCCTTGCGGATCGCACTGGAACGCGTGAAAGATAATGTCGTAGCTTTGCCATTCGCCCGGCGGCCGCGAGGCATTCACCAGCGGGGCGTGATCGTCGTATAGCGCCCCGGCCTGTCCGGTGGGATAGGTCGGGTTGTCGTAGGAATCGAGAATCTGAATCTCATAGCGTCCCTGGATGTAGAACCCGCTGTTCCCGCGCCCCTGGTCCTTTTCCGAAGGCATGAACGGCACGTTGAATTCCACGTGCATCTGGGCGCTTCCGAATTCATCGCCAGAGAACACATTGCCCGACCCGGTTCGGCACACCATATCGCCCTCTTCGACCTGGCAGCCGGCAGGCCCGCCATCGCCGGATCTCCATTTCGTCAGATCCGTGCCGTCAAACAGAACCTCCGCGTCGGACGGCGCTTTGCCCGGTCCACCCGGATCCACTTTGCTGGGTTGCTGGTCCTGCTGGGCCGCCAGAGTCGCAGCGGCCAGCAGGACGAACATCACAGGTCGCATCCCACGGATTAATCTCCTCCCGCGGCAGCCGCCAGGCCTGTGTCTACCCAAGCCTGCTTTTTGGCGCTCTCGAGGACTTTCTCCAGCAACTGCATTCCGCGAAGACCGTCGCGGAATGTCGGATACTCGACCGGCGCCGAAGCATCGGCAACTTTGCGATAGAACCGCCGGTAAACCTGTTTGTGCGTATCGTCGTATCCTTCGCTGTGGCCTCCGGGAAGGTCTGCATACGCGGCGGCTTCGCGGTCCAGCAACGCCGGGTCTTTCAGAACCAGCCGGCTCGGGGAATTTCGTTCGCCCAGCCATAGCTCGTCCGGCCGTTCCTGATTCCAGATGGCTCCGCCCTTGGTGCCATACACTTCCACTTGGAAGCGGTTCTTGCAGCCCGCCGCCACCTGGCTTACGGTGAACGCGCCGCGGCAACGGCCGCCCAGATGGATGAGTACGGCGCCGTAGTCGTCGGTATCGATCGGCACTTCGTCGTAATCTTCCGGCTTCAGCGTTTTACCGGCAAAGGTTTCAATAGCCACCTTGGGCTTCTTGCGCGTCTTGTGAAAGATCTGGAGGTCCGCGCACAGCCGGGTGATGCGCAGCCCGGTGAGGTGCTGAATCATGTCCATCCAGTGCGAACCGATATCGCCCATGGCTCGCAGCGGACCATTGTCTTTCGCTTCAATGCGCCAGTTGAAGTCCGTGTCGTACAACAGCCAGTCCTGCGAATAGGTGCCCTGCACGACAAGGATGTCACCCAGCTCGCCCTTCTCAACCATGCGGCGAATCTGCTGCACCACCGGGTAGTAGCGGAGGTTGTGGTTTACGCAGTTCGGAAGTTTCTTGCTCTCGGCCAGGTCCACCAGTTCCTGTGCCTCCTTGACGGAAAGCGTCAGGGGCTTTTCACAAAGAACGGCCTTGCCTGCATTGAGGGCGTCACGCGAAATAGGATAGTGCAGCGCATTGGGCGTGCAGACATGTACCGCCTGAATCGAAGGGTCGTTGAGAATCGTTTTGTAGTCCGAAGTAGTACGTTCGATTCCCATGGCCTTCCCAAATGCGGTGGCCTCTTCCTCATTGATCGCGCAGCAGGCAACGACATCGACGTTGCCCAAACGGCGGATGCCCTCGGTGTGCACCCGCCCCATAAATCCAGCACCTATGACAGCAGTCTTAATCCGGTTCATAATCTGGCAAGATCCTTTCGGTATATCAGCGCTCACTGACGAGCGCGGCTCCGTCGAATACCTCCCCACACTTTAGCGCAACTGGTCCGATACTGGAGGTCTGGAACATTTGAACGAAGTGCTCATTCTGGGTTGCGGCTACACGGGAAGACGCGCGGCGCGGACCCTGCTGGAGAAAGGGTTTCGTGTCACCGCGACCACGCGCGATCCGGTGAAGCTTGTGGGCCTCGCCCGCGCCGGCGCCCGGGTCCTGCGTCTGGAGGTGCTGGAGCCCAAAACCGTCGCGGCGCTTGAGGTGCCGGAGAATGCTTTGGTGATCGATTCTATTCCGTCGGTAGGCAACCTGGACCCCACGAAGGTGCTTGTTCAAAAACTCGGGACAAGGCCGGCAAAAGTGGTCTATATCTCGACGACGGGCGTTTACGGCGAAACGCAGCAGGTGGATGAAAATACCAAACCGGCGCCGCGCACGGATCGCGAGCGGTTACGTGCACAAGCCGAAGCCGCGGTGGAAGCCGGCCCCTGGCCATCTCTGATTCTTCGCTCGCCTGCCATTTACGGACCGGACCGTGGAGTGCATATCTCGATGAAGGCCGGGACGTATCGCCTACCAGGTAGCGGCTCAAATTTCATCAGCCGCATTCACGTGGAAGATCTTGCGGCTCTCGTCGTAGCCGGGCTCCTGTCGGACATAACCGGAGCATGGCCGGTGGCGGACCACGAGCCTTGCACATCGGAAGAAGCCGCCCGCTATTGTTCAGAGCTGTTTGGATTGCCGATGCCGCCCCGGTCCGATTCGGATTCTCTGCACGAGTCGCGCCGCGCGGATCGCCGCGTAAACGGAGAAGCTATCCGGCGGCTGCTTGGTGTGGTGTTGCGATACCCTTCCTATCGAGAAGGAATCCGTGCAGCGGTGGAAACGGGATGGAAGTAGCTACGATGCCCCGCGCCGGACTCGTTGAGATTTGAGACTTCCTTGCCGTTCTGATGCCGGATTGGCTGTCGCGCCTGAGTTGATAGAGGCGTGCAGCACGGCGGCGACTATTCACTGTAGCGCGCCGATCCCCAGGCTGAGCCGCAAGACGTCCGCCAGTTCGCGCTCGCGCCTGGTAGATGGACTGCTCTCTATCGGACCGGCGCCCTCTATCCCCACTGCCTGGATCCTGTCGAGAAGGGTGTGGACGCCGCTGATGAACGGTGAACCGGGATCGATGACCTTTCCCTGCTCCAGCAAGTCAAGAGCCTCCTTTAGACGCCGGGCTACAACTTCGGGCGTCTCGTCCGGCGCGAAGACAGGACCAATCGTCACGTAGCTCCTTCCGGACAGGACCCAACGCAGCACGCCGTCCAGTTGGCTCGCAACCTCATCCGGCCAGTGCTCATCCGTATGCGGCCATTCCGCTAGCCGATCCGCTGAGTCGGACAGTTGCGACGTCGTAAAACCGGGACGGTAGCTCGTTTCGAGGATGAATCCGTTCTCCGTTCCGCCCGGGGAAATCGCCCGCCCGCCTTGGGCCAAGTGGGGGAACCAGATGGCGAGCCGTCCCGCCGGATGGCCGGGGGCCAGGATCTGGACCGCCGAGGGTAGTCCTACACCGATCGACGGCCCGATCCAGCTTTCCCTGCGCAGCGGGGACTGCGGCAGTTCAACTGGCACCACGACTCCGAAAGTCCAGATGGTGTCGCTCGCGGACGCGGCATTGGTCACCGCGTAACGATAGACGTAGCCACCCCCCGGCCCCCGGGATACGTCCACCTTGATTTCGGGAGCGATCCGGTTTTTGATGCGCACCCGGAGGACCATCCGCTTGGGGCCGGTTTCGCCTGGCTGCGAGTACCGGAGGATAATCTCCGTGTGGTCCGGCGATAAGAAAACGTGCTGCCCGTGGTAGCGCGCATCGGTCTCCATCGAGGGCTGCCACACGGGCGCGGGCGGTTCGGACTCAAAGTATGCCGGCTGGCCGAACAGCGCGCCGGCCAGCGGCAACAAGGGAATCAGAATCGCCGCGTATGTCATGGCACATTCCACCGGAAGTGAATGTGGTTGGATTCGATGCAAGACCCGCCACAGTTCCCTTGCACCGGCATCGCCTGGTGTTTGTTAATGCACATATTCAGGAACACTGGCGCATTCGCATCCGGCACCTTGTAGCTCGGGCACTGGTTCGCTGCGGTAGTGGGAATGTCGACGGAATCTCCCTTCCGGTGAAATGTGTGTGGTTGATACCAGTTGTTGTTAAGGTCGAACACGCCTCCGAACGGCAGGGACATGTCGTTCGTGCAGATCTTCTGCTGTTGGAAAGTGGCGAGATACTCCAGTGTGCAGTCGTAGAGCCGATACGCCGGCGCGCTCTTCATCCAGTGATTGTATTGATTGTCGCCGTGGTTCGTCGTACTTCCGCCGACTTGCTGCCAGATCTCCGGGTGGTCATTCCAGTAGATGTCCTTGTAGCCCACAACGTAATCCAGATAGTTGCCCTTACCGGTTTCCGTGGCGGTGGCAGCGACCCGCTCCGCCTGGCCCACCTGCCCGGGATACAGATCAAACGGCACGCTCCCGAAGCTGCTCGTGTTCCCATAGATTCGAGTTCCGCTATACGGCGAGCACTGCTGCTCACGGCGCACGCAAATCATGTTGCTGACGTACGCGGGAGGGTTGTAGTGGTAGTGCGCGTTGGTTCCCGGGTAATTTGCCGTTTCGATCATCAGGGGGCAGTTGTAGACGATCTGGCCCGTGTTCAGCCCCTGGCAGTACGCCCAGTATGTGTCCCAACCGGATCCCGGCGTGTAGAACTTGTTGTACGTCTGCGCCCCAACTATGCCGCAGCCAGACAAAGCGGCGAGTGCAAGCATGAGCATTCGTGGCATTTGTGTCTCCTTTCTTAGCCAATGTCAAACATCAGCGGTCACGGACCAGGCTCAGACGCATCGCGTGGGCGATTTCCTTCTCGCGCTGTGTCTGAGCCTTGGTGGTGCAATCCAGAGCGGGCGGTGCAACGTTGATCGATTCGGTCGCCGATTCGGTATACCACCGTATCGCGGCGGTGCACGATTTAGCGAACTCGGAAGCGTCAGTCATGTCACCGCGCACCGTGAAATGCTGCATCGCAAAATCGAAGCTGGACGCGACTGTCGCCATGGGCGTGTCGCGGTCAAATCGAGGCCCAATCACCAACTCCATGCGGCTGTCGAATTCCGGCTCGAGTACTTTCGCGATCTGGTCCACAACGTCCTTCGCCAGTTCGGCCATTCCGGCCGGAGGGAGTTCCTTAGCCGGTTTGCTTCGTGAGAACGCCGTCACATATCCTGGCGCATACTTCGAGATAATCCGGACTTCAAGGGCTGCCCCGCCAGCCGCCATTTCATAGCCGGGTTTCACCTTAAAGTGAAGGTACTTCAACGGCACATGTTTGGACGCCAGACGGTCTACCATATCCGTCTGTGCCGTCTCCGTCTGCCAGAGGGATGAGACATCGGCCGACAATTTCGAGTCCAGCCCGGGAAGCAGCAAAGACCACTGCCGAAGAGGCCGCCGGCTGCCCGGCGCCACCCGGATATTGTATTCATACGCGTATAACCCATCCTGCCGCTGCGTCACTGTAGTGCTCACCACGGTCAAGGCCATGTTCTGAAGTTCGAACCTCAGCTGCTTTGCCGGGCCGGCTGCGTTATCGGACGGCGTTAGCACGACCACCTCATTAGTCACGGGATCCAGGAATACGAAGCGATCCTTTAATTCATCGGCGATGCGGCCGTCCCCAAGCCAGAGAGGCAAAGGGCTGATGTTAGGCACGACATCCTGCGCTGACAGTGCAAATAAGCCAAAGGCAGTTAAAAATATCACCAAAATGGCTATTCTCAACATCGGTTTGTCCTCCAATCCCAACGAATTTCGGTTCACGCCATCTAGATTATAGGAATTTAGATCTTTTTCAAGATATTTAGAACTATATTTCGCCAATTTTCTGCTACTGTGTCAGGTATCTCCATGAGTGATAGAGGGGCCTAGAGAACGGTTTCAGTCTACGTGCGGATGCACCGTCTAACTTCCCGGTGAAACGCGGGAGGGTGACCATTTCTGGAAAGCCTGGCGATGACCTGACGCCTAAGCTGCTCAGCAGTATCTTGACTCAAGCCCAAATTGAGAGGAAGAAACGATGAAACAGTATGCCGTTATCATCGAGCGCGTGCCGGGAAGCAACTACTGCGCCTCGGTACCCGACCTGCCTGGTTGCGTCTCCACCGGTGATACGCCGGAGGAAGTACGACGCAATATCCGGGAAGCCATCGAGTTTCACCTGGAGGGCATGCGGGAGGATGGGGATCCAATCCCGGAACCCACCACTCAGGTCGAATACGCCGAGGTCGCTTGATTTGAAACGCTGGACGAATGACATCGACCCGGCAACGATTCCAGATGCTGTTCTCAAAACGGAACGAGCCCGGCGCAACGCCTTGAAGCGAGAATCCTATTCGGGTGGAATGTACTGGAAACAGCATAATCCCGATACGCCGCGATGCCGCTGTCTGAAGTGCATGGAACTGCGGGGAAAGCGCATCACCCGTTGATAATTCGGATCGCCGTTATCCCCTCTTCCACTGACGCCAGGCCAGAAAACCCGCGATGGTCTTGCCATCGAGGATTTCGCCACGGCGGACCATGCGGTTGAGCTTGCTGGGTGTAAACCACTCCATCGTGATGCGCTCGTCATCCATCTGTTCGGATGGTCCGGCGGTCAACTCTCGCGCCAGAAATACGGTCATCTTCTCCCCCACGAAGCCGGGACTTGGATAAAACTCCAGCAGCTTCTCCCAGCGCCTGGCGGTATAGCCGGTCTCTTCGCGCAGTTCCCGTTTCGCGGCGTCCAGTGGTTTCTCGCCGGGATCAAGCCGTCCGGCCGGCAATTCCCACAGAGTGGCACGGGCGGGCAAGCGGTACTGCCGCACCAGCAGAATCCGGCGCCTATCGTCGACCGCCATCATGACCGCCGAGCCGCTGTGCCGGACAATGTCGCGCTCAATCGTGAAGCCGTCCGGGTCCACCGCTTTGTCGTGTGTTATTCGGAAAATTTTCGCGCGGTATCTCTCTTTGGAAGACAAAAGCTTCATTATTGCGGTTTTTCCACCGTGAATTTACCGAGTTTTTCGAGATCCTTTGCTATTTTCGAGGCGTCGCCGACCACCACCAGCGCGGAGTCCCCCGCATCGATATATTTCGACGCCATCGAGCGCACCTGCGCCGGCTCAACGCTCCGTATGCGCGTCACATACTTGTCCAGGTAGTCGTCCGGCAGTCCGTACAGTTTCACGGAGGCCAGCCGGTCGGCAAGGCCCTGCTGGGTCTCGACGCTCAGAACGAAAGTCCCGCTCAGGAGGTTCTTGGCAGTTGCAAGCTCGGCGGCGGGTGCCGGGGTGTTGCCCAAATCCTTCATGATGGCCAGCAGATCCGCCAGTGCAGTTTGTGCGACTTCATTACGGACCTGCGTGACGGCGGCCAGCGATCCG
>DASTMK010000249.1:0-4194 GCA_035714225.1 Bryobacteraceae bacterium | reverse complement strand
GTCGGGTGCCGCGGGCTGGAAGGGTGATCCATAATCGCCACCCCAAGCTTTTCCCCATCCACTTCTCCGTGATAGTCGACCCACGGCGATCTCGTTCCCCAGACCTCCGACTCTCCGCGTTTGCCATCCGCGCTCACCATCTTTCCGCTATGCTTCTCGTTCAGCGGATCGGCGAGCCGGATCGCAAAGCATCCCTCCTTGGTATCTCCGAACTTCACCGTTTGAGCTGGTGTGAGTTTGATATCCAGGTCGATCGTGCGAAGCTTCGCATCGGAGTAGAACACCATCGTCCGGTCTTCGGTCAGCAGGAGCTTGCCGTCCGGCTCCTTCCATTCGAAGCTGGCTGAGACCGAACCGCTCTTTGATCCGCTCTTGACGCTGTTGACTTTCTTCAACGTGATGAGCCCGGACTTTGGCCTCTTCGACGATCGCTCATTGGCCCAGAAATCGTATCCATTCACGTCGCCGTGTGAAAACCACAATCCCCGGTGATGCGGATGGTCCCTGACCTCTCCCTCTATCTGTTCCATCGGAAACCGGCGAGTCACGATTTTGCCCGAAGCGGAGCGTAGCGGATGCAGGTATGGCTTTGGCGCGTCTTCGCCGATGAAGAAATCCGTGAACGGGCTGCCATCGATTTCAATCTGGACGCGATCCGCCTTCTGAGTGATCTTTACCTCCGCGGCCAAGGGTAATACCAGCGCAAAGGTCAGGAAAAATTGCAGTTTCATGATGGAAGTAGAACACATGGATGAAGCTTAGAGCAACCTGGCGCCGGAGTGGTGAAAGGCAGCGTGGTATTCTGAAGTATCACTCCGGTTTTATCAGGGCGTCCGAATGCGGCAGTTGAGATATACCACTCCAAGCGGTATCGCAGTCACTCGCAGTGCTTCTAAAGTTCCTTTCAAAAACGGACTCGAATTCCTGTTGAGAGACCTGGATTACTACCGGGGTTTCTATCTTTCCTCGGGCTACGAGTATCCCGGCCGGTATTCGCGATGGGATATCGCCTCCATAAAGCCTCCCCTGGAAGTTGTCTCGCGCGGCCGCCAAGTCGAGTTTCGGGCACTGAATTTGCGCGGTCGAACATTGGCGAAAATGCTGTATCCCATTCTCGCCCCGCATCCTCATTGGGAGAGTTTCGATTTCGGCGCCGGCGGGCTTTACGGCCGTTTGAAACCGCTGGCCGGACTGTTTCCGGAAGAGGAGCGCAGTAAACAGCCTTCCGTTTTTTCCATTCTGCGGGCATTCAGCACCGAATTCCGGAACGCGCAGGACAGCCGGCTCTCTCTTGTTGGAGCGTTCGGCTACGACTTGTTATTCCAATTCGATCCGATCGAGTTGAAGCTGCCGCGCGACGGAACCAAGGATCTCCATCTGTTCCTCTGCGACGACATTTACTTCATGGATCGCAAGAAGGAACAGATCGAGCGATACCAGTACGATTTCGAGTTTGGCGGCCTCTCTACGCTCGCCCTCGAGAGATCCGGCAAGAAACTCGCCGGCGTGCCGTCAACGGCTTCAACCGGCATTTCCTCCGACCATGAACCGGAAGAGTACATGGAAAAAGTGGAGACGGTGCGCCAGGGAATGGCGCGGGGCGACTACTACGAAGTCGTACTCCGGCAGACGTTCCGCGCGCCCTATTCCGGCAGCCCGTCGGCCTTGTTCGAGCGCATTCAACACCTGAGCCCCAGTCCATACGAGTTTTTGCTGCAATTGGGCGGCGAGCAACTGATCGGCGCTTCGCCGGAGATGTTTGTGCGCGTCGAAGGCAGCCGCGTGGAGACGTGTCCGATTGCCGGCACCGTACGCCGGACGGGGGATCCGTTATCCGATGCGGAGAACATCCGCGAACTGCTGAACTCCTTCAAGGAAGAATCTGAGCTGACGATGTGCACGGACGTGGACCGGAACGATAAATCCCGCGTCTGTGTGCCGGGTTCGGTGAAGGTCATCGGCCGGCGGTTGATTGAATCCTATGCCGGCGTCTTCCACACGGTCGATCACGTCGAAGGGCAGTTCCAACCCGGCTTTGACTCGCTCGATGCCTTTCTCACTCATATGTGGGCCGTCACCATCATCGGCGCGCCGAAGAAAGCGGCGGCACAGGCCATCGAGAACCTCGAAAAAGACGCCCGCGGCTGGTATGGCGGCGCGGTCGGCATGTTGTCGCTGAACGGCGACATCAACACGGGAATTCTGATCCGGACCATTCATCTGAAAAATGGCATCGCGGCTTACGGCGCCGGAGCCACGCTGCTGTACGATTCGGTTCCCGCGAATGAAGAGCAGGAAACCCGTCTCAAGGCCACCGGCTTCTTCCGGGCGCTGGGCGCAACGCCCGAACCGGAAAAGGAAAGTCCGCCTGCGCCGGTCCGCCCGCTGGCAGGGGTGCGGATGCTGCTGGTGGACAACGACGATTGCTTCATCCACACGCTGGCGAATTACGCTCGCCAGGCTGGCGCGGAAGTGGTCACCTACCGCGCCGGATTTCCTATCGGGCTGATCCCGGAAATTGCCCCGTCGGTGATTTTGATCTCTCCGGGTCCGGGCAGGCCGCAAGACTTTGGTGTGGCCGAGGTCGTGCGGTACGCGGCTGAAAAAGGGATTCCCGTGTTCGGTGTATGTCTCGGGTTGCAGGGCGTTGTGGAGGCGTTCGGTGGTGAGTTAGGTGTCCTCGACTATCCGATGCACGGCAAGCCCTCCCACGTTACGCACTCGAACCGCGGGGTGTTTGAAGGCTTGCCCGCTCGATTCAAAGTCGGCCGGTATCACTCGCTGTTCGCACGGAGAGAGACGCTTCCGGATTGCCTGGAAATCACGGCCGAATCCGAGGACGGTGTAATTATGGGGCTCCGGCACAAACATCTTCCGATCGAGGCTGTTCAGTTCCATCCCGAATCGATGCTGACGCTGGAGCACGATTGCGGTTTGAAGCTGATCGAGAACGTAGTCAGGTTGTACGGCCTATCCCGCCAGGCAGCCAGCCGTTGAGAAACGGAGCCGCGCGCGCAAGCAAGCGGTATTGGAATACTAAGAAGGAATCGTAATGGAAAGTTTGTTTACTCCGTCCGATCTGCTTTTTCTGATCGTTGTTCTTTGGATCGCTATTATGATTATCGACGGCGGTGATGACGGGGGACACCGCGCAAGAGTACCGATCAGCTAGCCGGACCGAATGTCAGACTGCATTGTGATTGGTGGTGGCCTGTCGGGCCTCGCCACCGCCGTGGCGTTGGGAAGCGCCGGACTGCGCGTTCAACTCTTCGAGTCGCGCGGGTTTCTCGGCGGACGCGCTACCTCTTATCCCGCTGACATAGGCGATCAAACCGAAATCATCGACAACTGCCAGCACGTGTTGCTGCGATGCTGTGTCAATCTGATGGATTTCTACGGAAGGTTGCGGGTGGCGGACCGGATTCATTTCTACCGCGAATTTTATTTCCTGGAACCGGGCGGGCGTATTTCTTATCTTCGCGCGGGCCATCTTCCCGCTCCGTATCACTTCGCGGAGAGCTTCCTCACCATGAAGTGCCTCTCGCCGTCCGACAAACTCTCCATCGCATACGGGATGCAATGCATCCGGCGCGAGTACGGGCGCCGCAAAGATCTGGACCGCATCACCATGCTCGATTGGCTGAAAGAAAAGCGGCAGACCCGCCGCGGCATCGAACGTTTCTGGGGGCAGGTGCTGGTCAGCGCAATCAACGAAGATCTCGGACGCATGGCCGCACGCCATGGGTTTCAAGTCTTCTGGCTGGGCTTTTTGCGCCATAAGAACTCTTACGAAATGGGGGTTCCTGTGGTGCCCCTGGCCGAATTGTACGACTCGAACGCCTGGCAGAATCTCGGGAATGTCGAGTTCCGCCTGCGCGCTCCCGTGGAACGCATCTGGGTGGAACGCGACGCGGTATATGGAATTACGGCGTCCAAGCGCGAGCACACCGCGCGCTTTTACGTGTGTGCCCTGCCTTTCGAGCGGCTGGAGTCCGTGATCCCGGAACTCGGTATCAAGACCGATCTGTTCCAGCATTCGCCCATTACGGGCGTGCATCTATGGTTCGATCGCACAGTGACCGAACTGCCCCATGCCGTCCTTCTCGATGGCGCCGTGCAGTGGATTTTCAATCGGGACCAGGGCAAGTATTTGCAGACGGTGATCAGCGCATCCCGCAGCCTTGTGCCGATGAG
>DASTMK010000248.1:0-4671 GCA_035714225.1 Bryobacteraceae bacterium | reverse complement strand
TCGCGCGCGTCCTGCGGAAAGGGCTTCTTCGTCAGCTTCTGCACCAGCTTTTTGTAGTCGGCGACAACGGCTTGCAGGTCTTCGGCCGTAAGGTCCGTATCGAGCTTCGCTTTCACCTTGTGCTTACGCCCGTCGAAAAGGCGCTCGAATTCGCTCTTCGGAATCTCCAGCACGACGCTCCCGAACATCTGGATGAACCGGCGGTAACAGTCCCACGCAAATCGCGGATTGCCACTTTTGGAAACCAACGCTTCGACGGTTCTATCGTTCAGCCCCAGGTTCAGAATGGTATCCATCATTCCGGGCATCGAGAACTTGGAGCCGGAACGGACGCTCACCAGCAACGGGTCGTTCGTGTCCCCGAGCTTTTGGCCCATTGCCTTTTCCAATTTGGCGAGGGCCTCGTCCACCTGCTTCTGGACTTCTTTCGGAACCTGCTGATTCTCGGAAAAATAGATGTTGCAGACTTCGGTTGAAATGGTAAAGCCCGGCGGAACAGGAACCCCGGCCCGGCTCATCTCCGCCAGGCCCGCGCCCTTGCCACCGAGCGTATCCTTCATCGATCCGTCGCCGTCGGCCGTGCCGCCGCCGAACGAATAGACATATTTTTTCATATTTACTGTGCTCTCCTAAGCTATCGATTAGTTCAACATCTTCTATTTTATGAGGTGACAATTTCCGAGAAATCGGCGATGGCTGAAAACTCGGTAAGTAAATTATGCAAAAGCGTGAGCCGGTTACGCCGGATTTCAGGGTCCGGCGCATTCACCAGCACTTTGTCGAAAAACAAATCCACTTTCGAACGTAAAGAAGCGATCGCTTCCAGTGCCGAAAGGTACGCACGGCCCCTGCGATGCTCCTCGACTCCGGAACGTACGCGTTCGAATTCTTCATACAGGTCGCGCTCGGGGCCTGCCTCCAGCAACTCGGGCCGGAATTCCTGTCCCGCGCTCGAACCCGCCTGGCGCAAAATATTCTGAATCCGTTTGAAGCTCGCCGCCAGGGGTTCAAAGTTCTCCGTCGGGCGCACACGTTGAATCGCTTCCAGGCGGCTGGCCGCGTCTACGAGATCGTCGTATCCGGCCGCGAGCACGGCATTGACTTCGTCATACTTAAATCCCTTCACGTCGCGGAAATAATATCTTGCCCGATCCAGGAGAAATTCCAACAGTTTCTCGTCACCGGCAGCGAGTTTGCGCAGGGAAAATTCGCACCGCCCCTCCACCAGGATCCGTACCACACCCTGCGCGGCGCGGCGCAGCGCGAAGGGATCGCCGGACCCGGTGGGAATCAACCCGATCCCAAAGCATCCTCTGAGCGTCTCCAGTTTGTCTGCCAGCGACACCAATTGACCGTCAGGCGAGCCCGGAATCGCATCCTCCATGCTCACCGGTCTGTAGTGTTCGTAGATCGCGAGGGCTACGTCTTCTCCTTCCCCCTGCGCGCGCGCATAGAGGCCGCCCACGACACCCTGCAGCTCGGTAAATTCCTTCACCATGCCGGTGGTCAGGTCGCACTTGCTTAATTCCGCCGCGCGGATAGCGGCCTCCGGGCCGCCGAGGTCGCGCACAAGCTGAACCATTCGTTCCGTCTTGTCTTTGTAGGATCCGAGCTTTGCCTGAAACGTGACATTGGCGAGGTCGCCGACGCGGTCGCGCAGTTTCTTTTGCTGATCCACGGCCCAGAAAAACGCCGCGTCATTGAATCGCGCTTTCAAAACCCGTTCGTTGCCCGCCTGTACCAGGCCATCGGCGTCGGCGCTTGTGTTCATCACGGCGATGAAGTGCGGCGCCAGTGCCCCGGAAGCGTCCTCCACGGAAAAATACCTCTGGTGATGGCGCATCACCGTCACCAGCACCTCCTCCGGCAGACGGAGATAGCTTTCGTCAAAGCGGCCGAGGATGGGAGTTGGATACTCCGTCATAAACGCCAGCGTGTTGAGCAGGCCAGCATCTTTTTTCACGCGCAGGCCTGTCCCCTCCAGCAGACCGGCGATCTCCGTTTCGATTTTCTCGCGCCGTTCGGCCGCCGAAAGCAGGACATAGTTCTTCCGGAGCATCTCAGGATAACTCCGGCAAGTGATCCTGATTTTTTTCTTGCCGAGCCTCCTGTGTCCGCTGGTAATGTTTCCCGAAGAAACGCCGGCGATCTCAAACGGCACGACGTCTTTACCCAGAAGAGAGACCAGCCAGCGAATCGGCCGGATGAAGCGAGGTCCCGTTTTGCCTGTCCAATACATCGTCTTGGGCCACGGGATACCAAGAATCAGGCCCGGCAGTGCCCCCGCAAAGATATCGATCGTGCGGCGGCCTTCAATTCGCTTCTTGTACTGGAAGTATTCCCCTTTCGGAGTCGTCACCACTTCCAGGTCCTGAACGCTGATGCCGGCTTTCCGCGCAAACCCCGCGGCCGCGGCATCACCCGCGCTCTTCGGGGGGCCGCTGATCGCTTCCACGGAATCCGGCTGCCGGTCCGGAATCCGGTCCGCACGCAGGGTGAGGCGCCGTGGTGTCGCCTCGACGGCCACCGCCGCGCCAGAGAGCCCGTTAGCGGATAATAGCGCGGCAAAGGACCCCGCCAGCTCCCTCAACGACGGCTCAATCATCCAGTCAGGAATCTCTTCAGTTCCGATTTCGAGCAGAAATGGCAGTCTCATCCGCTCACCTCCGCCGTTTGCGGAACCCCGATGGACTGCTGTTCCACCCAAGCTTGCGCAACACCGACGGCGAGTTTCCGGACTCGCCCGATGATTCCGACACGCTCCGTGACACTGATGGCGCCGCGCGAGTCGAGCAGGTTGAACAGATGGGAACACTTCAACACGAGGTCGTACGCCGAAAGCACCGGAAACCGCCGTTTCTCCTCGTAGCCCGCGTACATTCCCATCAGGCGCGCGCACTCGCCCTCATACAAGGCGAATAGCTGCCACAAAGTGGAAATATCCGCGAGTTCGAAGTTGTAAACGGAGTTCTGCAATTCGTCGGCATGGCGGACGGCCCCGTACTTAACGCCCGGAGTCCACTCGATGTCGTATACGCTCTCGACGCCCTGCAGGAAAGCCACCAGGCGTTCCAGCCCATAGGTCAACTCGGCCGGAACCAGGTCCAGGTCGATGCCGCCGCACTGCTGAAAGTAAGTGAACTGCGTGATCTCCAGACCGTCGAGCATCACTTGCCAGCCGATGCCCCAGGCGCCCAGCGTGGGCGACTCCCAGTTGTCCTCTTCCAGCTTGATGTCGTGCTTGTGCAGGTCGATCCCGATCGCCTCCAGGCTGGCCAGGTATTGGTCGACGATGTCGCCGGGAGAAGGCTTGAGAATCACCTGCAACTGCTGGTGCTTATACAGCCGGTTGGGGTTGTCTCCATAGCGGCCATCGGCGGGACGGCGGCTTGGCTGCACATAAGCGACATGGTAGGGATCCGGTCCCAACACCCGTAGAAATGTCTCGGGCGCCATGGTACCCGCGCCGACCTCGACGTCATAGGGCTCCTGTATAATACAGCCCCGCTCGGACCAGTAGTTCTTCAGTTTGAATATGACTTGTTGAAAGGAGTCCATCCTTAAAGGCTCTCGAGGTGGGGAGCGCTCAGAAGCTTCCGCTCGATGTGATCTTCAATTGTGCGGACGAGCGAACGGCGCAGGTCGGCGGCGGTTGTGCGGTCCCAGGCTCTTGGTGCTAATTGTCCGATGGGCGTGCGGAACATCTCTTCGGCAATCCCGCGAGATTCAGATGCCAAGCGCAACTCCGGTAGAACTCCCGCGAGGCGCACGGACCACAAGCTGAAATACGTTACCGCGGACCATATCCTGTCGTTCCCGCCTGGCCGCAGGTGCTCCATCATCGCCAAAAGCAGCCTGAAATGCCGTTCGTTCGGCTCGGCCGCCGGCAGAATTTGCTCGGACACCTCGGCCAGAAAATCCATGGCCACTCCCGTTTCATAATCCGGCGCCGTATCGAATGCCGACCGGATCAGATCGCAGGAGTCCAGCGTAACCAGTTCGCGGTTCTCTCGCTGAAAATAGAACATCCGCACATGCGAGAGCCGCTCCAGGCCGGCTCCGAACCTGCTCTTGGGCCGCCTGGCTGCCCTGGCCACGCCCCTTAATTTACCTTGATCCCGGGTCAGGAAGCTGACAATCAGGTCTGCTTCGCGGAGTGGATACGTTCGTAAAAGGATTGATTCGCTTACCCGGGCCGGCATATTTCGGCTAACCGGCGTTGAAGCATCCAGCTTATCACATCCAACCCCGTGAATTCCGCACGATCAGGTCCGGAAGATTCAAAGAGAGCCGGAACGGGTTCTCGATATCTGACACCAAATTCGAACGCACGCGTCTTACAAAATCGACGGAAAAGTAATGCGAAGTGGGGAGGCAGTTAAGACTTGTATCGAATCCAGAGCGAAGACGATTCTGCTGGTGGAGGACAGCCCCGGTGATGTCCGTCTTACGCGGGAAGCGCTTCGGGAGAGCTCGGCGCAGGTTGTTCTCGAAGTGGCCCGCGACGGTGTGGAAGCGATGGAAATGCTCCGTAGCGAAAGCACGCGTACCGGCCGTTTTCCCGACCTGATACTGCTCGACCTGAACTTGCCCCGAAAAGACGGGAGGGAAGTGCTCGCCGAAATTAAAGCCGACCCTCACCTGCGGCTTATCCCTGTTGTCGTGCTCACT
>DASTMK010000247.1:0-12937 GCA_035714225.1 Bryobacteraceae bacterium | reverse complement strand
CGCAAACGGACTCGGCATTCTCTGGACGTACAACTACAACCGCGAAAGGACCACGGATTTTTTCAATGATGTGGACCGATATGCCGATGACCTGACGTTTATCGACAGCAATAATCCGCGCCATCGGATGAACATCGCCGGAACCTACGACATCCCGGTGGGGAAAGGCCGGCCGCTGTTATCGCAAGCCAATCCGGTATTGAATGCCATCGCCGGCGGGTGGTCGTTCAGTTGGATTTTCATGTATAACTCGGGCGAGTTCCTCCGGTTTCCGCAGGCAATCGTCAGCGGCGATCCCGCCATTTCAAATCCAACCCGCAGCCAGTACTTCGATACGACGAAGTTCGCGCCGCCAGAGCCCTACACGCCACGCACGAATCCCTGGCAGTACCCTGGTGTGACCGGGCCGCGCTACGTTAACCTCGACGCCACGCTCGCGAAGTTCTTCCCGATCACGGAGCGGTTTCGCCTCGAGCTGCGATGGGAAGCTTATAACCTGACCAACAGCTTCATGGCGGCGAATCCGAGCGTCGATATTTACAGCTCGTTGTTCGGAAAGTCCGTGAACCAGGTAAACCGCGGACGCGAGATGCAGTACACGCTGCGGTTGCACTTCTGATCGAGCCAGCGCGATCGGCGCGCCCGGCCCGGTCCGCCGGGCGCGCCGTGTGCTTCCGATGACGGTGAGGCGGGTTGTAGTAAACTGAAGAAAATCATTTCTTTCCATGGCTAAGAGGAGCTCCCGTAGGACATGAGGATGTCGCAATTTGCAGCTTTCGCGTTGGGTCTGTGCCTGGCCGTTTCCCCCGCTTTTTCGCAAAGCAAATCGAAAGCGGGCGATGCCGAAAAAGGCAAGGAAGTCTTCGATCAGTGCGGCGTGTGCCACTATCCCGACAAGACGGAAAAGAAGATGGGTCCCGGCTTGAAAGGCCTGTTCAAGGCCGAAAAAATGGTGAATGGTAAAAAGCCGACCGAAACAAATGTCCGGGAAATCATCGACAAGGGCGGCAACGGCATGCCGGCTTACGAGGAGATCCTCACAAGCGAGGAAAAGGACAACGTCATCGCCTATCTGAAGACACTCTGAAGCCCGCGGGTGTCAGATGCGATGAAAGCCCTTCAGAATATCGCGCATTGAGTATCGGAGCGCGATGGGACGCCCGTGTGGGCAGCTCATCGGGTACTCCGTGCCTGCCAGGGCATCCAGCAACCATTCCATCTTATTCCGATCGAGCCGGGTATTGATCTTGATAGCGGCGCGGCACGCGATGGATGCGGCGATACCGCGGCGCAGGTCGTCGAGCGAAGCCCGCCGCAATTCGCGCTCGCTGGTTTCCAGGACCTCGTACAGGATCTTTTCGATCTCCGCCGTGCCGACTCCGGCAGGCGCCGCCTTAATCGCCACGGTCCGGTTGCCGAATGGCTCCGTCTCGAAACCCATGGAGTTCAACTCATCGGCGATTCGCGCGTACTCGATTTGCTGTCCGGCTGTTACTTCGATGACGATGGGCAGCAGCAGTTGCTGCATCTCCACGCGTCCCGCCGCCCGCTCGCGCAGAATACGCTCGAACAGAATGCGTTCGTGCGCGACGTGCTGGTCGATAATCCATAGCCCATCGCGCCCCGCCGCGATGATGAAGCTGTCATGGATCTGTCCGAGCGGCCGCAGGTCTCTGAGGACGGCCAGATTCTGCTGCTCATCCAGCATCGGCCCCGGCGCAAGCGGCCCATGAGAATCGGGCAGTGGACCACCGACCGGTGCAGAAGAGACGAGTGTGTTATCCGGCCCACGCTCCTCTCGAACTTCCGCCGGTGGGATTCCCAGTGGTTCGGCGGAAAAATCGAACCGCTGCGGACCCGCCGGCCGGCGTTCAAGGGCAACCTCCGGGAACTCTTCATCGCCGGGCGGCACCGCCGGGGGAACAGGGCCGAAGTCCTGATTCTCGATCCGCTGTGTAAATTCGGAATACGGCAGCGAGGCCACCGGCTGCGCCTGGGCAGGCAGAGGAAACACCGGGGCTGGACGGGATTCCATCAGCACGGCCCGGATGGAATCCCGCACAAAGTCATGGACAAAAGAGCCGTGCCGGAACCGTACTTCCGTTTTTGAAGGATGTACGTTCACATCCACCTCGCCCGCGTCGCAATCGACAAACAGCAGCGCGAAGGGGTAGCACGACGGCGGAATCAGGTTATGATACGCCGCCGACAGAGCATGCAACAGCAGCCGGTCTTTGATGAGCCGTCCATTGACGAACGCGAATATGGAGTTCCGGTTCAGCTTTTGCACCTGCGGCCGGGAGACGAAGCCGCGAAGGAAGAAACTGACGGTTTCCGTGCCCTCGGCGCCGGCGACCTGAAGGTCCCGCTCGCGAATGCCCAAGTCTACGAGTTCCTCCAATGTCTGCCCTCCGAATACCTGGTAGACCCGGTCGCGGAGCTCGACAACCGATGTGACATGAAGCAACTCACTCGCACCGTGTAGAAGCTGAAAGGTCTTGTCGGGGTGGGCCAGGCTGTAATGGGTGGCGAGCGAGGCGATGTGTGCCAGTTCCGTCTGCTCCGTTCGCAGGAACTTCTTACGCGCGGGCACGTTGAAGAACAGATCGCGAACTGTCACTACAGTGCCGGATGCAAGCGCAGCCTCTTCACACTTGAGCATCCTGCCGCCGGCAATTTCTACGCGCGCACCGGTGGATTCCTCTTTGGAACGGGTTTCCAGCGTAAGCCGCGAGACAGCGGCAATGGAGGGCAACGCTTCGCCGCGAAAACCCAGAGTCTCGATGGAGTCCAGGTCTTTCACGTCGCTGAGCTTGCTGGTAGCGTGCCGCTCGAAGGCGAGCATGGCGTCGTCCGCCAACATGCCGCATCCGTCGTCTGTGATGCGGATGAGCCTGCGGCCGCCACTCTCGATCTCGATCCGAACGCTGGAAGCGCCCGCATCCAACGAGTTTTCGAGCAACTCCTTGACGACCGATGCGGGCCGCTCTACTACCTCTCCAGCCGCGATCTTGTTGGCGACGGTGTCGGAGAGGATCCGGATACGGCCCATTCAGCCGCTATCGTACCGCGATGCCGCGCTCGTCCAGAAGCTCTCCGGTTCGTTGGAGCAAATTCAACTGATTGCGGCGGTACTGCACGGTCTGTTGTACCAACTGGCTTCGCGCCTGTACCAACTGTTGCTGTGCGTCCAGGACGAAGAAGATCGTATTCGTCCCGAGTTCGTATTTCTTGTTTTCGGCGTCCAGCGTCTGCTGCGCCAGTTGGAGCTGGACTTTGGAGAGATCGACGCTCGCTTTGCTCGACTCCACCTGGCTGATCGCGTTTAACACTTCCTGGCGGATCTGCTGCTCCAGGCTGCGGGCACGCAGTGCGGTGAGCCGCTTATTCACCATCGCATCCGCGAGATTAGCGCTGGCCGCGCGGTCTCGGATCGGAAGCGTCAGCCTCAGGCCAAACGAATAGATGGGGTATCCGAACCCGAACACCTGGCTCATCGCGTCGCCAAAGCCGCCGGGGATGACCTGAACAATCTGGCTGGTGCTACCAAGTTCCGTGAACACGTTCTCACGGTCGTAAAAAATGCCCCCCCGGCCAGTGGAAGTGTAAGCGCCGGTCAACGCAAGATCCGGTAAGAGCTGGTTGCTGTTCTGTTTGATTTGGAGATCGTTGATGTCGAGTCCTTGCACCGTCGCTTTCAGGTCCTGGCGGAACCGGAGCGCCTTCTCAACGGCGTTTTCAGCATCAATCACTCCGGTAGTGAGCGGAGGCTCGACGGTCTCAGTCAGCACAATCGGTATCTTCCGGAACCGTGGGTCCATGTCCACGCCGATCTGGCGGCGCAAAGCGTCGATCGATTGTTCCAGGCGGTATTGCGCTTGTGTCACTTGGATCTTGAACTGTTGAAATCTCGCCTGCGGCTGATAGATATCGAGCGGCGAAATTGCGCCCAGCTCCAGTTCCCGCTCATTGCGCTTCAGGAACTGCTCGTTCACTTCGAGGGCCTTCTCCTGCACGTCGAGATTCTCGCGGTCGAGTATCACCTGCCAATATGCGTTCTCCGCCTGGACGATCAGCCGGAGGACCTGGTCTTCCAGGTTGTACTCGCCCTGCCGCAGACGGCTGCGCGCAATCGTGACATTCATCCGGTTCATGTACCGGCCGCGGTTGCGAAGCAGCGGCTGAGCGAAATCCATGCCGAACTGCGCATTCAGCAGCGGGTTGAAATTGGCGAAGGTATTATTTGTAGAGCGTTTCGTGGCATTGAAACCAATGTTGAACTGCGTACCGGTATCGAGCGTCTGTGAGTACGTGAACCGTGCCGGCTGCGAGAGTTCGCTTAAAGTCGCGGCGCCGGCAAGCACATCACCGGTCTGCGTCTTCGTACGCTGGCTCTGGAAAGTGGCGACCAGCCGCGGATCGAAGGGGCCAAAGGCACGCTGGATCGCATTCTGGAACGTTTCCATGGAGACACGCTGGATCTCGATGTCGGTGTTGTTCGCCATCACCAGTTCCAGAAAGGAGCGAAGGGAAAGTTCCAGCCGGTCGCCCACCACAAAATCGTCCAGCCGGACGGGAGGCCGCAACTCCACCCTTGCCGGGGGCGTGGAAAAGTGCTTCCGGAAATAGGCGGGCGTGGGAAACAAGGGCGCGTCGTTGGACGACCCTATGGCCGGCGGATTGATCTCGGGAAGCGGCACCCCGGTAGCTCCGACCTGCGCCAGCAGCGGAACTCCACCCATGATAAGGAATAAAAAGAACTTGGAACGCATCTCTAACTCACTCGTAACGAATCGCTTCAATAGGATCCAGCTTAGCCGCCTGCACGGCGGGATAAATTCCGAACAGCAGTCCGATGCCGCAGGACACGCCAAAAGCCACGGCAATAGACGAAACCGTGACTTCGGTGGACCAGCCTGCCGCTGCCGCAATGACCTTCGATAACGTGTATCCGAAAACCACACCGATGATGCCGCCCAATATGGAAATGAGGACAGCCTCCGTAAGGAACTGACGGATGATGTCGGCCTGCCGTGCACCGATGGCGCGCCGGATACCGATCTCGCGCGTACGCTCCAGAACGGTTGCGAGCATGATGTTCATGATTCCAATACCGCCGACCAGCAGCGAAATTCCGGCGATACAGATCATCACGACGCTGAAGATGAATTGCGTGCGGCGCCTTTGTTCCAGCAGTCCGGCAGGCACCGTAATGTTGAAGTCGCCGGCATCCTTGTGGGTCGCCGTCAGGATGGCGCTCACCACGCTGGCCGTCTCAATGGAATCGGTCCCTTTGGCCACCTTGATATAAATGCCGTCGATCTCGTCTTTGAGGTAACTGTTGTTGTCTTCAAACCGGCGCATCACCGTGTTGAGCGGAGCAATGACCAGGTTGTTCCGGTTGGTTACTTCGAGCCCTTCGATATCCGTATCGGCAGTCGCCTGTTGGGCGAGAACCCCAATTACTTGCAGCCACGTATCATTTACTTTGACGGATTTACCCACCGCCGGTTCGTAGCCAAGCAGGTTTATCTTAGCGCTTTCCCCCAGCACACAGACCGGAACGGATTGCGCATTGTCCTCGCCATTGAAGAACCGTCCTTCCACCACACGGAGGTTATTAATTTCGAGGTAATTCGGCGCGACCCCAATCAGCAGAGGCGGCTCTTGCGCCGTCTTCGGGAGCATCTTCAGCGGCTTAAAACGTTTGCGCGGCGTCAGCGCTTCGATGCCCTGAACATTCTCGGCTATTGCACGGAAGTCCCGGAAGGTCAGCCCCGGTGAAATCGCGCGCCGGGCCTGAAGTTCGTTGCGATCCACCGCCTCTTTCGCCTCGATGATGATGTTGTTCACCCCGAGCAGGTCGATGTAGCTCATCATCTCCTTTTGCGCGCCGGCGGTGATGGACAACATAGCCACCACGGCGCCCACGCCGAAGATCATGCCGAGCATGGTCAAAAGGCTTCGGAGCTTGTGGACCAGGAGGCTCGAAAGCCCCATGTAGATCTCTGGTAAATAGCCTGTAATACCTGACATTCCTACGCTCCTCCGGCTTTCGACATTCCGCCCATCGGGCTTCCGCCGGGGGACTTCTTCTCACTATCCTTTTTCCGGTCGCCCGGTCTGACGTTCGGATCCGCGAGTGCCACAACCTCGCCGGGCTCCAGGCCTTCCGAGATCACCATGGTGGATTCGCTGCGCTTCAACGGCTTCAATACGCGCTCTTCAAAGCGGCTCCCCTGCATCACATAAGCGATCAGCTTTCCGTCTTTCTCGAACACCGCCTGGCTGGGAATATAGATCGCGTTCGGGATCTTTTCCACGATGATCTCGACGTCAGCCAGCAGACCGGGCCGCAACAGCACTTCCATCTGATCGTCTTCTTCGGGCGCCGGAGGCAGCTTGGCATTTTCGAACTGCACCTGCGTGAATATCGAAGAGCCGCCATATACCATTGCCGGCAGACGCGGCATCGGAGCGGACGGTCCCCCGGGGCCGGCTTCACCATCACGCCGCTGCCGCCCGCCGGGGCTACCTGCGCCCAAACCTGCGGCTTTCCTGGCCTCCGCAAAAACCTTCTGGCGTTCCTCTGGTGAAAGGTCCTGGATGCTGCGGCCTTTGAGCGCCTTCTCCATGGCTTCGCGCATTTTCTGCCGG
Organism: Bryobacteraceae bacterium; assembly: GCA_035714225.1. Taxonomy (GTDB): domain Bacteria; phylum Acidobacteriota; class Terriglobia; order Bryobacterales; family Bryobacteraceae; genus CAADGY01. Next base: position 6,280 of record DASTMK010000247.1, on the reverse strand, counting down.
TCGCCATCCGACATCGAGGGACCACCTCCGCCCGCAAAAGCCCGTCGGCCGCCCTGTGCACCAGCGGCACCCGGAGCAACGTCCCCTCCCACAACGCCAGGACCACCACCCATCGAAGATCCCACCATCCCACCTCCGGCCATTGCCCCGGGCGGGGGAACACCGGGGGCCGCCATCCCTGCCATCGGGACCGGCGCCGGTGTCGAGGGTTTGCCGCGGTTCTTGGCCGCGGTCGCCAGCACTCTGGCGATCTGCTCGGACTTGGCGCCAAGAGCGGACATCAGGGTCTTCATGTCGATCGAGAACGTGACGTCGAATTTCTTGGCCGGGTCCGCAGAAAAGAAGTTCGCGCTCGCCGTCCCGCTCATCGATTTGATCCTGCCCGTGAACTGCTTTTCCGGGATCGCGTCCAATTGCACCAGGACATCCTGGCCCTCGCGAAGATTGGCGCGGTCGAGCTCACCGACTTTCGCGCTGATCTCGAGCTCCGACAAATCCAGGACATCGGCTACCAGCATTCCGGGCGACACCTGGTCGCCCTCGCGCACATCGGGAATTTGCATGCCGAACATGCGGAATCCACCCGAAAAATTTTGACGGATGGCAACCAGGCCGCTCATGGGCGCAAGCAGCTTCACCAGGCCCAGCCGCTGCCGTTCCCGCGCCATTTCGAGCACGGCTTTGTTTTTGCGCTCGAAGAGCACGGCCATCTCCGCCTTGGACTGCTCCAGCCGCGACTTGATATCGCTCTCGAGCTGCTTCAGCCGGCGCTGAGCCTCGTCCTGCGTCAGAAGGTTCTTCTTCCTGTCGATCTCCGAAAGCAGTTCGTTGCGCTTCACCTCGAGTTCGGCGCGCCGGACGGAGTATCGCGCATTCAGCAATTCCACCTGATCCTGGTTGTTGCGAATGGCGAGATCGGCTTCCGCCTTCCGGATCTGCTCGTCCACCTGATCGAGTTCCAACTGCTTTTCTTCAAGGCGCGCCCGCACTTCAGAATCGTCGAATTCGACGATCAGGTCTCCTTCGCGGGCGAAGCTGCCGAGATATGCCAGCCTCGTCACCTGAACTGTCCCAAAAAGATTGGGCGCCACGAGGGAGGCGGAACGCACAGCCTGCAATTCTCCACGAGCGTAACTGCGCACAACGACATCGCCCTTGCGAACCTTCGTCGTGGCCACCTGTTGCTGCCGCTGCGGCATCTGCTGGACCAGTACGTAGCCGCCCCAGCAGGCGGCCAGCACAACAGCAAAAATGCCGGTGCGGATCAGAATTTTCTTGAACGAATAACGGCGGGCGGGCATACGGCTACAATTTCTTAGCTTTCTTCGCCGCTTCGATGGGGTTCTCGAGAGCGATGATTTCGCCCTCTTTGAGTCCGTTCAATACGATGATGTCGGAATCGTTACGCTTCCCCACCTCGATTTGGCGTATCTGAAAATCTTTCCCTCTCTGAACGTAAACAGCAGGTTTGCCTGCATGCATGAAACTCGCTCGCGCGGGAATCAGCAACTGCTTGGACTGCCGCTCAATGATAATGTCGGCACTCGCGCTCATACCGGGCCGGAGCCGGGAATCAAGATTCTTAAGAGTGGCGCGCGCGGGAAACAGCTTTTCGGTCAATCCGAATCCCCGGAAGTTCAGCGCGGCGATCGGGCTGATCCAGTCCAGGTTCGCGGAAAATTCCTTGTCCGGGATGGCATCCACGCGGATTCGCAGGGGCTGGCCCAGGGCGATCTTGCCGCGATCTACCTCATCCAGCTTGAGCTCGATCCGCATCTCCGACAGATCCGGAATTTCGGCGATGGCAGCGCCGGTCCACGCACGGTCTCCTTCTTTGAACGGGGGTGGTGAGGAGCCGAACGATCCCGGAGCGCGGAAATTCGGAAGAATGTTGACCACACCGTCGTTGGGCGCGCGAATCACCATTCGCGACAGGTAGCCCTTGGCGCGGTCCATATCCCGCACCGCTTTATCCTTGCGCTGCTGAAGCCGCTCCAGGTCCGCCTTTTGCGTGGTTTTGTGCGCCCCGATCGTTGTTTTTACCTGCCCCAACTCTCCCTCGCTGATACCAACTTCGATCCGGTTCTTGGCGCCTTCAATCTCCGACAGGATCTCCGCCTTGCTCGCTTCCAGCTTGGCGCGCTCCAGATTATAACCGGCCGTCATCAGGTTCATCGCATCCATCTCATCGGTGATGCGATGAGCGGCCCTGGTTTGGACGATCTCACTGTCCGCGGTACGAACCGAAGTGCTTCGTTCCAGCAGTGCCTGCTCCTGCGCGGCAGCGTCGAATTCCACTACCACCTCGCCCTTTCGAATGGGCTTTCCGGATTCGGCGAGCCTTACAATCTGCGGATTCGGCACCTGGGGCGCCGTGAGCACCATGGAACGAGTGCTGCGGATTTCGCCTCTGGCACGGACGGCGATGATGAATTCGCCGGTCCGGACACGAGCCACAGGAACTTCAACCTCGGTCGTGTTCGTGCGTCTGTAGGCGAAGTAGCCGCCGGTGACGGCAAGCGCCACCAGTACGGCTATGACGATGATCTTTTTCTTGCGGGACGATTCTACCTGCCCGAGGCGGTGCTTGGGTTTTAGATCCTTCGACATCGTAACTGTTCTACTGCCCTTTACTGGCGGCCGGCGGACGGGATAGCGCCACAACTTCGCCCTTCTCGAGCCCTGAAGTGACGGCCACACTGATGTTATTGGCCAGACCAAGTTCTACATTACGCCGTACCCACGCGGTCCCGGCGCGTACAAAGACATAGGGATCGGTATCGGCCGAATCGCGAAAAACCGATTCCCGCGCAATCAGGGTGGAAGGCTCCGGAGCCGTTTCGATCACCACATCCGCGCTGACGGAAAGATCGGGAATAACGCGCGGATCGAGTTCGTCGAGCCTCAACTTTACCGCGACCTCACGCACAAAACTGGCACGCATGCCGCCAGGATTCGTCATCGCACCGATCGAAAAGACATGAGCCGGCAATACCAGGTCCGGATAGGCGTCGAACCGCACAACCGCCTTTGCGCCAATACGCAGATGCTCCACGTCAACCTGGCTGACCTTAGCCTCAATGACCATCGCACTCACATCCACCACCTGCATGTAGGGCTGCCCCGGCCGCAACTGATCGCCTTCCTGAATCTGTCCGAACTCCGTTCCGCGGAATGTATTCTGCATAACGGTGAGGCCGTTTATCGGAGCATTGGCGACCATCCGGTTCGTGTTGGCCTCGGACCGTTGCAATTCGAGTTGCGACTGCCGGAAGTCCAGATCCGCAATACGGTACTGGGCCTGCTGTGAACGTTCGAAATGCTTTACCTCCGAGAGCAACTGTTTATACCGCGCCAGGGCCTCTTCATGCGCCAGCTTCAGCCGCTCGGAATCAATGGCGGAGCGCACCGGCAACGTTTTGAGATCCAGAGCGGCCTGATCCAGATCGCCTTTGGCCGCCACGATTTTTTGCTCATGCGCTTTTTTTGCTACGTCGAGATTGGCCTTCAGCGTCACCAGTTCTTTTCCCTGCTGATCGACGGAGACGCGGTAATCGTCAAGCCGCAACAGCATGTACTGGCGATCGAACTCGGCGAGCATCTCGCCCTTTTTCACGTGGCTGCCAGGCTTGATCAACTGCTGCAAAACCAGCGAAAAGTCCCCGCCGCCACCACCGCCCCCCCCTCCGCCGCCAGGCAATTGGGAGGATGTGGAGCCCGTGTCACCCGTAACAAGTGAGCTGCGCTGGCTGGAGGTGCTTTGCGAAGCAGAGCTGCGCGAGGAACGCGTAGTGCCGCCGAAGCGGCTGGTCGCCGATCGGAAGGCGCCGGAAGAAGAAGTTCCGCTGGAGCCTGCGAAGCCGGAGCCGCCCGATGCCTGCCCCGGGGAGGCAGTCTGCGGTGTTCCCGTCCCCGTTGAGGAGACCGTAGGAGTCGAAGGAGAAGATCCGCTACCCGTCGAAGTGGCCGTGGAAGCAACTTGAGTGGTATTGCTTCCGCTCGCCCCCCCTGCTCTGCCGGATCGTCCCCGATCGCCGCGGCTGCCGCGAAGGCTGGGAGCGATCAGGAGGACTGAACGCGCCGCCGCGGTGGTACCAGATAAGCGGATGGTCCTTTGCATCGTGCCCCAACCCACTGGAGCCGAACGAACGGCCGATATCTGGGCGCGTTGCGCCACGGATTGCTGGCGCTGCCCCCGCCACCACAAAAAGGCGCCAATCGCCACGGACACGGCAATCAGAAGCAACAGGAACAGAATCTTGCGGTTACGCGGACGCTTGGGCGCGACTTGACGCGGACCGGCAGGCAGAACAGGCGCTTCCGGCTTCAACACCGATACCGAGGCACCACTCATCTGATACTGCATCAGAAAACTCCACCCCACGCATCCGCACTTCGGTTATGCGGATTCATACACTCCTACTCTGGACTATAGTGACGAACCAACTCTGAAAAAAGTAACTCTCCGCAGTGCTTTTCGTTGTGAGTGTTTAAATTCCAGTATAGCGGAAGCCGGAGTGGCTACTCGGCACCAGACTTGCCGGCTGTGGAGGCGCGAAAAGCCTCGGCCAGACCGGCGGCGCGTTCCCGCGACATGTGCATATAAGTATCGTTCTTTACAATACGTTCCAACAACGGAAGAAACTGTTCCGGCGCCACCAGGCGTTTCCGCTCGTGCGCCGCCTGCAATTGGATCAGCGCCTGGTTCACGCCCAACTTGTCGAAACGCGTCGTTCGCTGCAGATTAATGAACTGCTGCTCGGTTTCGGTCATGCGCTCAAACCAGTCCGTGAGCGTTCGCGCATCCAGGTCCTGGGAAAAATTGAAGTGCACCTCATTTTTGACATTGCCGTCTTCGTAGCGGAAGCTCTTTTTCCCCATTTTCGCTACTTTTAGACCGGACTCGAGAGGCCGGCGGAAATGGTCGAGTTTTGCGGCAAGCGCGAACACCTCGGATGCCTCCGCCTCGGTCAACCGGAACTTCAGGGGGCTCTCATCGTCGGCAGACTCTTTGTAAACCGCCATACCGTTCTTGTCGACACTGATTTCAACGTAAGGCGGGACGCTTCCAGGAAAGCTCTTGCTGTAGGTGATGCGGGGCAAATCCGCACCCAGCGCCGCTACGACGGCGAAGAGGAATACCAGATATCTCATGCCTCACCCCCCGGGCCGGAAAACGCGGTTCGAAGCAGGGCGGCGGAACGAGTGGCGTGGCATACGGCGACGGCGACGGCATCCGAGGCATCCTCGGAATCCAGACGCCGGTCCAGGTGCAACAGCGATTGAAGCATCAACTGCACCTGCCGCTTTTCTGCCCGGCCGTAGCCGACTACGCTTGTCTTAATCTCGAGCGGAGAGTATTCGCCCACGGGGACGCCGGCTTCGGCAGCCGTCAAGAGGGCCACTCCTCGCACTTGCGCCAGCTTAAGGGCAGCTCTTGCATTCACGCCGTGGAACACTTCTTCCACCGCCGCCGCCTGGGGCGAGAATTTTTCCATTACCTCTCGCAGTCCCATTGCGATTCTCAACAGCCGCTTTTCCGGTGCTTCCTTCGCGCTGGTCCGGATGACGCCAGCCGCCAGCAGTTCGTGCGTCTTGCCGTCGGTCTCGATCACACCGTAACCCGTACGTTCGCTTCCGCAGTCGATGCCAAGCACACGCATTCCGGCCCGGGCGCAGCTTACGCCAATGCCTCCAACTCCTTCTCGTCTATATCGAAATTGGAGTATACGCTCTGCACGTCGTCGTGCTCTTCCAACGCTTCGCTCAACCGGAGCATGCCGGCCGCGTTTTTGCCTTCCAGTTTCACGAGGTTTTTCGGAATCATCGCGATTTCGGCGGAGACCGTCGGTATGCCGGCTTTTTGGATCGCCTCGAACACGGCATCGTGCGCTTCGGGGGCCGAAAGCACCTCCCAGTTCGAGCCATCGTCGCGAAGGTCCTCCGCTCCCGCATCCAGCACCAGCGCCATCAGGTCGTCTTCGTTCGCCTTGTCGCGCTCAATCAGAATCTGGCTCTTTCTCTCGAACATCCAGGCGACGCTGCCCTGCTCCCCCAGGTTTCCGCCGTTTTTGGAAAATACGTGCCGGATCTCGCTGACCGTGCGGTTGCGGTTATCCGTTGCGACGCTGACCAGCACGGCGGCACCGCCGGGTCCATAGCCCTCAAACGTTACTTCATCGATCTGGCCACCTTCGAGTTCGCCCGTGCCGCGCATGATCGCACGCTTGATGTTGTCCGCCGGCATACTTACAGCTTTCGCCGCCGCGACAGCACTCCT
>DASTMK010000246.1:0-6278 GCA_035714225.1 Bryobacteraceae bacterium | reverse complement strand
AAGTATTGGCGATTCTCATCTTCGTGTTCGGCGCGGCGCGCGCGGTCGAGCCCTCCAACTGGCGGCCCTACATGCCGAATGGATTCGGCGGTGTGCTGACGGGCGCCGCCATCGTGTTCTTCACTTACATCGGCTTCGATTCCGTATCCACCGCGGCGGAGGAATGCAAAAAGCCGCAGCGGGATCTTCCTATCGGCATCATCGGTACGCTCGTCGTCTGCACCCTTCTCTATGTCTCGGTCGCCGTGGTTCTGACGGGCATAACCAACTATCAGACGCTGGCCAATGCCGCGCCGGTGGTGAATGCACTCAAAGCGCTGGGGTATGACGATATCCGCCGCTGGGTCGGCGTGGGCGCCATCATCGGCATGGTCTCCTCGCTGCTCGTTTTTCAGTACGGGCAGGCGCGTATCTGGTTTGCCATGTCGCGCGACGGACTGCTGCCTTCCTTGTTTTCGAAAGTACATCCCGTGCATCGCACGCCGCACGTCAGCACGTGGGTAGCGGGGCTCGCGGTGGGAATCCCCGCGGGGATCTGGGATGTAGGCACGTTTGCCGATCTGTCCAACATCGGCACTTTGTTCGCGTTCGTGCTGGTCTCGGCCGGAGTCATCGTCCTGCGCCGCCGGCAGCCGGAGCGCCGGCGCAGCTTTCGCGTTCCTCTTGTACCGTGGTTGCCCCTGTTCTCTATCGGCTGCTGCCTCGTGCTGATGTTGAGTCTTCCTCTTGAAACATGGATCCGTTTCGCCGTCTGGTTGGCCATTGGCCTTGCGATCTACTTCCTGTTCGGCAAAAAGCACAGCCAGTTCGCGGACCGGAGAAACTGAATACGATAATTGTTATGTACCGGCTCTATATCGCTCTCCTCACTTGTGCCGCAGCATTCGCCCAGGTTTCTCACCAGCACCATCCACCCCGCGATACCGGCGAATATGCCCGTGTTCTCAATAATCCGTCGCGCGAAAAATGGCAGAAGCCCGGCGAAGTGGTCCAGGCCCTGCAGATCCGGCCCGACGAAGTGATCGCGGATATTGGCGCCGGAACAGGGTACTTCGCCCGCCGGTTCGCCCGCCATGCGGCAAAAGTGTATGCCGTGGACATAGAACCCAGGCTGCTCGAACACGCGGCCAAAGACGCTCCGGAAAACCTGATCACAGTGCACGCCGCGCCGGACGATCCGAAGCTGCCGCCGAATTCGGTGGATACGGTCTTCTTCTGCAACGTTCTGCACCATATCGAGAACCGCCCGGAGTATTTGAAAAAACTGGCGGCGGCGCTGCGCCCCGGCGGCCGTATCGTGAATATCGATTTTTATAAGAAGGAGCTTCCGGTTGGTCCGCCCCCGTCGATGAAGCTCACCGAAGAGGAAGTCGTCAGTACCTTCAAAGCCGCGGGGTTCCAACAGAGCAAGAGCCTGGACTTCCTGCCCTATCAGTACTTTCTTGTGTTCGTGAAACAGTGAGGCCGGCGCCGCTCAGAACCCTTCCCACACAAAAGCGGAGAAGTTGCGTTTCGTCACAAAGCCCATCCGCTCGTAAAGCTTTACGGCCTCGCGGTTCGTCGACGTTACGGTAAGGCTGGCGCTATGGCATCCATGCTCGGCTAGAGCGAGAAGCGAGCTTCTCACCAGCTCGTATCCGATTCCCGAGCCCTTCGAACCGGGCATCACGCACACTTGTGTGATGTGTCCTACTTCCGGCGCGACAAGACTGCTCAGGCAAATGCCGGCCGTTCGTCCTGAGCCCTGCTGCTGGGCCACGAACGAAGCGGGTTGAAAAAAGCTGCCGCAACCTGGATATTGGACAATGTTTACCAGGAAGCGGCGCGCGCCCTGCACGGACCGGTACTGGTCGTTAATCTCACTATCGATGTGCCCTTGATAAGCACTCGCAATCACGCGCGCGGCATCTTCCTGAAACCGTTCCGACCAAGGTTCCAACACAATGTTCTGCCGCGCCTTTCCCACCGGGAGTTTTCCTGAGGCGCGGAGATCGACCACCATGAAATTGCGCGGGTAGCACCGGGCGAACGAAGCGTGCGGCAGGTCCGCTTCAAGCGGGGAATGAAGCATCATGAGCTGCGACTCCACACGATGCAGAAAAGGCGATGACATCATCCGGTCGAGAACCGCTCCCAGCAGTTGATACTCCAGTTCCGCCGTAGCGAAGTCGCGCAAAATGTAAAGATCGCCGACCAGCCCTTTCTGGTCTTCGGTAACGAAGTAGGAATAGCCGATCACACGCCCGCCCGCCACCAGAGCAAACCCGCTCAGAGCCTGCACGCCGACGAACCGGCGAACAAGATCGGCGGACGGGCGGAAATCCCAGGAAAGCCTGTCCTTCCACACGCACTCTTCCTCATTGAGAACGGCGTCAAGGTCATCCACCCTAACCCGCCTCAACTCTGTCAGTTCCGGAGCGTGGATCTCCGAGAGTGCGGCCATAGGAGGATTATAAGCCCATTGGATTTATATCTGGAAAATTCTGTCCGGCTCCGGTTTGATTTGGAATCAGACCGCGGCGGCAGCGCGAGCCACCCGGAAGCCCTCTGTGGTCCTGAGATTCGTTAGCCGCGGGAGTGTGCGTCCGCAACCGCACGGCGCCGTCTCGACGGTCCCTTCAATGCCGCTTGCCAGGCGAAGCACCGGGTAATCCAAACTCGTGAGGTCTGTAATCAGCAGGCCCGAGTCTCCGTCCGCCGCTTCGATGAGAAGTTGCTCGTCCCGGAAATGCAGGCCACAATGCGCTTCGCACTCCCAGGCTAACAACTCCTCGCGGCATCCCCTGAATTGCTCGAACAAGGGCACTCGCCACGTGCGCCAGAGCCGGTCGCGATCCTGCGCGCTCAAGATGCCATAAAGAGGTCCCGAGAGGGCTACAATGGAGTGCGTCAGCGAATTGAGAGAAACCTGCCGGCGCTGAACGGAGTCCGTCAGCGCAAGCAGAACAGGTCCCGGCGCCACGAGTGCCTGCGGCCGGAAGCGCTGGAGAGCGGGACTCCACGGTCCAACGAACTCCCGTACATCCCCGTCCGATTTCAGACTGGTTCCCAGCAGGGCCAGGCGCGGCAACGGATGAATCGGGTAGTGCAGCAGGGGACCCGTTTCGGAGGACAGCGCTTCCCCGCGGAATACGGAAAGTCTGGCCGCTACTTCATAGGGATCGGCCGGTGGCAGAGTAGAGAACGCTTTGAGGGAAAGCGGTTGCTCGCCGTAAAAACCCGTCTCTGCGGCCGCACGCAGAACGCGCTCCAGACGCAGGCGTTGTTCCGGAGTGAAACCGCTTTTCTCCCGCGACCAGTGCTTGTGGAATTTCACCGCCTATCTGGCTTCGTGCCGCGAGGCTGGCAGAAATCTCAGGTGTTTAACTTAAAAGACGATGGAAATTCCCACCGAGAATGGATGCTGCGTCCGCCGCCGTAATCGGAAGTGATTCGAGCGCTTGAACTTGCGCCCGGAATATCTCCGCGTTCCAGCCTCTCGGAAAAAACGAGGAGTCTGTCCCGAAAAGCAGCCGCTGGGGGCCTGTAACATCGAGAGCCATGCGAAAGACGGCCGCAAGATCCATCCCCGGGCCTAAATACCTGGTCCAGCTATTGCCGCTCGACGTATCGAGATAAACATTCGGGCAGAGATCCGCCAGCATGAGCGCCTCACGGAAATAGCCCGCGCCGAAGTGCGGAACGATGAAGGGCAGGGCGGGGAAGCGGAGGGCGACCGCGTGAAGATCGATCGGGTTCGAGTACTTCATGTCGAACAGCGATGGGAGCCCCAGTTTCTTCCGCACCCCCACGGTGAGCACACCGCAGTGCACAAATACGCAGGCACCCGTCTGCGATGACACGGGTTCCAGCAAACGCTCCACTGGTTCGCTCTGGATCGAATAACGATGCATGGCCGGGAACAGGCAGATGACGCGTAGCCCCGCTTCGAGCGCACGTTTTGTCTTATCGGGAGCGCCGGGTGCGCAGGGGTTCACCATAAAGCAGCCCCGGAAGCGGCCTGGAAAGGCCTGAACCGCCGCGATCACCGAGTCTTCATCTCCCGGCGCCGAGGCGATGAGGGAAGCGCATTCTACCCCATGTTTATCGAGTTCCCCCACCCACCGCGCGGCCAGTTGTTCCGGATTCTCCGGCGGCATCTCCCAACCGAGCAGTCCCTCCAGGCTTTCAACAGGTAGCGGGTTGGGGCTTGAGGCTGTGAGCAATTGGAAAAAACGATGCGAGAAGAAATGAACGTGAGCGTCGGCGACAGGGAGGTCGCCCCAGGGGGTTTTCATCGCTCACTGAGCTTCGACAGGACTATCCTCAGTCGCGCCAAACCGCGTAATGCCCGCGGCCAATGCAAGCTGTGTAAGCCCGGCAACGTTGTTGACGCCCAGCTTCTTCATCATAGTCTTGCGATAGCTCCGCACCGTCTGCAGACCCAGATCAAGCATGACGGCGATGTCCTTGCTGGTTTTGCCTTCGGCCACCAGACGCAGCACCTGCAACTCTCTGGGCGAGAGGCCGTCGAGAGCGGAAGAGGCCGGCTTCGATTCCAGATCGCCACGCTGGATGCGACTTAGAAGACGGTCCGATACCTGAGGGCTAAGATACGATCCTCCTTTTGCGACCGTGCGGAGCGCGTCGAGCAGATCGCTATCGGAGGCCCGTTTCAATACGAAAGCGCGCGCTCCGGAGCGGATAGCGCTGACCACGGAATGTTCGTCGTCATACATCGAAAGGATGATGACTCTGGTCCCGGGACAATGCCGGTTGATTTCCGTGGTCGCTTCAATACCATTGAGCCCGGGAAGCCCGATGTCCATTACGACGATATCGGGACCGGTGCGCTTGCAGACCTGAACCGCCTCGGCCCCATCCTCGGCTTCGGCAACGACAGTGAACTCGCCTGCGTGTTTGAGGATGGCCTTAATACCGTCCCGCATGATCTTGTGGTCATCTACGAGGAGAACTTCAAAAGGCATTTCATTCCCTCATCCCGCACCTTTCAGTGCCTTAAAGGCGTTGCGTGAGTTCATTCGGTACGTACAGTACGCTTATGATTGTACCCTCATCTGCGCCGGTCCTGATCTTGAACTCGAGATTCTTCTGCTCGGCATAGTAATGCATCAGAGCTAGTCCCAGCCCGTTTTCTCCATCGTGGGCATCGGGCGAGAACCCGGTTCCATTATCGCGAATCTCCAGGCTCGCGGCGTTTCTGGCGGGCTTGAGCAACACTTCAATCAGAGTGGCGCCGGAATGCTGTACGGCATTTTCGATGGCTTGTTCGGCGATGCGATAGAAGGCGGTACCCACATCCGGGGGAATGCGGACCGACGAATCCAAAAGAAGCCGGATCGGGCCTGGAAACAAGGCGCGGGATCGCCCCACCAGCCGGTCCAGCGCGGAGTGAAGCCCCGCGCGTTCCACAATAGCGGGGTTCAGAAGATAGCTGAGGTCACGGACCTGTTTCATCGCGCGTTCCAGCAGGTTCTGGATCTCCGCGGTTCGCGCGGCGATCTCCGGCAGTTGGTCCTTGTAGTCGAGCCGTAAAACGTCCAATTGGAGCCCTACCGCGCTCAAGACTTGGCCGATTTCATCATGCAACAGCCGCGAGACGCGTTCATACTCGCCTTCGCGTGCTCGCAAAAGAGTAACCAGGCTCTTGGCGAGCGAGGTGGAGGGATCAGACATGGCATGTCCCGGATCAGGACTTATTCTTTTTCTTTCGGGCAACTGCCTTGCGGGCCGCTTCGGCGATATCCGGAGCGACCAAGCCATATTTGCGAAGCAGATCTTCGGGGCTCCCGGACTCGGCGTAATCCGTCAGGCCGACAAACTCCATGACACAGGGGCTGGTTTGGGCTACAGCCTGAGCGACTCGCACGCCGAGGCCGCCGTCGACCAGATGCTCTTCCGAAACAACGATGGCGCCGGTTTCCGAGGCGGCCTTGTCAATCAGGCCGACATCGAGCGGCTTGATCGTGTGAATATCGATCACTCTGGCCGATATGCCCTCGTTTTCCAGAATCTCCTGGGCCTTGATCGATTCGACCACCATCAACCCGGTAGCGAGCAGCGTCACATCCGTTCCTTCCGTGAGCGTGATGGCCTTGCCAATCTCAAACTGCTGGTCCGGCGAATAGAGGATGGGGACTTTCGGCCGTCCCGCGCGGATAAACACCGGACCCACATGCTGGACAGCGGCACGAACCAGGGCGCGCATCGTCACTTCATCCGCCGGCGAGAGCACGACGAACCCCGGGAGCGAGCAGGCGAGGCTCGTGTCTTCAATA
>DASTMK010000245.1:0-9407 GCA_035714225.1 Bryobacteraceae bacterium | reverse complement strand
TCGTGATGATCACCCTCCCGCAAGTATTCGGATGGTTCGCCTTTTGGGGTGTTGGTGCGCCACTTCCTGGTGGAGGCATCGGCAACGGATGGATGTCGACGTTCGCGAATGACGCCGTGATCTTCGTGAACAGCTTCGTGATCGGCCGTTTAGTGCCGGTCCTCGCGGCGTGGATGGTTCTTCGGTCCGTGATCGACTGGAGCGAAGGCTACACTCCTCTAGCCTCGATCCTTGGCGCCATGTTCCTACTGGCGATCCCCGCGAGCGCTGCTCTTCTCCAAGGTTGGAATGACGGGACGCGGTTTGGGACGGCCGCGGTCCTCGAAGGGGCTTGGACGTACACCGCCAGCCGGATCATGCCGATCGCGGCCGGCCTGGCTGTCATTGGCGCCGTTGTGAACTTCGCGTTCGGCCGGCCAGCGATCCGGCTCATCGGTTCCGCCGCAGCGTTCCTGACCGTCTCCGCTCTGTGGCGCTTGGTCGTTTCGATGATGTAGCAACTTGAGGCCGCATGAACTTCCTCACTGGCATTACAAACCTGACGAATTGGACGGGCAACGTCATCATGCCGACGCTCGCAGCGTTGTTCTTCGCGCTCGGCGTCCTCCGCTACGCGCACGGGCAGGCGCACACCTATGCACCGTGGGCGGGCTTTCTCTGCTTGATGGTCTCGGGTGTCTTGCGTGGCATCGAGAAATTCGCGGCGCAAGCTGCGTGGAACAACCCGGACCTGGTTTGGATCACGCTTCGGGGCCTGGTGAATTGGACGTGCAATGTCTTTCTCCCGGTGTACGCGGTGCTGCAACTGCTGCACGGATTCATGATGTACGCGGGCATCGGTCATCGCATTTATGCCGGCGGTGCCTGGATGCGGCATTTCAGCGCCGCTGCACTGTGCTTGGCGTTGTCCGGCTTGCTGCGGCTGGCGGAATGGTTCATCGCGCAAGGACTGGGCGGCATTAGCTGATAGGGGGATAAGAAGGCAATGGCATTGAACATCAGCCCGGTTCACCGCAATCTGCACACGCGAGTGAGCTTCCTCTACCTGGAGTTCGAAGATTGGTTCGTCGTGATCGGCCTGGCAGCCCTCACCAACATCTTCTGCCGTTGGATTGATCGCCACCTATTCGGAATCCCGATGAACGTGTTCTTGCAGTATATCGTTCCAGTGCTGAGCATCCCATTTCTCATGCTGTTCAAATACGGAAAACCTAGAGGCTACCTGAAGGATTTTCTGGCTTGGCACACTAAGCCCCGGATCTATTGCGGGCTTGAGCCCGACTCGGGAATGAAGCTCGACTATTTCAAAGAGGAGAAGATCGATGCCAACGACTATCGAACAGCATAACGCGTCTCTGCACCAGCCAGCATTCTCCGAGTTGCTGCCGGTGCGCGACATTTTGCACGACGTGATCATCAGAACCACGGGCGCATTAGTCGCCGGCTATGAACTCAGTGGCATCAACTCGTATTACCACAGCGACGATGGCAGGAACAGGACGAAGCTGGCGCTCGAAGCGCTGATCCGGTCACTGCCCGAGCGATCCATGCGAATGCAGGTGCGGTTCGAGATTGCCGAAGGGCTCGGCGATCTGCGGGAACGATATCAGCAGCAACTCCGGAATCAGAATCCAACGCTCTTGGCCCTCGATCGCGTCAGGATGGACGTCTGGAGAACGAAGGAGCGAGAAGGCTACTATCTGCTGCCGCTTCTGCATGCGTACTTCCAGTGGAATCCAACAGTCCACCACGAACTTCCCGGCGCGGCTTTCGGCAAGGCAATGACGAAACGCTTCAGCCTCGACACCTTTAGCCTGTCCGCGAATAAATGTATCCAACGAACGGCGCGGGAGCACGAAGATGTCTTGGCCGAATTCGGGTCCATCCTCTCGGGTGTCGAGCAGACGTTGAGAGCGACGGGGATGGGAGTCCGACGGCTGACAGACGCAGAGATCTTTCTCGAGATGAAGCGCGCCCTGAATCCGCTGATGGAAGACCGAGTACCGCTTCGCCGGCCGGAGTCTTCACTACAGCATCGTAGCGCACGGGAGCAGATCGTCAATACGAATATCGAACATGAGGAAGAGACCTACATTCGAATCGGCGGCCTCCTGTACTCTTTCATCACTCTGAAGGACCTGCCCGATGCCACGTTCCCGGGGATACTACGCGATCTTGTTGGCCTCGACTTCCCCATCACGGTCAACACCGACGTCACTATTCCGGACCAGGCGGCGATGATCAAACACTACAAGGGGCGCCTCAAGAAAATGCAGGCCGCCCAACGGGACTCGCATGGCGGGTACCGCATCGACATCGACGCGCAGGTGGCGCAGCGCCAGTTGATCGAGACACTCGAGAATCTGATTGCGAGTTCGCTCAAAACGTGTCGCACCAGCATGGTGATCGGTGTCCGCACGTCGCAACCCGTGCAGAGCCACCGTGACCTCGCCGAACAGGAGCGGGTCTTGTCGGACCGGCGTCAGAAGGTTCTGTACACGGTCATGCAGATGAACGGAAGCCGTGGGCTTCCCGAGGACTTGGCAAAGCGGCGGTTGTTCATCGGGGGTCTTCCCGGTATGAGCGAAGAAAATCAGCGGGAGAATGACTGCCTGACAGTGCATGCGGCAGACCTGCTGCCAATGGAAACTTCCTGGCGCGGCACGCCGCAGTCGCCGCTGATTCTGCTCGATACGCCTCAGCGTCAACTCGTGCCGTTCTCTCCGTGGGATTCATCGCTCGCGGACGCGAACCTGCTGATCATGGCAGCGTCAGGCGGCGGCAAAACCTTCATGGCGATGCTGTTCCTGCTGATGATGGCACGACTGAAGCCGCTGATCTCGATTCTTGAGCGTGGAGACTCGTACCGTCCGCTGGTGGAGTTGATGGGTGGGCGGTCGATCGAGGTGGATCTCGAAGGAAGCGTAACTCTCAATCCCTGGGACCTGGCGCCGGGTGCGACGACGCCCGGAAAGGATAAGATCGCCTTCCTTAAAAATCTTACCCGCCATATGATCGGGGACAGCCCGAATTCGGACACAGCCCTGCTCGACAACCTGCTCAGTGAGGCGATTAGCCGCACCTATAAGCGCTGCGCCATCCGGCACAGCAACCCGACGCCGACTTTCAACGATCTGCGAGAAGAACTCCAACAATGGCGTGATGAAGAGCGCATCGAGCGGACCGTGGAGGAAGCCAAGTTGGCGGCTCTCAAACTCCGCGAGTGGACTGGCGAAAAGGGCGTTTACTCGAAATTGTTCGACCAGCACACCACGCTGAAGACGGACGCCGACTGGCTGTTCTTCAACGTGGAAAGGCTGAGCGACGACCCAAAGCTCGAAACCGCGATGAGCATGATGATTGCCCACGCAATGCAGGAGCGGGCCTCCGGCAGGACGGGCCAACACAGCATTACCGTCCTCGACGAGTGCTGGTCGTTGCTCGACTCCAACGTCCTGGCTCCCGAAGTCGTGCAGCTATTCCGCACAGCGCGCAAACGCGGCGGTAGCGTCTGGGGCATTTCGCAAACGCTTGAGGACTTCGTCGGGACGGACACGCAGCCACGCATCCACGGTCCCGGCATCGTGCGCAATGTTTCGACGAAGATCATTGGCCGCCAGCCGGGAGATGTCAGCCCGCTCGCGATCCATCTGGCACTGAATCAAGTGGCGTTGGACGAGATCAAGCGCTTCGGCGCGCCGAGAAAAGGCCGGAGTGCCGAGGCGCTACTGGTGATCGGTGAGAAGGCCGAAACGACGCAAACGATTCGTCTCGTGCCAACGCCCATCGAGTATTGGGTGTGTACAACGTTCCCGCGAGAACGCGCTTATCGAACCTATTGCTTCGCCAATAATCCGGCTCGGATTCCGCTGGACGTTTACCAGGAACTCGCTGAAAGGTTTCCGAACGGACTCGCGGACGTGCCGGCGCTTCCCGAAGAGCTATCGGGTGCAGTGGCTGGTGCGGCCGCGCAGAGGTAAGGATTCACTTTATGAAGCTCCTATCGCTCATGTTTACAAGCCTGCTGGCGTTCTTCCTGGTGACCCGAGTGCGCCGGCTTGTGGCTGTGACCTTGGTCGGAGCGATTGCGTTTGCGGTCGTCGCGCCGCCGGCAAAGGCTCAACTCGGCATCCCGGCCATCATCGCAGCGGCAGCGCAGGTAGTGAGCACGATCAATAACGTCATCAGGCCTCTGCTAAGCGCCATTCAGGGCACGATTGGGGCAATCAACGGAGTGCTCAATCAGTTCCGTAGTCTCTGGGAACAGGTCGTGTACCCACTTCAGTTGATCAATCGAGCGCGAGCGCTGGTCAATTCATTGATCGGGCAGTTTCGCGGTCTTCTCCCCGCTCTGATGCGGGTCAATGTGTCAAGCGCTCAACTGCCGAACCCAGTCTTGCTCGAGAGTATCATTCGCAACCGCGGTACGGGAGACTTCGCTCAACTGACCAACGCCTTTGGTCAGACCTACCGTGCAATTCCTCAACCAGCGGACGCGCACCCCATAGAACGGGATCTTGCGGACATCGACGATGCTATGGCCCTGGCGAATCTCAAGACGCTCAAGGCGTCGGACGCGATGGTGGACCAGATGATGGGAGCCGCTGACGCGATTGAAGACGAGGGAGTGAATATGGCTCCTGGCTCAGCGCCGTTCCTAGCGGCGGCGGGGATCATCGCCTCTGTGAAGAGCCAGGCGATGATGCAGCGAATGATCGCGGCGGCCACCCGCCAGGAGGCGGCGCGTGTGGCGCACGACAATACCGTGCGGAAGCGGAATGCGATGTTTGGAGCACAGTTTCGGAACGACGTGCAGACGATCTTCAAGAAGTAAGGAGAGAAACTCCATGCCGCAGATTCTTCGATTTATGAGAGGCCTGACGAGTTGGGTGTGGACACAACGCACCAAGATTCTGGTGCTGGTCCTGATGATGACAATGGTCGTGCCGCAGCCCGCAAAGGGTCAATTTATCGATGTCGCTGCGATCGTGTCGGCGATAGGGGCGATCAATACCGCCATCACGAACGTCATCGGCGCCGGCTTGCGCGACATTAGTGGTGCGCTGAATGCGGTGAACGGGGTGCTAAACGCCATTCAGAACTTCTTCCAGAACACCGTCTACCCGCTGGACGCCATTAACCGCGCGCGCGCCGTGGTGGGTGCCGTGCAGGGTTTCTACAACGTCATCCGGGGGCTGGTGAATCTGAACGTGGCCAGCGCGACGCTCGCGAATCCCCGCCAGCTCGAAGCAGTACTCCTGTCGCGAAATGCGGGAAGCATCGCGCAGGTGGCCAACCGGTTCACTACCGTTTATCAGGCCATACCTCCGGCGACTGATGCTCCGCCGCCGGTGCGGGATCTGATCGATATGACGGACGCAACCGCGCAAGCAGCCTTGAAGAAGGCGATCGCCATCGACGCCGCCGCAGACCAGTTGATGGATGCATCCGACCAACTGGCCGCTGAACTCGCCGTGGCCGCGCCGGGAACGGCTCCGATGATTGAGGCACAAGCGGCGGCCATGTTGGTGAAGGCCCACGCGCTGACCCAGTCTGCGACAGCGGAACTGTTCCGCATCAGAGCGATCGACATGGCGAACACCGGGGCGAGCCTGAAGTTCAACGCGAATCACGCGAGCGATACGCGGCGAGATGTAACGAACATGTTCAAGAAGTAAAGGGGAAGCGATGTTCTTTTTTGAGCAGACATTCCAAACTGTGTTGAACGGCATTGATGCCCCCGGGGGGCCAATGGGGGCGATTACGAACATAGCCAATGCAATTCTACTGCTTTGTGCGCTCTTTGCCGTCTATGAGGCATACGCCCGAGGGGGAGACGCGCGCATGATCGGTGTCGCGGCGGCGAAGTTTCTCCTTTTGGGTTTGATCGTTTCCAACTATAGTACGATCTTCCGGAACGTCAACGGCGCGTTCAATCAGGTCGCGGCGACGATCTCTCCCAATGATTGGGCCGACAACTGGATGCTTCAGGTCAATCAATACTTTAACGGCCTGGGGAATGCCAATTGGTTCAATCTGGTTGTCAGCAGCATCGTGGCTCTGGTGAGCGTGCTCGTGCAGTTGATCGCCGCTATCGTCTTTCCGATCGCGCTGCTGATTTTCACCATACTCTACTGCTTATACGGGGCCGTATTGTACGCGGTCGGGCCGATGGTGCTCGCACTTTACCCAGCGTTTGGTGTTGGCCAACTGGCGCGCAGTTATTTGGTGAACCTGTTCGTGTTTCACGCCTGGGGCATTGTCTATGCCTTATTCAGCGTGCTCCTCACGGCCATCAATGCTCAAAGTCTAGGCGCCATGCTGGCCGCCAACAGCCTGGGTGGGTGGTTCCAAGGTGCGAGCGGGGCGCTGCTGATGTCGCTGGCGAGCATTCTGTTCGCGGTGATGGTGGCGCTGATTCCATTTCTCGCGCGGCGCATTGTGACCGGGGAAATCGGCAGCTCGATGATGACGGTAGTTCACACGGTTGGCACAGCATTAGGAGCCTTCAAGTTCAAGCCGGGGCGGGGTGACGGCAACTAGGGAACCTAGGCCTCGGGAAGAGCGGCCGGTTCATGGAGGTGTGAAGATCATATGCTCTCAAGAAAACGACAGATTGACGGCAACCAAGAAGTCCCAGAGAAGGCTCGGTACACGAAGTCCTACGAGCATGATGGCCAGCTTCGAGCGTACGCGAATCGGTCGATGTTGATGGCTGGGCTGTTCGGGGTGATCGCTTTGGTCTCCCTCGGGTTTGCCATCTACGTGAGGCTGCAGCCAGCGACTGTTATTCGCATCTCCGCGGACGGCGAAGCGACCGTGGTCGGCGCCGCGCCGACGAACACCGCATCGGAGACGAGAAGCAACTTGCTGAGTGTGCTCGCCGCAACACCGGCGGGTGAAGCGGCGCCGACTGACATTGAAGGCCGCGCCGTAGTCCGGAAATTCCTCGAGAGTTACATGCGGTACACCCCGACGTCGGTCGACAAGAATCTGGCCGACGCGCTCAACATGATGACCGCCAACTTGCGGATGTACAGTCTCAATCTCCTGCGGGATCAGGACTTGATAGGCAAGATCAAAGAGGAACAGATCACCTCCTCGTTCAAGATCCGATCCATCGAGCCGGTCCCTGGTCAGGCGTGGACGTTCCAGGCTTTTGGGGTGAAGGAAGTTCATCGAGTCAGGAATAAGAGCGAGTTCACGGATCGGATCGTAGCCAAGTATCACGTCCGGCTGATTCAGGAACGGCGAACAGAACGTGTGCCGAGCGGCCTGCTGGTCGCCGAGTACAGGGAAGAACAGATGGTCGGTGAAAAAGATACCGGACTTTTGCAGGAGTCGAGCCTCCTGGGGAACCGGTGATGGATTCTGCCGCCCCCGGTTCCAGCGAGAGGGCATCTCCGGATCGGGGGCTGGTGGGAGCGAAGCCAGCGCAATCTGGCGAAACAGCGTACCTGAGAGAGGACGCGACGCGGCCCGCAGCTCGCAAGGGCGCGGGCCGCGAATGAGTTGGAAGGAGGCGATTCGATGGGAGCAGCGACGGAACCAACAACAAGCGGCCTCGCTGAGCCGAAGGCTCCGGCAGGCAAGAAGGAGCGCAGTTCCCGGCGCCGGCAACGAACCAAAACGGCGGAGCCTTCGACGGCCCGCTACTTTCTGATCAAGGCGTCGGGCAGCGACGGGCTCCAGCTCGGTGAGGAGGTCGCGTCGGAAAACGAAGCGCTCACCGCATCGTTCCGTGCGAGCGGCAGCTACGCCGTGGTGACGGAGTGGAAGGCCAACGTCGATGTGAGCACGGGCGCACCAGTGATCAAGAAGGAGGGAGTTCAGCACGAGAAGAAATAGCGCATTCATAACGGGCAGCACTGGCTTCATGCACGTAGGTGTGTAAGCGACCTGTAGCTCTGATACAGGAAAGTGCTGGTCGGGTTTCCACGCGAATCCTGGCCAGAGTTCTCACCAACCCTGGCCACGGATAGCGAAGAGACCCATTCCAGCGGGCTCCTTGCTGTTCTGCCAACAGACGGAAGAGGAGAGTATCCATGTTGAAAAACAAAATGGCAACACTACTCACAGTCGTTTCGGCGATGCTCATCAGCGCAAGCATGACCTGGCAACAGCGTCTGCTCTTCGTTGGCGGCATAGCGTTCGGTGTGGTGGTGGAAGCGCTCCCTGGTCTTGTGGATGAGCTCAAGGAACGTGTCGCGGAATGGCGGCGAATCCGACAGTTCACCGTAAAGGCGAAGGCGGCGTAGTAGGGCAACAACCCGGTGACGGCTTTTCGAGCCTGGCACCGAGAACTGGATCCAGTTCACGGCAACAGGCTTCAGAGAGGCACCGGAAACGGCGCTCCGATCTGCCTGTTGCTCGTGGGACAGGAAGAAAAGGGAGAAGGAGCAATGGAAAACGAGTACAGAGCGCTTGTGAAAGCGGCCCGACTGCTTGGTGATGCCCGAGCCGCCGTTGGCCGTGAAGACGGGTTTGGATTGATAAGCCCGGCGTGGAAAATGCTCAATCACGCTCAAACGCATCTGGTGCAGCAGGCGGACGCCTTGTTGCGCGGCAGCGACTCGTGCGAGCAGACCTCGCAGTTACAAGAACGTGAGGCTGAGGTGAAGGAAAAGACCATGACGGCCTAGCAGCACGATAACCCGGTGACGGCTCTTCGAGCCTGGCACCCGGGAACTTGATTCAAGTTCACGGCAACAGGCGGAGGGAGAGCACCGGAGACGGCGCTCCTGTCTGTCTGTTGCTCATTCAACAGAAACAGATAAGGAGATGCCCAATGAAAACCATAGTTACGTCCCAATTGCCAGTTTTGGCGTTGGAGATCGATCAGGAAGGAACAGTAGCTCAGAAAAGCATGCAGCTCATGAGGCAGGGACAACTCGACAACACGTTGCTTGATGCCCTCTATCCGAGAATTCGAGTGGCGACGGTTGAGATTCCTGGCAGCGAGCTGGATGACTATGGGCGTGCCAAGGTGGAACAGGCTCTGGCGAAGTTCACTGTGGGTGGGGTGGAGTTTCGCCTCATCGGGGCATCGGGCTCCGCGAAGAACGGCAAATACTACGCCGTGAGCACGGAGTTCGAGAAGCCGATCGCCGAGCGGTTCCAGCAGTGGCCGGAAGCTGCGATCACCTACTTCGGGATCTTGATCTCGCCCTGCAAGGTGCGGGTCGAAGAACCGGATGTGCGGGTGCTCGTCGTAGAAGATCACACCCTCGGTACGAATGACTGTCGCGGCTGGATTCGGCGTTCTCTGTTTGAAAAGCTGGGTCTTCCCGCGCGTCACTTCTACCAGTTCCGTCTCGCATTCAACCGGACCCAGGCCAAAGGGAGCTTCAAGGTCATGGAGAATGACGTCGCTGATCATATCAGCGCCGACATCATCCTGCCAAAAA
>DASTMK010000244.1:0-3708 GCA_035714225.1 Bryobacteraceae bacterium | reverse complement strand
GAACGGGTGTGAGCCGGCGGACAGCGATCGCGCTGAACCAGGCCACCATCACACCGATGAACCCGCCCGCCGCCGACAGCATGGAAGACTCCACCAGGAACTGGTTCAAAATATCCCGGCGCCTGGCGCCGACGGACTTTCGAATGCCGATTTCGTGCGTTCGCTCGGTGACCACGGCCAGCATGATGTTCATGATCACAACCCCTCCAACCACCATGAACACCGAAACAACACCCACCGCCGTGGCCGCGATGGCTCCCGTCATGCGATCCCACATGTCGACGAGAGAACTGGAGGCCATGATGCCGAAATTGTCTTCCTCTCCCGGCCGGAGATGACGAAATGCCCGCAGCAGCGCCCGCACTTCGTCCTGTGCCTGTTCGAGGTGATTGCGATCCAGGGCCAACGCGCTGAAGCTCACGCCGGAGCGTGAACCGTACATCTTGAAGTACGTCTCAACGGGGATCATGACGAAGTTATCCTGGGACTGCCCGAAAACACTGCCCCGGGATTTGCAGGTTCCGATAATTTCGAACGGCCTGCCTTCCACATCGATGGTCTTGCCGATGGCATCTACGCCGGCAAAGAATTTCTCTGCGACATCGCTCCCGATTACGGCAACGGAGAGCCGTCTCCGGTTGTCGCTGTCGCTGAGAAACCGGCCCGTCTCCACCGGCACGTTGGAGATGACCCCCACGCTTGGGGACACACCCTGCAACTGCGCGCCATCAATCTCGACACCCTTACTGGTCACCGTGACACCACGGGAGGCGTCCATCCCAATTTCACGCGAGAGCGTGACCCGCTCGCGAAGGAACTCGAATTCTTCGGGCGTAAGTTGCGGGTTTCGCTGATTGAGCTGCAACCATCTTTTCGGGTCCCGCTCGCCCATCATTACGACCCGGCGGACACGGTAGCCGTCCACTCCCATGTCGGATACCTGCGTGGCGATGTAGACGTCCATGCCGTGGATGATTCCCATCACGGCGATCAGCGTGGTGGTGGCGAGGATGATACCGAGTAAGGTAAGAAAACTACGTAATTTGCTGGAGCGGAGCGAAGCGGCCGCAACAAACACCGCTTCCATAAAGGACGCGCTGGACTTCATTCGCATAGGAAGACGAGGGATTCCACCACTCTGTTCCTTACACTGTTCAGTCTAACAAGCGCTCTTCATACGTCACAGAGGCTGGTTGTGATGAACGGCGGCAAGCCCGATGGCGATGGCGATTGCATCTTCAAGCAAGGCGACCACGATATCCGGTACTTTCAACGCCTTGACTGAACGGGTTCGTGCCTCATAGCCGCCCAGTGTGCCTGCGATTGCGCCTGCGAATCCCAATACAGCGCCGATGACGCCGGATTGTCCAATGCCCAGCGACAACGCATACCCGGAAAATGTGCCGAGCCCGAGGCGCGCAATGAATCCCGGAGGAGCCTTGCGGCTGGGTGTCGACGGTAGCTTGTCCGCGATCAGTTCAAGAATGGCCAGCAGGCTGATAATGTAAGGTGTCGCAGCATAACCGAGAAACGCCAATGGCGTCTGCGAAAGGTCGATCCATCCCAGATGCGCGCCCCAACTGACGATTGCCGGCGCGGTCATCGCCCGTAAACCGCTGACGCCACCGATCAGAAACGCATGAAGCAGCCCGGGAAGGGTCACGGGAACAATGCTAGCACCGTTCGCGAGAAGACGGGGTCAGGCGGGGCGGCCAAAGGCGCCGGGGCTGTTGTTTGTGGCCCGCCACTGCGGTGTGCGCTCGCTCTTCGCTTCCGCCAGGGCTCGCCGTACGCCGGCGGCGTCGAGATCGGCGCCATAAACCGGGGTTCCAGGCTGCTGGCGCCAGGACTCATCGATTCCGCCGGCATCGACGCCGTCAAACCCGAGTTCGTTCAACAGCCCGATCACGACTTTTTTTGCCCGGTCGTCGTCTCCGGCCACGGGCAGCGCGAAGCGGTTTGGGCTGCCTGCCGGGCGTCCATACTCCATCAGATGGCTGGCGTAGATGTTATTGAACGCCTTGATCACGGGCCGGCCGAGTTGATGCTCAACCCAGCGGCTTTCCATCATTCCATCTTCGATTTCGTCGATACGGCCATCCCGTTCCCGGGGGTAATAGTTGCCGGTGTCCACGACCACGACATTCTCAGGGACACCGGCAAACAGATCCTTCGGCAGGTCTCGAACTTTCCCCTCGGGAATCGTTACGATAACCACCTCGCCGGCCCGGGCGGCTTCGGGAACCGTGACCGCCTTCGCACCAGTTTCGCTTGCCAGACCGGCGAGCGTTTCGGGTCCTCGCGAATTGGCTACAAATACTTCGTGTCCCAGGGAGGCCAGCCGGCGTGTGAGTGTGCCGCCGATCTGCCCTGCGCCAATGATGCCAACCTTCATGTCTACTCCTCTCTATGTGCTCCTCTATTAGGATGCGGAAAGCGCGGATGTGTTGCGGATTTCCGCGCCGCTCCCACCTGCGGCGAAACGAAAACGGCCTGTGCCCGTCGCACTATACGAACAGTCATCCAGGGGGGAACCGGAACCATTATGCGAAAGGGAAAGCTTGCGGCATTACTCGGGGTGCTTTCACTTGCTCCCGCTGCATTCGCCCAAATCATCGCGTTCGAGAACGTCAACATCGTCCCGATGGACCGCGAGCGCGTCGTCGAAACCCAGACCGTGATTATCCGCGACGGGCGTATCGCGCAGATTGGGCCGGCCAATCGCGTCAAAGCTCCGGAAGGTGCCGAACGGATCAACGCGTCCGGCAAATACCTGATGCCCGGCCTTGCGGAGATGCACGGTCATCTGCCTTCTTCCGACGCGCCGCGGAGTCTTGTAGAGCATTTCCTTTTTCTCTACATTGCCAATGGCGTCACCACCGTCCGGGGAATGCAAGGCAATCCCGTTGCTCTTCAGATCCGGGAGGATGTGAATGCCGGCAAACTACCCGGACCGCGGCTCTACGTCGCCGGGCCGCCGTTCGGCGGCAATGTCCGGACGCCGGAGATAGCCGAAAAAATGGTCCGCGAGCAGAAGGCTGCCGGCTACGATCTGCTGAAGATCTCTGAAGGAATGGGCCCGGAAGCGTACGACGCTGTGGTCCGCACAGCGCGAGAACTGCAGATCGACTTCGCCGGGCACGTACCGAACGAAGTGGGCGTGCGGCGGGTCATTCAGGCGCGCCAGCGCAGCATTGACCATCTCGACAACTACATCGAGGGGCTCGAATCCGAGACATCGCCGCTTCGCTCGCAGGACCCGAAAGTACGAGCCCGCGATCTGCCCTTTCACGTCGACGAAGGCAAGATTGCGGAACTCGTCCGGCTCACACGCGAAGCCGGAGTCTGGAATATGCCCACCATGGCGTGTTGGGAAAACTTCTACAGCGCCGATGACGGTGAGAAATTGCGCTCTTCCATACCGGAGGTGCGCTACATGCCCCGCTCCGCCGTTGACAACTGGGTAAAAGGGAAGAACTCACTATTGCGGCCGGATGGCGGCCCGTTTCTGGGCTTCCTGGTTGGCGGCAAGACCGGTCCGCGGGTAATGGATCTTCGCCGGAAAATTCTGCGGGCGCTGCATGAAGCCGGAGCGAAGATCGCGCTGGGCACGGATTCGCCGCAAATTTTCAGCGTGCCCGGATTCTCGATTCACCGTGAGATGTCGTTAATGGCGCAGTGCGGAATGAAGCCCTTCGAAGTTCTGCG
>DASTMK010000243.1:0-7969 GCA_035714225.1 Bryobacteraceae bacterium | reverse complement strand
TTCACCAGCCCGGAGGACGCCGCCAGGCAATTGGAGACGAATCCCGTCGATGTCATCGTCACGGACTACCTGATGCCGAAAATGAATGGCATCCAGTTGCTCGGAAAAGCCAAAAACCTTCAGCCGGAAGCGGCTCGCGTTCTGCTGACCGGACACGCCGACAAACAGAGCGCCATCCAGGCCATCAACGAGATCGGCCTCTATCAGTACCTCGAGAAGCCCTGGGATAATGCGCAGCTTTTGTTGGTGATCCAGGGCGCCATCGAGCGCACCAGGCTGTTGCGCACCTTGCGCGACAAGATCTCGGAACTGGACGCCGCGCACTCGAATCTCAAGGACGTGCAGACCCGGCTTCTGCGGGCATTCCTGTAGTGATGGCTGCCCGATATCTCCCACTGCTGCTGTTCGCGGTCGTTCCCTTGTTCGCTTCCGATTGGCGCTACTACGGGAGCGATAGCGGAGGGACGAAATATTCCAGCGAAAAGCAGATCAATCGCACGAACGTTTCGCGCCTGAAAGTCGCCTGGACCTATCACACCGGCGACATGAGCGACGGAACGACCTATGTTTCCCGCTCGGCGTTCGAAGCGACTCCCCTGGTGGTCGACGGCGTCATGTACTTCACCACGCCGTTCAACCGCCTGATCGCTCTCGAGGCTGAATCGGGGCGCGAGTTGTGGTCCTTTGACCCGGAGCTCGACAAAGAGCGCCCGGTCAATCTCTTCATCCATCGCGGAGCCGCCTGGTGGACGGACGGCAAAGCGGCCCGCGTGGTTTTCGGCACTCTCGACGGACGCCTGTTCTCGATCGATGCGGCCAACGGCAAGCCCGATCCCGCTTTCGGCGAGAAGGGCGTCGTGGATTTGCGCAAGGGCGTGGCGGATCGTTTTCCCGGCCGCGGCTACGGGATGACCTCGCCCCCCGCCATTTACAAGGACCTCGTCATTTGTGGGGCGCTTGCCGCGGACGGCGAATCCCGCGGACCCGCCGGCGACATCCGCGCTTTCAACGTGCGCACGGGACGCCTGGTGTGGACGTTTCATGCCGTGCCGCGCCCCGGCGAGTTCGGCAACGACACCTGGGAAGGGGAGTCCTGGAAAGACCGGGCCGGCGCCAATGCCTGGTCCATGTTGAGCGTCGATGAAGACCGCGGTATCGTCTACGTTCCGCTCACTTCGCCCGCTACGGATTTATATGGCGGCGACCGGAAGGGAGCGGGCTTGTTCGGCGATTCGCTCGTTGCGCTCGATGCCTCCACCGGCAAACGCCTCTGGCATTTCCAGACGATCCATCACGATATTTGGGATTACGATCTGCCCGCGCAGCCGGTTCTCACCACCGTGGTTCGCAACGGCAAGAAGGTTCCCGCCGTCGCCCAGATCACCAAAACGGGATTCACGTTCGTGTTCGACCGCTATTCCGGAAAGCCGCTGTTCGAAATCGAAGAGCGCGCCGTTCCCGCCAGCGACGTACCGGGCGAAGAGGCTTACCCCACCCAGCCGTTTCCTCTGAAACCTCCGCCGTTTGCCCGCCAGAGTTTTCGTCCCGAGGAGTTGACCCGGGTCACGCCCGAGACGCGTGCCTTCTGCGAAAAGCTCATGAAGGATGCGGTGTTCGGCACGCTTTATACACCGATCGGGCTGAAGCCCACGGTGCTGTTTCCGGGCACGAACGGAGGGGCGAACTGGGGCGCCGGATCGTTCGATCCCGAGACCGGAACGCTCTACGTGAACTCGATGGACGTGGGCATGGTGTATCAAATGGTCGAACGTCCACAAGGCTCCGAAATTCCGTTTCGCCCAAGGGGAATGGGCAGTCCGAATTCGCGCTTCTGGGACAAGAATCAGTACCCTTGCCAGGAGCCGCCCTGGGGACATCTTACGGCGATTGATCTGAACACCGGCGAATTCCGTTGGCGTTCCGTGCTCGGTGTGGTGGACAAGCTGATCGATAAGGGCCTGCCCCCTACCGGTGCGCCGAACCTCGGCGGCTCCATCGTCACCGCGGGCGGGCTGGTGTTCATCGCCGCCACCAACGACAGCCGTTTCCGCGCCTTCGACAAGGACACCGGCAAGGAGCTGTGGAGTACGCGCCTGCCCGCCAGCGGCCATGCCACGCCGATGACCTTCGTCGGCAAAAAATCCGGAAAGCAGTTCGTCGTCATCGCCGCCGGCGGCGGGAACAAATACAACGAGACTTACTCGGACGCCCTGGTGGCGTTCGCGCTGCCCTGAGCTACTCCGGCTGCCATTCGAAATACGAGGCGTATCCGCCGCCCTGGTTCCGCGCCATCCAGAGCCGGTATTCGCGGTTTGCCGTCCGCGTGACCTCGCGCTTCGCCAACGGCTCCACGTTCGTGAAGACGAACACCGCCCGCCTGCCCTCGTTTGTTTTCCCGGTGCAGACGACTTCGTCGCGGTAATCGCCGGCGAGGTCCGCCACCATGTTGCAGCCGCCGCTGCCCAGTTCGTTGGGTACAGCCGTCTCGATCGCCTCAACCGTCTTGCCCGTGAACCGGCCCAGCCGCGTGCCGTCGTTCGACATCAGCTCACGTGTTTCATCGCCGGTCCAGTGAACCGGCTTCCATCCCGGCGGAAACGGATTCATCAGAATGCGCCCGTCGCTGGCGAACAACACCTGGTCTTTGGCCAGGTGCCCGTCGCGGTTCGTCAGCATCTCCATACCAGGCGAGCCTCGAAAGATGTCGGAAGCCCAGCCGATATGGGCATGAACCCAGCGCGGGTCGTCCTCGCGGTTCGTCTTCCAGAGGATCTTTCCCGATTTCGCGTCCACCAGGTAGGCGCCCGCATGTACGCCGCTTTCCACGGCATAATACACTTGGCGCTCTTTCGAACCCGGCAGGATGCGCTTGATGGCAACAATATCGGGATGCTCCCGGTAGATGGACCAGCGGAGAGTGCCATCCGGGTTCAGCACCGTCGTGCCGTTGAAGACCTCGTCTTTTCCATCGCCGTCCACATCCGCGATATCGATATGGTGTGAGCCGCTGCCGTTGGTTTCGGCAAAGCTGCGATACTGCCACAGCTTGTTCAGTTCCGAATCGTAGGCATCGAAGATCTCGTTCTCATAGAGGCCCGTCTGCGTGACAATGGCCGGCGTCTTCCCGTTGAGGTAGGCGATGGACATGTGAATCCGCGTCGACGATCTCGCAAAGTCGGACGCCATCTCCGTCCAGGGCGTTTTCCGTAGCACGCGGCCGCTCATGCCGTCGAGCACGGCGAGATAAACCTGTTCCCCTTCCTGGTAGCGGCTCACCACTTCCGCTTTGCCGTCGCCATCGAGGTCGTAGACCACCACCGGAACATTGTTCGCACTCCCGAAGCAATGGTCGTGCCGGACCAGCGCGCGCCTCCACAGGCTCCGTCCGTAGCTGGTAAACGCTTCGAGTTCCACCGGTACGCCGGGGTCCCTCGACATCTCCCGTATGCCGTTGTCGAGCCGCAGTACGGCGTCCAGCACGCCGTCTCCATTCAGGTCTCCGAAAATCGGAACCGCTCCGCCTTCCTGTACGGTGGGTTCAAAGACAGCGACGGCATTGGACCGGTTTGCGCCCGGGTCGACGCCGGCCCATTCCGAAGGTGGACCTTCCTTGCCGCCTCCCTGCACGGGACGCACGCGGTAATACAACCGGCTCACCGCGGGAGCGCTCGCATCCGTGAAGCTGGTGGAATGGGGAATCGCCGAGGATGTGATGCGCTCGCCCGCCGCGTCGGGCCGCGTGGCGCGGTAGACATGAAAGCCGGTAGCGGCGGTGTCTTCCGGCAGCAGTTGCCAACTCAGAAATACTTTTCCTCCGCCAAGCGGCGCGGCGACGACACGGCGCGGAACTCTCCGGAAGTGCGTGGAGCCTTCCGGCTCGCGAACCAGCCGGAAGCCGATATCGGGGTGACGAATTCCGGAGGAAGCTCCGCCGAAGACGCCGCATCGCAGGTAATAGCTTGCGCGCGCCCACGATCCTCCCGCGAGCTGGTTTTCCCGTTCCGTCGGATTCTCGATGCGGTACACGAAGCGGGAGATGGCCGGGTCCGGATACCGGTCGACCATCTGCCAGACATTGCCCGCCATGTCGTACAGACCCCATTTGTTCGGCGGATAACTCCCGGCCGGTTTGACGTAGGTGCGCCATTCGCCGAACGTGCGATCCCCCTTTGGATCGAAGTTGGCTTTGCCGGCCGGGTCTGCGCTGCCCCATGGATAGGTCGCTTCCGCCTCGCCGGCGCGTGCGGCGTATTCGAATTCGAGCGCTGTCGGCAGCCTGTAGATACGGCGCTCCTTTTCGCTGCGCCACTTCAAATAGGCGGCGGCATCGATCCGGTTCACGAAGATGACGGGATGGTTATCCATTCCCGCCGGTATCCGCCCGTTCTCCCAATGCAGCGGAGCGGCATGGCCCGTGGCATCGATGAAAAGCTTGTACTCGGCGTTCGTGAGAGGCCGCTTCTGCATTTCGAAGCTGTCGACCCGCTGCTGATCCCGAAGAACTCCGCTTTGAAGGAGAACAAACTCATCGGCCGCCTGCAGAACCATCCCGGCGGCGGCAAACAGAATGAAGAATAAAAATGGCATCGGCGGCAGCTTAGCAGGCAAGGCGGCGGCGCGCAACCTTAAGGCGTTCACACACATGCCACGGTGCATTTCACCGTTTCTTTTCAGGCATCTCCGCGCATCCGCGCACACCGCCGCTTCGAACGCCGGTGTATGTTATGAGCGAGGAGTTGCTCGTTGGCCGAGAGGCAACCCACCGAGACCCGCGCAGGACTACCCCGGGAAGTGTAAAACCTGAGACCGCGGCGCGTCAACGTGACAGGCCTGCCTAAGTCCCCCTACACCTTTGCGCGGGGGACAGGGACCGGTCCCGGTGCGCGGGCAAATGCGCACCTCAAACGTTACCGATCCGCGCATGTTTCCGAGCCGCGCGCGCCAGCAAGCGGAGGCAGGCGGCCATGAGGCGCCGCTACCGTGTGACTGCGTATTCGACCGACATGGGGTTATCCATGCGCCGGGAGGCATCCAGGATTTCCAGACCGACGATGTTGCCGTTCCTGTCGTAATCGAGAATAACGCCAGGCTTGTCCTCATCACTCTCCTCGACCGGCGCATCGCTGAGAATGATGCGGAGCACATCCACATCGGGATCGTACCTGAGCTTCATTCCATCCTCCAGTATTTTTCGATCGTTGCGCAAGCGTAACACACTGCCGAGGATATTCGCGCACTTCCTGACTGTCACCGCTCAGGAACCGAGCCGCGCGCGTCAGCAAGTGGCGGCCCACGCTAATAATCCGCCGGAATCCGCGACAACTCTTCCATGCTGAAGACCGGACCGTCTTTGCACACGTACACCGGCCCCGCGTTGCACCGGCCGCATTTGCCGACGCCGCACTTCATGCGGTTTTCAAGACTGGTGAAAATGTCGCGCGGGTGCATGCCGCTGCGCTCCAGCACCGGCAGAGTGTTCCGGATCATGATGGGAGGGCCGATTACCAGTGCGGCCGCGTTATTGGCGGGAACCCCGGAGCGCTCGAACACCGCCGGCACAAAGCCGATCTCTCCCTTCCAGTCCGGCGTTTCACCGCCCGGGTCCACGCAGCGGATCACGCGTACACGTTCCTGCGCGGCCCACTCGTCGAGTTCCTGAACATAAACCAGGTCGCCCACCGTGCGCGCTCCATAGACGATGGTGATGTTTCCGTAGCGGGAGCGGTTTTCCAGCGCGTACCAGATAGCGCATCGGATGGGAGGCATCGCGATACCGCCGCCCAAAAAGATCAGGTCGCGGCCTTCCCACTTCTCCATCGGATACCAATTGCCGTAAGGGCCCCGGAATCCGATCGTGTCGCCCGGCTCGATCTCCCACAACGCTTCCGTCACGCGCCCGGTCTTTCGGAAACAGAATTCGACGAAGTCGTGCCAGTTGGAACTGGAGCAGATATTGAACGTCGCCTCTCCCGAACCGAACACAGAGAACATGCCGAACTGGCCCACATGAAAAGAAAAATCGCGCGCACGCGCCGGCTCCCGGAACTCGACGCGGACGCTCTTCACGTCGGGCGTATGGCGGCAAACGCCGGTCACCGTCATCAGGTCAGGCTTGTAGAGGTTGCGCATGATCGATTGCCTTCAACAGCGGAAGCAGGCCGAGATTCACCGGGCAGTTGCGCGTGCAGTTGCCGCATCCCGTGCACAGAATGGAGCCGAAGCGCTCCGGGTACATGGAAAATTTGTGGAGCACGCGCTGGCGTTGCCGCGCCGGCTGGCTGCCGCGCGGGTTGTGCCCGGAGGCATGCAGCGTAAAGAGCGCGAACTGGCACGAATCCCAGTTGCGCACGCGCGCGCCACGTTCATCCACAATGTCGAAGCAGTGGCACGTAGGGCAGGTATAGGCGCACGCCCCGCATCCAAGGCATCGCAACGCCTGTTCGTCCCACAGCGGGTCTTCGAAACGCGACTCCACAAACGCGCGCACCGCCGCCGAATCGAACTGCCGCGCGGGGGCCTCGGCCTTCTGCCCGGGAACGGACCCGGCATCGGGGAAGAGCGCACGCCCTTTTTCGGTCAGAGCCGCCACTTCGTAGCCGTCGCCTGCCGGGTAAAGCATCGCGTCCGATCCGTTCGTGGCATCCGGTGCCAGCCCCACCGACGTGCAGAAACAGGAATCGTCGTGCGTGTCGCACGCCATGGTGACGACAGTCGTGCGCTGGCGGCGCGTCTTGTAGAATTCGTCTTCGCTGTCCCAGCCAAAAACCGCATCTAGGATCGGCAGCGCCGCCGCATCGCAGGGCCGCGCGCCGAACACCACCTGCTCCGGCGCGTCGAGAGCGTCGGTCAGCTCGATATGGCCGTTGTCGATCCGATAGCGGTAGAGCGCCTCATGACGCGGGAACACCGCTTCTTTAATGGAGTTGCGCGGCCGCAGAAAACCCTCCAGCGTCATCTGCTCCGCACTCTGGATCGCGGCATAGAGCACGCGGCCGTCCGCCACACAGCGAGGCGCCAGCACACGTTTGCCGCTTTTGAGCCAATCGACCGCCAGTGCGCACAACTCCTCCCGCCCCACTCTCATCGGATGAACGCCTCCTTGTCGCCGGGGCGATAGGTGCCGAGAAGCGGCCCTGCGCCGCGCTCCGCGCCCGCCTGGTAGCCGAAGTTGTCGAAGGCCGCCCTGGCAACTGCCTTGTTCAGCAGGCCCAGGTTGATGCCCGCCGGACACGCCCGTGTGCATTCGCCGCAACCCGTACAGCGGCCCGCCTGGTGAAAGGCCCGCGTGATGTGCCAGGCGAAGTTGCCTTTCAGCGTCGCTGAAGTGTCGATCGTCTGCGGGCGGTTCTTGTCCGCGACGCATCGCTCGCAGTAGCACATCGGGCAGGCGGCGCGGCACGCATAGCACCTCGTGCACCGCTCGAACTCCTCCATCCAGTAGGCCATCCGCTGCTCCGGCGCCAGTTCGAGAAAATCTTCCAACTCCTTCCAGGGCGCTCCCGCGGAGGGCTTTTCAACGGCAATCTCCACCAGGGCGGAACGGTCTACCTGAGACTCCTGTTCCAGAATATTGATCGCGCGCGTAGTGGACGGCAGCGCCACCACCGCGGGCCGCCCCATCGAGCGCACTTCCCGCCGCGTCAGATAACCGGCCAGGTTCACGCGCGCATTCCCGTTGACGGCCAGCCGCGAGCAATCCTCCTCGCGCCGCACGAACATCGGGGTTCCCGCCGCGTCATAGCCGATCACCACTTGCGCTTCTCCGGACCGCAGCAGGCCGGCGGCGTTCGTCCGCAACCCGGCTTCATCCACAACCGGCGGAACCGGCGCCGGCACGGTGCGCGGCACAACCGGAGCCGCTTCGCGCCGTTTCAGATGATCGGCGGGACCCAGCGCCCGCGCGGATTCCGTTATCTCCGAGATCACCTGTTGGAACTTCCTGCCTTCGGCGGCCGAAATCCACGTGAAG
>DASTMK010000242.1:0-3028 GCA_035714225.1 Bryobacteraceae bacterium | reverse complement strand
CAGCCGCGCAAGATCGCTGTCCGAAAGCAGCACATCCTCCCCGGCGTCGTCCGCCAGCCCGGAAATGCGCCACCGTAAACGGCGCACGAGGTTCAACAACCGGTTGTTGCCATAGGTCTCAGCCAGAATCAGTCTGCCTCCGGGCCGCAGCACGCGCACCAGTTCTTCCACGGCTCCCGGGTACTTGACGGTGTGGTGTACGGCCGCGCTACCGAAGATGAGATCGAATTCGCCGTCCCGAAAGCATGCCAGGTTGCTCGCATCGGCTACGACCCCGCGGACTCGCCCTTCCACCCCGCTCAGCTTCGCTCTTCGCAGCGCCACTTGTATAGCGACCGGAGAAAGATCGAGAAGAGTAACGTTCGCACCCTGACCGGCCAGCATCAGTCCCCAATCGCCCGTCCCGCAGCAATAATCGAGCACGTTGTACCCGGCGACGGAGGATGCCAGCAGATGCTCGAGAGCCGTCTGGTGCAGCAGGCGCCGTTCAAACCCGGGAGATTGGGGGTCCGAGATATCCCGGCGGAATGTCTCGAGATTGCAGACGAGAGCATCGTCGGAAGCAGTTTGAAACTGCGCATACCACCCGTCGTAAAATTGCCGCTCCTGCCCAGCGTCAATCGGCACTGGGGACAATCTTAGCACCGCGACCCGATGCGATCCACTTAACTGTTACTGTGATAGCTGATGCCACAGTACCGAATTGCCGCGACCTTTGTCCTGGCGGCGTGCAGCGCCTTTGGCGGCGGGATGCTGTACGCCGCATCGAATACCGATGCGCCCGCGGGATGGATCACCGGCTCGCCCCGCAAACAGATTGAGCCCCGGTTTTCCTACGACGCCAAGGGAGGGCGCGAAGGCGCCGGAGCAATGATCATTGAAGCGGATGCGCGGGAAGGTCTGGACGGCTTCTGGTCGCACACCTATCCGGTCACAGGTGGAAAATTCTACGAATTCGCGGTGTTCCGGCGTATCTCGGACGTCGAATGGCCGCAGCAGAACGGTGTCGTGACCATACGCTGGACAGATGCTAACGGCAAAGGTGTGCTCGACGACGGCCCGCTGGTGGAAGGCTACCTGAAGCGCTTTACTCCGATAGCTCCACGCGAATATCCACGCGATGAACAGCGGGGTTCGGATGGTTGGACCAGGGTCTCCGGCACATATCGGGCGCCTGCAACCGCCAAAGCAGCGATTGTGCAACTGCATCTACGGTGGGCGCGAAACGCGCGCGTCGAGTGGAGCGGTGCGACATTGCGCGAAGTGGATACTCCACAACCGCGCAAAGTGCGGCTCGCAGCCATCCACCTTCAGCCTGGAGGAAAAACGCCGGATGGGAACCGCAAAGCTTATGCGCCGCTCATCCGGGAAGCGGGCAGGCAGAAGGCCGACCTGGTAGTCCTCGGCGAAACGATCACTTACTTCCGCACGGGTTTGCGCCCCGATGAAGCCGCCGAACCGGTGCCGGGGCCATCGACCGATTATTTCGGCCAGCTCGCCCGCGAAAACAATCTGCATATCGTCGTGGGTCTATACGAAAGAGTTGATCACCTGGTGTACAACGTGGCGGTCCTGATCTCTCCCGAAGGTAAGTTGATCGGCAAGTACCGGAAAACGACTCTGCCCGATGGAGAAGCGGAACTGGGCGTAGCGCCCGGATTGGACTATCCCGTCTTCCAGACGCGATTCGGCAAAGTCGGAATGATGATTTGCTATGACGGCTTTTTTCCGGAAGTCGCGCGCGAGTTGACCAAGAGAGGCGCCGAAGTCATCGCCTGGCCCATCTGGGGCGGTAATCCCGACGTAGCGCGAGCCAGAGCCGCGGATAATCACGTATACCTCGTCAGCAGCACCTACGAGGACGTCTCTTCGAACTGGATGTTCTCTGCCGTCTGGGACCATTCCGGAGCCACTCCCGCGATTGGCAAAGATTGGGGAACCGTCGTGGTCGCCGAAGTGGACCTCAACGAACAGACCCGCTGGCGCAGTCTCGGCGACTTCCGTTCGAAGCTGCCGCGGCACGTCCCGCTGATCCAGCCGGAAACCACTTTCCGGTAGGTAGGCGTGCTGCGCTTCCTTCCATTCCTGGTCTGCCTGGTGTCTCAGGTCTCGGCCGGGCAGGGTCCCTTCGCATCCGCTCGCGACGCTTCCGAGTACGCGAGGCGGGTGAAGGTCGTTCGTGCAATCCCTGGCTTTGTTGCTCTCTGGGATTTCGTTCTGCGCGAACCCGGTGACGGGCGTTTTCTCGCCCATCAGGCCGCGGGGGTCCGGCACAACTTTGCGCTGGAGGCCGTGAACTACGTTCGCGACTACTGGAACGAGGGACGCGCAGCGACCTACAATGATTTCCCGTTGCTGAACCGGGGGCCTTTCGGCCAGGCCGTAAGGTTCCTGCCGGAGCCCGAAACGACGTTCCGCCCCACGCTGCTCGTTCCGCGCGCCCGCCTGCATGATTCCGGGCTTGACGTCAAAGGTCCTGGCAGGAGCGTGTCCCTGGCCGCCTGGATCATCCGCGAATCGGGCAACCACGCCATCGCGGGAATCTGGCACGAGGGCACTGATCTGAGGGATATTGCCTCGCCTGCCCGCCGGGTTGAACGCGGCAAGCGCCAATACGCCCTCTTTGCCGGACTGGCAGCGAATAACGGTGCATCGGCGGCGCACGTTTCCGAAAACGGCGCGAAATCGTTCGGGGACCGGTACGCTCGCAACCTTGCCGTTACACCGGATGTGATTCCCACCGTGCAGCCTGGAGCGACGGTGGAAGCCTTGGACCGGATGTGGTCGGTGGCAGGTTTTGTCTTCGACAACGAGAAGAACACGGTGACGGCTTACCTCAACGGCAACGCTAAGGAATACTGGATCGACAATCCGGCGAGCCACCCCTTCTTCCAATGGCCCGCCAAAGGATGGTTACAGGCTCAACTCCGCAAAATGCCCGGTACGCAGCCCGGTGAGGATCCCGAATTTCCCGCGGATCAGTTCTACACGCCGCCGGAAACGAAGCTCCGCGAACGCCGGATTCTGG
>DASTMK010000241.1:0-7822 GCA_035714225.1 Bryobacteraceae bacterium | reverse complement strand
CGTGTTGCCGCCGACATATACTCCGTCCATACCGGCTGCCAGCAGCCGTTGAACGTTTTCGGCAAGTGCATCGAGATCAATGCTACGCGCGTCCCTGAACGGCGTCACGACGGCCGGGTACAGTCCTGCCAATTTGGTCATAGATCACCTCTGCGGGTAGTAATAAACCCAGCCACCTTCACTTCCCGCGATCAAATCGAGTTTGCCGTCACGATTCCAGTCGACCGGCTCGATTTGGTGGTAGTGGTTCCAGGGAAGATTTAGCGCCAGGTTGGGTTGCCGGGCCAGCACCCACTTCGTATTTGTTCCGATGTTGCGGTACCAGCGCAGTCCATCGAAGTTTTCGATCGCGTTACCGGCGATCAGGTCCAGTTTGCCGTCCTCATCCCAGTCCATCACGGCAAGCATCGCGCGGCCTGTCTCGCGGCCTTTGCCGTCGAGCTTGATGGGGGAATTATTCTGATCGAGAATGCGTTTGCCGGCCTGGACCTCGCGCGCGCCGGAACGGCGATACAGGGTCAACATGCCCTCCGGATCCAGCGCGAGCAGATCTTTTTGGCCGTCACCGTCGAAATCGTGAACGACCGGTCGTGTGCGCCAGGGGAGCAGAAGGGTTTCCCCGCCGCTCGTCAGAGGCTCCGGTTTCCCAAACACAGGTGTGGATCTCGTGCCTGTATTTTCGAGCAGCAGGTAGTAGCTGTGTAGACTGCCTACAATCAAGTCGAGATCCCCGTCGTTGTCCCAGTCGGTTAAAACAGGAATCGTGTATCCCCATCGCGCCTCCGCGGGGCCCTGTAGCCCGCGGCCCGACTCTATGCGGAAGACTTCGCCTGCCGATTTCAATTGCACGGCCGGCTTGAAGGTCTCCGGCTCGTTTCCTTTCGAGGTGTTTTCGACGTACAGCAGGTAGCCATCCTCGTTGCCGATCACCAAGTCCGGTTTGCCATCTCCGTTCAGATCGCCGGCAGCCACGATTGCGAAATCGCCGGCCCCGACGGGTGGGTTGCGTTGAAGCAGTTGCGTGATCGCCTCATACCGGGGCATGCCTTTATTGCCGGAATTTGGCAGGTACCAGGCATAGCTCGATCCCTGGAGTATCAGATGGTTCCGATCTGAGGAGTTCCAGTTCGCCACGATTGGCAACACGCGCTCCCAAGGCAGCCTCTCACCGGCAGCCACCGGGATCCTTTTGCCCGAGATAAGCATAGGCCGGCCCGGCGCGCCGACGTTCTCATACCAGAAAAGATTGTCGAAGCTGGCGACAACGATGTCTGGAAGACCATCATCGTTGTAGTCGGTGACGGCTGCGGTGGCGGTGTCGAAATACGAAATGGCACGTTCGTCCTCGCCGGCCGTAAGGCGCTTACCGGTACTGAAGGTGAGCTTGCCATCACGCACCCCGAGATTTTTGTGGAAGACGACGGAACCATTACGGTCTCCGCCTAGCCAACTACCGTCTGGAGCGAAGCCCTTTCCGAACCCGACTTCCAGCTTCGGATAATAGTTGACGTTGCCACCGCGCCCGCCAACGATCAGGTCTTTGCGCCCGTCCCCATCCCAATCCACCAACTGAAGCGATGGAGACATGCTGACGCTTTCGAGAAGCTTCAAATCAGTGTGCAAACCATAGTCCTGAAGATTCCCGGCAAATTCAAAGCGGCGCTCGCCCGACTTCGAAGTATCGCGATACCAGCGAAACAGGTTGCGCGACCACATAATCAGATCGAGCGTCCCGTCGTTATCGATGTCGTCGAAGACCATCGACCCGATCGGAAAGCTGAGGTCCACCTGGTATGGTTCGTCGAAGACCGGCGTGCGGCCCTCGCGCTGTCCGGTGTTTCGATACACTAGCGCGCGGAACTGTTGGTCTTTCGGCCGGTGCGAGTAAGTACCCGCCGTCAGCGCGCAGACCAGGTCCAGGAGGCCGTCCCGGTTCCAATCGACGAGCGCGATGTCGGGCCATACCCAATCGGCGTCGAGAGGCCCGACGGTGTCCTTGCCTCCGTAGTAGAGCGGCTTCGGAATCCAGGCATACCGCTTCGTCAGTGGATCCTCCGACGGCTTATTCAGCAGGAAGTCAGGATTGGAAGCCACCGGATACTGGGGCGGCACGACCGCTGCCTGCTGTGCCAGCAGTGCCGGCGCGAGGACAGCGATTGCAAATAGACGATGATTCATAGTCCGTTCAGTACTCGATCCTCAACCCCCACCTTATCGTTCTCGGCATGCTGGCTTCGCTCGTGACCGTTCCGAACGCGGTGTTGGTCGAGGTTAAGTTCGGCGCGCTGAACGTCACGTGATTGAAGGCATTGATGAATTGTGTCTGGAACCGCAACTGGACACTTTCGGTAAGCCTCCATGTTTTTGCTACAGAAATGTCCCACTGGTTCATGCCATCGGACCGAAGCGCTCCGAAGCGTGAGGACATCGTGTTCAGGTGCGACACGAAAGCGCGCGCCGGCAGCTTATTGAGGTCAACATCCGTGTTGATATAGCGCTCGGGTATGCGCTGGTCTTCCGGCAGGATCAAATCGGTCACGCTGAAAGGTCCGGTGAGGACCGGATCGCCGATGCCTAGCGGAGCACCACTCTGGGCCTGGTAGATACCCGCAACCTGCCAGCCGCCAAGAATAGCATCGGCAACAGCGTTGAAATTGGATCCTATGCGGCGTCCCCGTCCTATCGGCAGGTCGTAAACCCAGTTGACCGCCAGCCGGTGAGTCCGGTCCTGCGAAGACAGCACTTCTTCCAGGAACGGGTCGCCCGCATTGCGAAAGCTCATGGCAGCCAGGGCCTTTGACCAAGTCCACGCTCCGCCCATCACGAGGCCGGAACCAAGCCGTTTCTCCACACGCGTTTGCAGTGAGTGGTACCAGGAGTAACCGATCGATTCGATGTTCCGGCGAACCGAAGAAAAGTGCGGATACCCGGTCAACAAAACTGAACGGGAAACGGTGTTTCCGTTTAATGAAGTCCCCGGCAGCAGCCCGGCGAATGGGTTTGGAACCTGCGCTGTGAGGAAATTGTTCGCTGGGTCGTCGCGCACTGGAAGTGTACTCAGGTATTGATTCGGAACATAGTTCAGTTCGCGAATCATGGGCAAGCCAGTCCCGCGATTGCCGAGATAGCCTATGTCGATCAGGACATTGCCCGGTATCTCATGCTGCACGTTCAAAGACCAACGCTGCATGTATCCCGTTTTCGGGTTCGTACGGAGGAACGTCACCGCCTGGCCGAGATTTGCTGAAAGCCCGAGCGATGAGCCGAGCGGCTCGAGCAGCCCGTTCGGGAACGGATTCGTCAGATTGGCGATGAAGTTCTGGCCGTTGTCGAGCGAAGCAACGAAATCGGTACGCCGGCTGTAACCGGACTGGATCACGTCGACAGTTCCAACACGAAGCCCCAGAAAGTCGTGGAAGATTCCGTATCCTCCGCGGAGAACGGTCGCGTCGCGGAGTTGGTAAGCGAATCCGATCCTCGGCTGGAGGTTGTTCTTATCCATCTCCCAAAGTCCGCGAGGGACACCGTTCTGTCCGGCGAACAGCAGTCCTCCGCGAACACGGAACTCGGAAACCGGGACTTCCGGGATGGGAGAACGTGCATACACCTCGCGCGCGGCGGCTTCGATCGGGCTCGGGGCGTCATAGTCAAACCCGCGCAAGGTGCGGTTGAACCGCTCGGTGATCGGCGTTTCGAGTTCATAACGAAGCCCGAAGTTGAGCGTCAAACGCCGGGTAGCTTTCCAGTCTTCCTGGATGAACAGCGACGACATGACGCTCTGCTCCGCGTAGCTTGCATTGATGTCCGCATTGCCGCCGTCGGGCAAACCCATAAGGAAGGATGCCAAGCCCTGTCCCGTTGGCGCGGCTGCCGAATTGTCGAGCGGGCCCCGGGTCCACGTGGTTCCAAAGTTAAACGAACCAACCGCGTTGCCTTCGTCTCGGCGCGTCTCGCGATAGACACGCATGTCGCCGCCGAACCGGATGCTGTGGCTACCGATGGTCTTTGTAACGTTGCCGCCAAACGTATGTGTATCGTAGGCCTCGATGTACCCCCAGGTGCCTCCCAGGCCGGACATCCCTGACACACCGATCGGCGGCATCGTGCGAATATCGGCGGACCGGTAGTTGGCCCATTCCGGCGAGAAACCGAGGCCCGCGAGGTTAAACCCGTCGCTCAGCGCGGGACGACGCTCGGACCACCGGGTGTAGCCGTATCGGAAGCCGACGACGGTCGAGGGACTGGCAATCCATACATCATCGATCGCGGCGCCGTGATTTTTGCGAAAGCGGTTCGTGCCGGTTGCGATGTTGTTGAAGTTGTTGTTCGCGACTTCGTGCAACTGGTTGTAATTCAGCCGGGCGAAGAATCGATGGCTCTCCCCGATGTTGTGATCCACGCGGCCGAGATACGAGTAGAAGTCATCCGTTTTCAACCTCTGCCCGTTGTAGTAATTCTGCTGGAAATCCACGGTTCCAGGCTGATTGGGTTCGGGCCAGTACTGCATATACGCCAGTGCAGTGGGGTTCAGACGATCGCGCGGGATGAGGTTTCCCGGCAACGGCTGCCTCGAAAAGCGGCCGCCTGCGGCGGGAACAATCGTGGATGGATCGTAGATCTGATACCGGCTGCCGAGCGCCAGCAGTTCGGAAAAATCCCCCTCCCGCATCCTGAGCGTGGGAACGGTGCCTGTTAACGGCTGTGGGTATGCATCCTTGAGTCCTTCGAAACCGAAAAAGAAGAATGTCCGATTGCGACCGTCATAGAGCTTGGGTAGGAATACCGGGCCGCCGACAGAAGCACCGAAGTGATTCAGTCGAAATGCCGGCTTTTCCTGGCCGGCCCGGTTTGTGAAGAACGAGCTTGCGTCGGTCGCCGAATTCCGCAGGTTCTCCCACAACGAGCCGTGCACGTTGTTCGTTCCCGACTTGAGACTCACGTTTACGATCGCACCCGGGGTGTTGCCATATCCTGCGTCGTAGCTGGCTGTCTGAACACGAAACTCCCGGACCATGTCCGTCGATGGGATAAATGCGACGATGCGGCCGGCGGTATCGGGAACACCGTCCAACTGGAATTCATTTCTGCGCGTCGGCGTACCATTGGCTGCGATGTCAGATGTGGAGTCGTTGTCGAAGGTACGCTGATTTGCCGGGTTTCCCAGATTGAGAATCCCGGGCGCGAGATGCGCCAGGATGAAAGGGTTGCCATCGCTGAGCGGCAAATCCTGAATGCGCTTTGAATCGACAACAGAGCCAATCGACGCATTCGTGGTCTCCACTAGGGGCGGCGCATCGGTGACGTTGACCGTCTCCGTCACCTCTCCAACTTCTAGCGTGATATTGACGGCGATGCGATCGGAGACGCGAAGCGTCACATCTTGTTGGATGAACTTCTTGAAGCCCGTGTGCTCCACTGAAACGCTGTACGATCCGGGCACCAGGTACGGCGCCTCGTAGCTGCCGTCCTGGTTTGCGGTAGCGGTCACGACTACGCCGGTGTCGCGATTGATGACTCGAACGGAAGCGCCGGCTACCGCCGAGCCGCTCGAATCCAGGACCCTTCCCAAAATACTGCCGAATGTGGACTGTGCATTCGCGCTGCTGAAAGACAGCAACAGCATAGCAATCAAAGACCCTTTGTGTTTCATGGCTTCACCACCGTCCCTTACTCTCACCTGCGACTGTACTCTTGCTCTTCATGTTCAGCGCGGAGCGCACGGAGTTCAATAGACGGCGCGCGGTTGTTCTGGCTGGTAGAACAAGATCCATTAACGTTCCGTACGATAGAACAATCGTCTTCCGGGCGAGGAATGGGCGGTGTGAAGACTGTACCATACCGGTTGCGGAAACACGTGGCATCCACAGTCAATATCGTCGACATCCTTACATTGCTCGGATATACGGTGATGCTCATCGGCATAGCATCCTGGCACTCACGGCGCATTACCGGCCGTGACGATTACTTCCTGGCGGGCCGCAGCATGAGCCGGTGGCCGATCGCCATGAGCATGTACGTCGCGCTATTCAGCACGAATACCTTTATCGGCGTCATCGGTTGGGTAAACCGGCCTGACGGCACGCTGTGGATCGGCCTGCAAAATATCGGCATTATTCTCGCTGTGCCGCTCGTCGTCGCACTGTATCCCGATATCTTTTTCAGGCTGCGCATCAGTACGGCCTACGAATACCTGGAAAAGCGTTTCAGCTATCCTGTTCGTGCCGTAGCGGCGGTGTTGTTCATGGGATCGCGCGTCATGTGGATGGCGACGATGCTGTATGGCGGTGGGCTGGTGATCTCCCAACTCCTCGGCTGGACAGCGGCAAACGGCGTCCCTTCCGGCCATGTATATGCAGTGATCCTGCTGGGAGCGCTGGGCACGTTTTTCGCACTCGGCGGCGGCATACGAGCGGTCATCTGGACCGACGTAGCGCAATTCTTCGTGCTCTTCGGTGCGGTTGCGGTGATGGTGGTGCTCGCTGTGGCGCGCTCCGGTGGGCCGGCTCACATCCTCGCCGTCGCCGGCGAAGCCGGTAAGTTCTCTCCGCCGCAATTCTTCAGCTTCACGGACGACCTGAGTATCGTGAGCGGCCTCTGTCTCGGCCTGATCGGTCTACTGTCAAGCGCGGGCACGGATCAGGTGCTGCTACAGACGTATCTGAGCGCCAGGAACGTAGGGGAAGCTAAGAAATCGCTATGGTTCAACGGCCTGTTCCTAAAGCCTCTCAGCCTCATATTCCCCGTTCTTGGCGTTATCATCTTCGCCTATTTTCACGAGCATCCACAAGAGGCGGCGCTCATGCGGATTGCCGATGACGCGCTGCCGGTTTTTGTTTTGAACGTGCTGCCCGCCGGAGTGCGTGGGCTCGCCATCGCCGCCCTCATGTCAGCGCTGTTAACCAGCGTCGGAAGCGGACTCGCCGCCTTGTCCTCAAGCCTTCAGATTGACTTCGTACAGAGGCTGATGAAGCGGCGCCTTTCGGAGAGAGCCGCGGTGCGGCTCGGCCGTACTTTGACTTTCCTGTGGGGTGTAGTGATCGTCAGCGCGGCCATGCTGGTCCTCCGTCTCGGGGCGAAGAACAACATCATCCAAATCCTGAACATCGTGATGTACCCGTTCGCGGGCGTGCTACTGGGTATCTTTCTCTGCGGGCTGCTTACACGCCGCGTGAACGGCGGCGGAACATTGATTGGTGCACTCGGAGGCTTTGCACTCACAGTGGGCGCGCCTCGCCTTCACTTGGGAGCAACGCTGGTAGACTCTACCGGCGTCCTTTTCCCACCGGACTTGATGTCAGGTCTAAGTTGGCTCAGCAGGGTTTCGAGCTTCTACTACGGAGTTCTCGGAACAATGGCAACCCTGGCGGTAGCATATATTGCCAGCCTGTTTTTCGCTCCACCGCGCAACGAGAACCTCGAAGGGCTGACGCATGCCCGCGGGAGCAAACGGGAGCGGGTCGCATCTCAAGTCTGAGTTGGCTGGAATCCGAGCTGCTGCGAGAGTTCGCGCGCCGCATGCATCACGGCTTCAGCGAACTGCGGAAGACGATCGTAT
Organism: Bryobacteraceae bacterium; assembly: GCA_035714225.1. Lineage (GTDB taxonomy): Bacteria > Acidobacteriota > Terriglobia > Bryobacterales > Bryobacteraceae > CAADGY01. The sequence goes on along the minus strand of DASTMK010000241.1, from coordinate 267 downwards.
GTTACGTGCGTGATCAGCCCGGACACGCTCATGGCCGCGGTAATCGTTGCATCGTCGTCGAATACGGGCGCGGCGACGCAGCGAATTCCCCGGTAAAACTCCTCGTCATCGACCGCATAACCGCGCTCGCGAACACGTTTGAGCTCGCTTACGAGCCGCTCCGGCTGAGTGATTGTTTTGCTCGTCAGGCGCGAGAGGCCGCGGGCCACGACCGCCTTCAGTTGATCTTCGCTCCCATAAGCCAAAAGGACTTTGCCCAGCGCCGTA
>DASTMK010000240.1:0-4017 GCA_035714225.1 Bryobacteraceae bacterium | reverse complement strand
TTCCACGAGATGGGAGCCGATAAACCCGGCCCCTCCGGTTACTAGAAATGTTGCCATGCGAACCTCGTCAACCATGCCTCCAGATTGCAAATCATGGGTATTACAGGCAGGAAGGCACGTACAGGGCCCAACTGGAGCCCGTAAAATGGAGAGTTTTGGCGCTGGGAAGCCGGCCTCTTTTCAAAAAAAGAGACCAGATTCCTAAGCTTTTGGACTGGACGGCTGGGAGCAGACCGGTTCGGGTGCGGTCTGCCAGGGGACGCGTCCGGATTTTCTCGCCGCCGCCCGGCGGAGGTAATCGAAGTAGAAGCGCATGTGCGCCTCCCGGCACCACCACTCGAGAAAACCACGGTAGCCTTTCTCCCCAAGCTCGGACCGCAGCCTGGGAGAAGCGCCGATCTGCCGGATGGCTTCGAGCAGTTCTTCCTCGCTTCGATAGACGAATCCGCCGCCGGAATCCTCTACGGCTTCGGGCAGCGCGCCGAGGTCGCGCACGATGACGGGCGTCTTTCGTGCGAAGGCTTCGATGCTGATCATCCCGAAGGTCTCGTAAGTGATCGAAGGAAGGATGCAGGCGAGCGCGTGATGGTAGAGCGCGCCCAACTGCCGTTGTGACATGGGGCCCAGAAATCGAATCCGCGGATTCGATGCCGCCATGGCGCGCAGTTCCACCTCATAATTGCCGGTCCCGGCCACCAGAAGATCGAACTCCATGTTCTTCCAAAGCGGGATCAACGTCTGGAGCCCTTTGATAATTTCCAACCGGCCGACGAACAGGAAGTAGGGCCGTTCCTGCGGGCGTGGGCCGGGGGTACGCCAGTCCTCGTCGGCGCGGTCGATGAAATACGGCAGATGTTCCACCGGTTGCGGAAAGCCCCGGCTGGCATGCATCTTCGCCGTGAAGCGGCTGGGTGAGACGAACTGATCCACGCGCCGCGCCGAGCGTTCGAGCAAACCGGTATAGCGCCACCACTGCGGCGGCCGTTTTCCGAGGAGCGTGCACTTCAGGCACTCGGGTTTTTCGCACGCCCTGCTGTTGAACTTCCACAGCACGTGCATGGGACAGACCAGCCAGTGTTCGTGCGTCGTGTAGATCTTCACCGCTTCGGGATTGGGCGGCTCGATGGCGAGCGCCTGCGGCCCCAGCAGCGACATGTTGTGGAAGTGGATCACGTCGTGGCGGCGCGAGGAAAGCACCTTACGAATCGTGTCCATTTTGAGGTACGGACGGCCGGTCTGCTGGGTCAGGAACGGAGACAGCCAGCCATAGCCGCTGCGCAGCTCGTGACGCGTCACGTTCGGGTGTTCGGCAAATTGGATCGGCGGCTCCGCCGGATGCAGAAGGTGATAGGAATCAACGCAATGAATGACATCCACGTGATGACCCGCCTCCGCCAGGGCATGCGAGAGGCGGTAGATGTACATGGCATCGCCGCCGAAGCTGTAAGGCGGATAAAACGTGGTCAGGTGGAGAAAGTTCATGGCAGTGGCTACTCGAACCTTTGCATCACCTGCATCATCTGCTCTGCCGCGGCTGTCCAGGTGAGCTGTTGCGCCGCCGCGGCGCCGGCCCGCCGCATGCGTTCCCGCATCTCTTCCGAGGCCAATACCACTTCCAGCGCCTGCTCCAGTTGGCCGCTCCCCGGCTCGATGTAGATTCCGCCCCCCTCCAGCAGTTGCGGCAGTGGACTGGCCTTGGTGGCGATCACCGGGCACCCGCACGCCGCCGCCTCCACCGCGGGCAGTCCGAAGCCTTCCATGAAAGAGGGAAGCACCAGCACAGCGGAAAGGTTCAACAACTCTGTCAGATCCTCGTCGGATACGTATCCCGGAAACACGACGCGCTCGCGCAGGCCGGCTTGGTCCACTTTCGCGCGAAGGGCCGGAAGGCAACTGTGAAACACTTCTTTCCTCGTCTCTCCCACCAGCACCAGCAGGCAATCGTCGAACTGCCCGAGAGAAGCGATGTGCGAGAACGCGTCCATCAGCTCCTCCAGATTCTTGTGCGGGCTGAAGCCGCCGACGTAAACAACGATGCGGCGGCTGGGGTCGATGCCGAGCGCCCGCAGGGATGCGGGGATGGCCGGCTGCTCCAGGATACGGAAACCCGGATCTGCGGCTTCACTGACGACAAAGACGCGTTCCGGAGCAACACGGAAATACTCGATGATTTTCTCGCGCGAGAACTCGGAGACGGTCACCAGTGCGTCCGCCTGCATACGCCCCAAGGCGACTTTGGCCTTCCAGAACAGGCGTGCCGTCCGCCGGGGCAGGGTCAGATTCGGATAAGTCTCCGCGATCACGTCATGAATCATGACGAGTTTCCGGGCGCGCGTCAGTGCCGGGACATATGTATAGATGGTCGGATAGAGGAGCACGTCGGCGCCGGCTTTCGACAAAGCCCGACTCATCCTCCACATATCGGACAGCGACCGGTGGCTGTTGGATGAGGCCGCCGCCGAGGCCGGCGTGTCCGCAGCGACCAGTTCCAGTTTCGCGTGTCCGGGGAGATCGGGCGTGTTGCCGGCCGAGTCCAGAAACAGCCGGTATTCATTCTCCGGATACCGGCGGATAAGCGTCGAAACCAGCGCGCGGGCGTGCCGTCCATAGCCCCGGTTATTGTGCCAGCAGGTGGCGTCTATGGCGACACGCATGGTTTCACACCAGGCTCAGTACTCACGTTCGGAATTACGGTGACGTATGCCGAACGACCGCTCCCTGACGGTCGCGGCTCGGAATGAGGCCAATACTGAGCCGCGACCGTCAGGGAGCGGTGTCCACGTAAAGCGAGAACACGCAACCGTATTTGCGAAACCACGTACTCAGTCCGCCGCCGAAGCGGCGGATGTGCGCGTACCGTATCGCGCGTATTCGCCGAACAGGCGGCCCCATTCGGTTGTCCGGAGCCACTGCTCGTAGACCCGCCTGTCTTTGACCGGCCAGCGGAACCAGTCATGGTAGGCCTCTGATCCAAAAACGAACATGTGTACCAGTGGCGAATGAAACAGTAGCTTCTGAATGCGTTTCAGGGGCCCGAACCAGCAGACATCGCCGATGCGGCTCGCCATGTTGTCGCCGACGCTGAAGCCCCAGCTCTCATTCCGAATGTCATCGCCGGCGATGTGAATCTCCTCGGGCTTGCCGGTGCCCAACCCGCGCTCGTGCGCCAGGCGGATATAAGGCAGGCTCATCGGGTCGAATCCCATGATCTTCGCCGCCACGGCATCAATGGCCACCTGGTCCGCGCTGGCCAGCATCAGGTTTTTGATTTTCGGACGCATGGTGCGCGGCCCCGGACCGTCGCCGGCCGTGGTGCCGTCCATAATGGCAAAAAGTCCAGAGTGGATCTCTTTTTGAATCGTCAACAGATCCACCAGCGTTTCGTGAATCCAGGAGTGTGTGTAATGGCGATGGGTGTTCAGGAGCCCGCCAAACGCGTTCTTCATCGCGCCCGTTGTAGTGGTGTAGATGTGGCACTTCACCGTCGGCAGATGAACGATATTCTTCCCGAAGAAATAATCCGGAATGTAGATCCCTTCGCGGAAGATTTTGTCGAGCACCAGCATCTTCCCCTTGGGCTTGTACTCGATCCACTTCATGTCTGCGTCGTGGAAGTTGTATAACACCGGGATTTCGTAACGCCGGAAAACAGGCACGTAGTGGTTCAGATCCTCGCCTTTGAACGCGTTGGTGACCACCGTTTTGTTCTGCACGCAGGAGAGGTCTCTGAATCCGCGCTCGCGCAGCGCCAGGATCGTGCCTTCAAGCTGCCAGGGCGTGGTATTTGCACCGGGAAACGGAAAGTGCCAGGAGATATTGTCTTTCAGGATGGTGGTCGAGCGCGCATCCAGCGCATCGCGCATTCCTGCCAGCTCCGCCAGGCGTCCAATATCGTCGAGCACCCTCTCCGGCGATGTATATAAAGCGGCAACAGTACTTCGCGGCATCAACGGCCCCCCTTATTCTTCCCCCATGATGGCAACCTGCACGCGTCCCCTGGCGGCAGTGTAACTCCGG
>DASTMK010000239.1:0-3510 GCA_035714225.1 Bryobacteraceae bacterium | reverse complement strand
GTTCTCGGGTCGGAACGACTAAGCGGCCGGGAGCGCCTAATCGAGGCGGCCTTGGATGCGTGGGCGTCAGACGCGGGAAGGGACGGAGAGTCGGAATCGGTGATTCAGCATCGCGACTGGGCGCAAGAATGGTTGTCGGAGAACAACCGGCCCCTACGAATCTCCGAAGCCCGACTGGCGCGGCTGGCGCTAATCGCATCATTCTCGCCAGCGAATTGCCTCTTGCGCAGCATTGAATCCGTTTATTCGGCCGACCAGGTGCTGGACGGATTCGAGGAAATCGTGGCCGTCTGCCTTGGGGCGATGCGGCGGTACTTCAACCGCACACACGTCCAGCAATTGATTCGCTCCCATCGGCCGCGTACGCGCTGGCATCAGTTTAGCGGCGCGGCCGAACGTGGATATGCCAAACGTGTGCTGGTCTATGCGGCCGACGCACACCTGCAGGCAGTTCTGGATGAGTACGTCTACCTGCTGTGTCACGCGGCCCAAGCCGAGACGGTAAGTAAGGTGGCAGAGCGGCTAGAGGCTGTGTGGGGCCTGGTGCCAGGAAAGCCGCGGGCGAATGGCGCAAAAGGGCGCGGCAACCTGGTCACGATCGAAACGGAGGCGGAGGCGCATACGTCGCACTTCGCGCTGTCGTTCGGAGATGATGTCTGGCGAGGCGGCGATTTGGAGGAGGAAGGCGAGAAAGTTCGAAAGAGCGCAGTCCGGGAGGCCTTCAATTCGCCGTTTTGGCCGTTTGTGCTCGCGACGACCTCGGTAGGCCAGGAGGGACTCGACTTTCACTTGTACTGTCGCGACGTGCTCCACTGGAACCTGCCATCGAATCCTGTGGACCTTGAGCAGCGCGAGGGCCGGGTCAATCGACGCGATTGCCTGGCTGTGCGGGAGTCTATTGCTCTGGATTGGCGGCTCAATGACCCCGCCACCTGGGGAAATGCGGACCGGGCGAGAAACCCGTGGCCTTTCGTCTTCGACAGCATTCTCGCCAGCGACGACCATCAGAAGTACAAGCATGGTCTGTTCCCACGGTGGATCTACGAGTGTAGAGACCCCTCCAGAACGGTTCGGATTCAACGCCATGTGCCGGTCTTCAGCACAAGTCGAGACGCGGCAAAGTACGAGCGTTTGAAAACGGGGCTCGCACTTTATCGCCTGGTGTTTGGTCAAGCCAACCAGGAGGATCTGCTGGACGATCTTCAGTCTCACGTTGAGAGCCTGTCTTCTTTCGAGCAGGAGCAGCTGCTCAAACGCTTGGCGAGCTACATGCTGAATCTGTCCCCCATCAGCCATGAGCAGGCACTGCGCCACGCTGAAAACGAAGCCGATGATTTGCTCCGCGAAGGATCTGGTGCGGGGCTCCAAAAGTTGATCGTTGACGTCGAGCGGATGAGAGCTGAGCGGCAAAGCGAACTGGCATCGATCGACTCGGAGGTGAGCGGTCTCCTGCAGTTGGTACGTCGCGCGACGGCGATGCCAGACAGCGGCGAGGGGGCTGCGGTGCGGTCAGCGATCGCCGCTCTGGCGTATTTGCGAAATCCGTACGACCGCGTGTTCGATCTGCACGTGGAAGGTGGATTTGTCGATGACGTCATGGTCATCAAGGACGCATGGGCGACCGTCCTCGGCACTGCGAGCAGCGAGCGATCCTGAATGGAGGGCTGGATCGCACCAACGGACTACGACTGGTACTCATTCCTCCGTGATACCAGTCCGTACGAGGAGGTCAACTTCTGGACACCATCCGACTATTTCGGATTCCGCGGCACTCCCGGCGCTCCATTTCTTTTCAAACTGAAGGCCGCCAAGAGCAGGAAGTCTACGCTTCCGCACAATGTCATCGCCGGCTTCGGGATCGTGTCCCGATTCGCAAAGCTTGAGGACTGGCTCGCCTGGGACTGCTTCGGCAAAGGTAACGGTGCGGCGGACTTCAGCCGCATGAAGGCCCGCATCGACGACTACCGCGGCCGAAACGAACTCCAGGGTGGTTCGGGTGTTCCTCGAATCGGCTGCATCATTCTCAGTGATGCGGTCTTCTTCCCGCCGGAGCTGTGCATCCCGCAGCCGGCGGATTGGCCGTCCCAGAACCTCCGTCCCATGCGATACGACCTCTCCACGGGCGAGGGGAGACGGATCTGGGAGGCCTGCCAGGCGAACCTGTCGGCCTACTCAGTGCGCGTGGCGCCGGAACTGGTGGCCCGGGTCATGGAAGCGACACCTCGTTACGGGGAGCCCGTTCTCGTGCAGCCGCGGATAGGGCAGGGAGTGTTCAGGATCGCCGTAACCGACGCATACGGCCGGGCCTGCGCGATCACTGGCGAGCATTCGCTGCCGGCGCTCGAAGCGGCGCACATCAAGCCGTATGCGGCTGAAGGCCCGCATGACGTCCCCAATGGCCTCCTGCTCCGTTCAGATCTGCACCGCCTCTTCGACAAGGGTTATGTCACGGTCACTACCGACCTGCAGCTCGAGGTCAGTAATCGGTTGAAGGAGGACTACAGCAACGGCCGGTCGTACTACCCGCTCCACGGCCAGCGAATCACGATTCCTTCCGACAGCCGCTGCGCACCCTCGCCGGAGTTCCTGCGCTGGCACAACGACCATGTCTTCCGCGCGTGAGCGACGGGCGCTGGTGCAGGGGCGAACGTACGTTCGGACACTGGCGCGGCTCTGGCAGCATCCATCCCTCGCTGACGTGAGTCTCGTACTCGCCCCACGTCTCTCCCGCTCGGCGGGTCGATGCTTGCCGACCCGATCGTCCATCGAGCTCAGCGCTGCCACATTGGACAGTGCCTTGGCGTTCCGCCGCGAAGTTCTCTGCCACGAAGCCGCGCACGCCGTCGTCTGGGCGAGACACGGACGCAAGGCGAGGCCGCATGGACCCGAATGGCAGGCGCTCATGCGCCAGGCGGGCTTCGAACCCCGCGCCAGCCTGATCCTATGCGGCCGCCGCGCTAAGCGCAGCACGACAACGCGCTTCCGGCACACCTGCCCGGTCTGCCACTTCTCAAGAACAGCCAAACGGCGCATGACCAGTTGGCGGTGCCCTGAATGCCAGGCGATCGGGCTGGACGGTGAGCTTCGCATCCAGAGGATAGCGTCCAGACGATGATCGACGGCGGTTGCCCCTTCTGTACTCCGAATTCGGATCGAGTCTTCTTCGAGTCGGAACTGGTGATCGGCATCTGGGACGCGTTCCCCGTGTCCGACGGTCATGCGCTGCTGGTGACGCGCCGGCATGTCGCTTCCTGGTTCGATGCCACGCCTGAGGAGCGGCGGGCCCTGACTGATGCGATCGATGCCACCAGGGCGGCTATCCTCGAGCGCCATCGTCCGGACGGTTTCAATATCGGCGTCAACGTCGGCGCGGCGGCGGGTCAGACGATCTTCCATCTCCACGTGCACGTCATCCCGCGGTATGCCGGCGACGTGGGCGACCCGCGCGGCGGCGTCCGCCACGTGATCCCGCGACGCGCCAACTACCTCGCGAGTAGCGTGGGCACGAAG
>DASTMK010000238.1:0-2654 GCA_035714225.1 Bryobacteraceae bacterium | reverse complement strand
TGAAATAAGTTCCGTAGATTTTATTCAACGCCTGGTACTGTGCCGTATGCGCGTCGAACCTCGCGTTCCCCGCAGGCATCGGAACGCTATCGGAGTGAGGAAGACAGATGTAGACCTCGAGGTGGAGGATGCTATCCATGGTGCAACCCACACGCTCGAGCGATCTTTTAAGCGCATCCATCGTTCGGGTGACGTGCTTCTCAAATGGGTCCGTTACGAGAATGCGATCTTCTCTAGGGTAGCCGCTATTGGAACCAATGCCCGGGAAATAGTAGATCCCGTCATGGATGTGGTTGCTACGCCGCGATGTACCTGTCGCCGGCCGCTGGGCGAAAAGCATCGGCGCGCCCGAAACGGCGGCGATCATCGTGGCGATCTTATTGAAATACCGGCGGGGAGTATTGGTTTGGATATGATCTCCTTTGAGCCTCTGCCCGGGAATGCGGGAGAGATTCAAAATAGGTTTATCACACTCCACTCGCGATGATGGCGGAGCCACGACGGTAAGAAGGTTTGAAAGATTCAGAGCCACAGATGGACACAGATGAACACAGATTGAAAAACAGGAAACTTATCTGTGTTCATCCGTGTTCATCCGTGGCTAAAATTCACGGCGATGAATGAGGTTTCGGAGTGTATCTGATGCCCCGCCAACCGCTTGCTGACGCGCGCGGCTCAGCTACTTTGCTCCGCGGTAGAGGATAATCGGAAGAATGTGCTTTAAAGGGCTGATTCTTGCTTGTGCCGCGGGCTGCATCCTGTTTGCCCAATCGGCGCCGCGCTCCATCCGGAGCTTCGATGTGGAGGCGATGGACACCAGTGTGGATCCCTGCACGGATTTCTTTCAGTACTCCTGCGGCATGTGGATGAAACAGAACCCCATTCCGCCGGACCAGGCGCGATGGGGGCGGTTCGACGAATTGCAGGAGCGGAACCGCCACACGTTGCGCGACATTCTGGAGAAGGCCGCGGTCTCCAATGCCGGGCGCACCGCGGTGGAACAAAAGATTGGAGATTACTACGCCTCCTGCATAGACGAAAAGACCATCGAGCAACAAGGCGTTAAGCCGCTCGCAGAGGAACTGAAGCGCATCGATTCCCTTTCGGCGAAATCGCAATTGCCGGAGACGGCCGCCCGGCTGCACAAGGCGGGCGTACGAGCACTTTTTCGGTTTACGTCGGCGCCCGATCTGAAGAACTCCGCGATGATGATCGCCGACGTCGACCAGAGCGGGCTCGGCTTGCCCGACCGCGACTACTATTTCAAAGACGATGAGCGCTCCGTGGAGCTTCGCAAGAAGTACCTGGAGCACGTCGCGAAAATGTTCCAGTTGCTCGGGCAATCGCAGGAAACGGCTGCCGCCTCTGCCCGTACCGTCATGAAGATGGAGACGGCGCTGGCCAAGGCATCGCTCGACAGGGTGGCACGCCGCGAGCCGTCCAACATTTACCACAAGATGTCTTCCAAGGAGTTGCAGGCCCTGGCGCCTTCGTTCGGATGGAACCGGTATTTCGAGGGCACGGGCACGCCGGCGTTCGACAGCCTGAACGTCTCCGTGCCGGAGTTCTTCAAACAGGTGAGCTCTCTTGCAGAGAGCACAGACCTGAACGATTGGAAGACCTACTTCCGGTGGCACCTGGTCCGAGCGATGGCGCCTGTTCTCTCCTCGGCCTTCGTGAACGAGAACTTCGATTTCTACGGCCGGACGCTGACCGGCGCGAAAGCGCTCCGGCCGCGCTGGAACCGCTGTGTCACTTATACCGACGCGGACCTGGGCGAAGCCGTCGGCCAGAAATACGTAGAGCGGACATTTGGCGCCGAAGGCAAGGCACGGACGTTGCGGATGGTCCGGCAGTTGGAGAAAGCGCTCGAAGACGATATCCGGTCGCTCGATTGGATGACCCCGGAGACCAAAAAACGCGCGCTCGAGAAGCTGCACGCGATCACGAACAAGATCGGATACCCGGACCGGTGGCGCGACTACTCGCGCCTGAAGATCGTCCGCGGTGACGCCTTCGGCAATTCCCTGCGGGCGAATGAATTCAATTTCGAATGGAGCATCCGGAAGATCGGAAAGCCGGTCGACCCGCAGGAATGGCATATGAGCCCGCCCACGGTGAACGCCTACTACGACCCCACGATGAACAACATCAATTTTCCGGCGGGCATTCTTCAGCCGCCGTTCTATGACAACAAAATCGACGACGCGGTGAACTTCGGGGGCATCGGCGCGGTGATCGGGCACGAGTTGACGCATGGATTCGACGACCAGGGGCGTAAGTTCGATGCCAAGGGCAACCTGAACGACTGGTGGACGGAGCAGGACGCGCAGGCATTCGAAAAACGCGCGGCGTGCTTTGTGGATCAATATGCGCAGTACCCCGCGACGCCGGAAGTGAAGCTGAACGGGAAGCTTACTCTGGGAGAAAACACCGCCGACAACGGAGGACTCCGCATCGCCTATATGGCCCTGATGGATGCGCTCGAAGGGCGGGCCGGGCAAAAAATCGATGGTTTCACTCCCGCACAGCGTTTCTTCATCAGTTGGGGCCAGGTGTGGTGCCAGAACGTGACTCCGGAAGCGGCCCGGATGCGGGCGCTGGTAGACCCTCATTCACCCGGCCAGTGGCGCGTCAACGGCGTGGTTTCGAAC
>DASTMK010000237.1:0-9695 GCA_035714225.1 Bryobacteraceae bacterium | reverse complement strand
GCTTTGCCGCCGGCAACCGGCGCCCGCTGAAGGGCGCCGTCAATTCGCCAATTCTGTCAGCCACGATCATTTTTTGTAGAACTCACGAACGTTATCCGCCACGCGGAGGACGGCATCCTCCGGCATTTTCGGCCAAACCGGGAGAGATACAATCTCCCGGCACGCTTTTTCCGCATTGGGAAGTTGGCCCCGGGCAGGGCCAAATTCGCGGAACGCCGGCTGAAGATGCAGCGGTACCGGGTAATGCACGGCGGTAGAAATGCCCCGGGCGGCCAGGTGAACGCGAAGCCGGTCGCGCCGGCGGGCGCGGATTACGTAAAGGTGATTCACGGAGTCCGTGCTTCGCCGCACGCTCTCGATGCCGGGGCAATCCGAGAGCGCCTCGTCGTAGAGCGATGCAATCCTCGCACGCTCCAGATTCCATTCCGCCAGCCGCGGCAGGAACGCACGCAGATAGCAGGCCTGCATTTCATCCAAACGCGAATTGATGGCGGGCAGACGGCTTACCTGTCCATTCCGGCGGCCCCCGTCGCGCAGTAATCGCAGGCGTTCTGCTACAGAGGAGCGGTCCGTCAGCACGGCGCCTCCGTCCCCCAGGCATCCCAGGTTCTTCGTCGGGTAGAAACTGTAAGCGACGCAGGACGAGAAGCGGGTCAGTGCAACCCCTTCGTGCCGCGCCCCGTGCGCCTGGCAGCCATCCTGAACCAGCGTCAGGCCGGCCCTTCGAGCAATCTGGCGGAGCGCTCGCATCGGGCAGGGCTGTCCATAAAGATGCACCGGGATAATCGCTGCCGTAGCCGGCGTGATGCGGCGCTCCACGTCGGCAACATCCAGCAGAAGCGTGCCGGGATGGATGTCGGCGAACCGCGGTATGCAACGGACCGCCAGCACCGCCTGTGCCGTGAACAGGGAGGTGAGCGCCGGCAGGAGAACTTCACGGCCCTCAATTTCCGCCGCCCTCAGCGACAACTCGATGGCTGCCGTTCCCGTGCCGGTCGCGACCGCAAACCTGGAGCCGAAGCTGCGGGCCAGCTCCTGCTCGAAGCAGGCGACCTCTTCGCCCAGAATGAACTGCATACGCTCGAAAAGACGAGAGAGGTTTGCCGTCCACTGGGGACGTGTCTCTTCGAGCAGGGGCCGCAGATTAACCATGGGTACTGTCACGAGCGGAGCCGGTCCTTCCCGAAGACGGCGGGAACCGCTACCAGCCGTATCCATAGCCGGAGCAGTTGGCCGAAGGTTGTAAGCAGGGAGCGTGTGCGGAAGAACTGCGAGCGCCCGTGCAGCCGCGGGTAGTGATGGACACCCACTTCGACGACACCGCAGCCGCTGAGCTCGATCTTCCGTACCAGTTCGACGCAGATGGTTCCACTCGTGGAGGTGAGTGTCATGCCTTCGAGCAGGGACCGGCGGATCAGCCGGAAATCGCAATCGATGTCGGAAATGCGAATCCGGAACAGAGCACGCGCCAGCCGGTTGTACACGCGCCCGATCCAGATGCGGTGCAGCGGATCGTGCCGCTCGAGCTTGTAGCCGTTCACGAGACCGATGCCTGGTTTCATCCGTTCGAGAAGGCGCGGCAGCTCTGTTGGATCGTACTGGCCATCTCCGTCTGTGTAGAAGACGAACTCCTTGGTGGCGGCGGCGAAGCCGCTTCTCAGCGCTCCGCCATAGCCCCGGTTGTGCGGATGTGTAATCACGCGAAGCCGCGGAGCATAGCAGGCTTGTAACTCCCGAAGCACCGCTTCGGTGTTGTCGCGGCTGCCGTCGTTCACCACGATCGCTTCGTAGTCGGTCGCGTGCTCCCGGAGCACCGCGAAGGTTCTTTGCAGTAGCTGCGGAAGCGAGGGAGCATCGTTGTAGGCGGGAAAGAACACGGTCAAAGACCCGATGCCGGCTTCTGTCACGGCATCTTCTCTCCGATAAGCAGCAACGATTGTCCCAGGGGCAGGTCGATCCCGCTGCCAAGCCACTTTGCTTCCAGGGCCAGCGGAACACGCAGAAGCCGGTCCAGCCAAACGGAAACGGGTGCGACGCCGCTCGAAGGCGGCTTGCGCAGGATCGGCTCCCACAGGCGGAATTTGGTGAGAGCGACGGGCATCAACAAACTGTTCGCGTAGGTGCAACGCAACACCCGTATGCCGCACCGTCGCACCGCTTTGAGAAGCCTGGAGCGGGTGAAACGCTGGCGCTCCCAAACAAATTGCGAATGCCGGCTTCGCAGCACATCGAGCGCGGCAACGCGCAGGGCCAATAGCCCTCCTGGCGCAAGCACTCTCTTCAATTCAGACAGCGGCCTGTACTCCTCCCCGCGTGCGAAGTGCACGAGAACGTCGAGAGAGAGGACAAGGTCGAAAGCGGAATCGCGAAAAGGCAGCGCTGCCACATCGGCCTGCGTCACGCGTTCAAGGCCCATGGTCCGGGCGCGCCGCACGGCCTCGGCGTCAAGATCGACCGGGTGAATCGGCCATTTCCGCTCCGTCTGCATCGTATGCGCGAAGTAGCCCGTGCCGCAGCCGGCCTCGAGCACCCGTTCGATGTGCCGGCCCGCGAGCCAGGGATCGAGCGTACGCAACAGAATCTCCCGCATTCCGGCATACCACCAGGACTGCCGCTCGGCACGGGCGATGTTTGCAAACTCCGCCCGGTTCATCATAGAGCCGCGGCTACCATCCCCCGGGCGGATTTTTGTTCCGTCAGTTTGCAGCCGGTGTGTTCGCCGTCCGGCTCCAAATAGTGGGACAGCTCTTTGCGGTAGTACTCGAGTGTGCGCGCTATTCCTTCCTCAAACTTCACTCGGGGTTTCCAGCCAAGCTCCCGCAGAATGAGGCTCGAATCGGTATAGTAGCTGCCGATATCGAAGGATTTACGTTCTTTCGGGAAAGGATGAACGACGGGAGCTGCGACACCGGCCGCGCTGCTGGCAATCTGTGCGATCTTCCGCAGGGCGAGTGCATCGGGCCCTCCCAAGTTGTAGGTGCGGGAACGCGGACGCCGCACCCCCGCTGCCCGCAAGAATGCATCGACTACATCATCGACATAGACAGGATCCCGCAATTGACGGCCGTTGCCGAACACTTCCAGGCGCGTGCCCTGCATTAGACGGCGCACAAAATTTCCGAGAACGCCCTGGCATGGAATATTGATCGCCATACGGGGGCCATACACGTTGCTGAGGCACAGAACGACTGCGTCCAACCGGCCGCGGCGCGCCGCTATCAGGTGGTACATCATCGCCGCGTACTTGTGCACTCCGTTGTAATCGACCGGATGTACCGGATGACCCTCGTCGACCGGGAGATAGTGCGGGATTCCGTAAATCTGCCGGGTGCTGGCGTACACGATGCGGACGCCGGGATTGAAGCGTTCGCATGCCTGGACGAAGCGCAACTGAGCTACTGCATTCAGCGCACAGTCCCGCTGAGGATACTGCATGCTGTGAATGTGGCTGATCTCGCTGGCGAGGTTGAAAATGACGTCGCTCTCGCTGATCTCGCGCTGCAAGCCGGCGGCTTCTGAGATGTCCCGCTCGATCACCCGTATCTCGCGAGCCGCACCGCTCAGATTCCAGGGATTGCTCCCACAATCGACCACACGGGAATCGACGACAGTCACGTCAACACCGAGTTCCACCAGCCGCAGAGCAAGGTTGCTGCCGATAAAGCCCATACCTCCGGTTATCAGCGCTCGTTTGCACAAGCCGGTATCCCGTGCGCGCAGGCGCACCGGTTCCAATTCTCTCTTCACTTGTTACTCACCCTTACCTCAAAAGAGGTAATCCGTTACGTTGTTGAATAGATTCTATAGCTTTGTCTTTCCGGTGTAAACTCCGGATTTGGGAGCATCTGCGGAGCTACGGATCTTGCATGGGCGAATCGAGGCGCGTGTTTGCGGCATTGCATCCCGTGCCGGCGGATGGCCTTGCCGCAAGGGATGCGATCTTTGCTGCAGGCGTCTGGCTTCGGCGCCAAAGTTGACCGAAGCCGAGTGGCTTCTGCTGCGGCAGGGGCTAGCCGTACTCGACGAAGACAGACGGAGCGGGATTCGGACGCGTATCCACCTTACGCGTGGCGCGGCTCCTCCTGTCGTCTGCCCGCTGCTCGATTTGCAGGACGGAAGCTGCCTTATTTACGATCAACGGCCCGTTGCATGCCGCACCTATGGGTTCTATGTGGAACGGGACCGTAGGCTCTTTTGCGCCGGGATTCAGCCGGCGGCGGAGCGCGGCGAGTATCAGGACGTCGTATGGGGCAACCAGGAGCCGATCGACGCCGCATTTCGGGAGTTTGGCGAGCCGTTGGAACTGGCGGATTGGATCGATCGCGACTCAGCCGCCACTGTCGAGTTGTTTCAGCGCGAAGGCATAAGCGCCGATGGCGATGGCCTGGCTGGTTCCCAGCCGGGAAATGCCGGCGCCCGTCCGCTGTTGTGCGTCGAATCGCACCCGGCGCGTTCCGCCGGGGACGCATAGCTCTTGGGGCTCCCCCTGAATAAACTGCTTCAACTGAGCGGAGTCTTCGAGGTTGAAAGTCCTCTGGACCAGCCTGCGAAACCGGGTGCCGTCCGGCGTCAGAAAGGTGGCATTCATCTCGTCCACCAGAGCCGGAAGAAACAAGGGATGCGCGCCCGACACGCCGCCTCCAATCACAACCAGTCCATCCACCAGCGTCACCGCTTGCGCGACCGCATCGCCCGCGGCCTCTCCCAGGCGCCGGAACGCCTCCACCGCGGCGGCGCGGTCTCCTTCCCTGCGGCCTTCGGCAATATCGCAAATCTCTTTCGGCTCCGGCGCTTCAGACAAACCGATGTGTGCAAGTTGCGCATAGGCGCGGCGCACGGCACGGATGGACACATGCTCTTCGGCATTCCTGGAGGGGTCCGCCTTACTCCGCAAGAGCCACATCTCACCGGCAATCGAATTGTCGCCCTTAAAAAGCTCGCCGTCGCGCACAATGCCACCGCCCAATCCGGTGCCGATCGTAACGCCCAGCAGGTTGTGGAAACGTTTCGGGCTCCCGGCATGTTCGAGCATCCGGTTTACAAAAGGCAACAAACCGGCCATGGACTCGCCATAGGTGAACAGGTCGCCGTCGTTATTGAGGAAAACCGGCAAACCGAACGTGTCTTCCAGCATCGGGCCGAGCGCGACATTCCGGTATGCGGGCAGATTTCGTGGACCTGCGATGATGCCGTTTTCGTAGTCCGCCGGACCGGGGAATGCGAAACTGATGGCGACGGGAGGAGACGGCGCTTGTTCGCGCACCCGGTCAAACCCCTCGAGGATGGTATTGAGCGACTGTTCGAGGTCGCCGCCGTATGACGGCAGCGCGAACGGCTCAGTGACGGGGCGATTCGATCGCATGGCGGAAAAAACGAAATTCGTACCGCCCGCGTCCAGCGTCATCACGACGCGTTCGTCGTTTGAATAATCAGCCGCGCCCTGTCCGCACACCTACCGGCTTGACCCCGCGAGAGCCAATGCCGCCTTCAATCCACCCGCCCGCTGAATTCCAGGTACGAAAAAATCTTTGATAAAGTCTTCGTCGCTGCCCTGGAACGAACCAAGATCGGCGTCGAGGGTGACGGCTGCATCCGAGAGCGCGGCTGCAAACGTGGCCCAGATGGCGGCTTTCCCGACCCCTGCCAGACGGATCCCGGAAGCGCCCTGGTCCTTCAGGAATGCCAGCGCGGTCAGGATATCCTGAACCCGGTTGGCGTCGTCGCTCTTATTGAAAGTGAGAAAGTAACGCTTCGAACGGTCCCGGGGAGCGGCGGCACTTCCGGTTTGGAACGCGTCGATCAGAAGGACCGACTGCTTTTTCGAGATGGCGTCGCTCGCCTGCTTGCTATTGCGGGCCGCGGCGGCACCCTCCGGGTGCACAACCAGAAGCGCCTGTTTGCCGCCTGGAATCCAGATGCCCGGCACCCGGTCGCCCTTTCCCTGACGGCCAAGAAGGATGCGTTCGCCGGAAATCTCGTGCTCTACCGCTTGGGGCTGCTCCGCCATCAGCGAATACATCAGGCGCTCGCGCATCGCGGACCGGCCGGTGATCGAAGCGTTCTGCCTCTGTGCGCGTTCGATCCACTGCGCGGCGATCTGATCATATTTCAGGGCGTTGTCGGGCAGCGGCCTGGCGTGAAAAACCATCAGGTCCTGCAACTTCTCGGTACGGATATTTCTTTCCGAGTAGGAGGCCCAGTTCGGGTCGTGCAGGATGTGTTTGGCGAAGAACCGGTAGACCGCCTCGCGGCTCGGCTTGTTGTAGTTATGCGGGGCGTCAATCTGTATCGTGTCCACGTTCTCGGGCTTGCCGTACAGGCTGTAGATCGCCTTCACCGCCGGATACTCTTCGGTGGGAGTGTTCTTCGTCCAGTCGCCGGTGGCCGATACCATCAACATCGGTTTCGGGGCCATCAGGGAGGCGATCTCCACGTTGTTGGTAGCGACGCGCAGGTTGGGCGCGTTCTCGCACGGTGAGCCGCCCTGCATGATCAGGGAAACCATGTTCACTGGGGCGGAGTATTTGATCCGGTCGTCCACGGCGCAAACAAGAAATGTCTGTGTGCCGCCGCCGGATTCGCCCGTCACTCCAATCTCGTTCGGGTTCACGTCCGGCAGCGCCTGAAGAAAATCGAGCGCGCGGATGGAGTTCCACGTTTGAAGACCCAGGGGACCGAACGACCATAGCTGTTCGCGCTCGCCGCCAAACACGTGCGGAGTTTGAATCGTGTCGTTGTAGCCCACCATATCGTAGGCGAAGACGACGTAGCCCTGCCGTGCCTTGTTAATGCCCCTCGCCGGTACCGAAAAGAGAGGCCCATTCTCCAGCCGCCCGTAGGTCGCATGGCCGTGAGGCGCGAGGATGCCCGGAAATTTTCCCGTGCGGCCGAGCGGGCGGAAGAGGTTGCCCGCGAGATAGTAGCCCGGCATCGTCTCGATGAAAACCTTCTCAATCGAGTAGTCCTTGTTCTCGATGCGTCCGAAGATCTCGTATCGCAGGGGGTTGCGCTCCGGCAAGGGAAGCAGACCGGCGGCGGAGAGCACCTGTTTCCGCAACTGGGGCGCCCGCTGCTGCCACTCCTCGAGCGACGTGTAGCTGCGCGCGCGGAAATGCGTGTCGGTGTGCGGAATATCGGTGTTCCGGCTATCCTGCTCCGGTATTTTTCCGTATGCCGTCAACACGGCGGCTAGCATTCCAATGGTCGCAACCAGGAATTTCACAAGTGCCTCCTTTTCGTACTTTGGTCACTCTACTACACCCGCGCTCAGTCCGGGCTGGCCTGGTGCTGAACCGGGCCGGTCCCATGGCCAAGGCCGGGACTGTTCTGTATCGCCGCGGCGATGTATCGCTTGGCCCGCGCTACGGCATCGGGCAGTTTCCGGCCGGAGGCGAGTCCGGCGGTAATGGCGGCGGAGTAGGTACAGCCCGTGCCGTGAGTGTTGGGCGTTTCGATCCGTGGCGCGGGAAATTCGTACCATGCGCCCTCATGAAGAAGTATGTCCATTGCGGATTCCGCCAGGTGGCCGCCCTTCACCAGGACGGAGCGCGCGCCTTTTCCGCAAAGCCGCCGCGCTGCTTCCCTCATGTCGTCGACGTTCTCCACGGCGATGCCCGAGAGTACCGCTGCTTCCGGCAGATTGGGCGTAATCAGAAAAGACACGGGCAGCAAGAGCCTCTCGATCGAATCGCGGGCATCCTCTCCCATCAGCCGCGCTCCATGCTTGCTGATCATCACCGGATCGACGACAAGGGGAAAGTCGAAGTCTGCCGCGAGGGCGGCAACGGCCTCCACGATGTCGCGGTTTCCCAGCGCGCCGGTCTTGGCGGCCCCCGGCGGGATGTCCTGGAGCACCGCCTCAATCTGTTGCCGGACGAGATCGGGAGCGACGGTTTCCACTCTGCTCACCCGTAGCGTATTCTGCACGGTCAGCAGCGTGATAACGGCCTCGCCGTAGACGCCGAACTGATGGAAGGTCTTGAGATCCGCCTGAATTCCCGCACCGCCGCTGGGATCGGAACCGGC
Organism: Bryobacteraceae bacterium; assembly: GCA_035714225.1. Lineage (GTDB taxonomy): Bacteria > Acidobacteriota > Terriglobia > Bryobacterales > Bryobacteraceae > CAADGY01. The sequence continues at coordinate 1,670 of DASTMK010000237.1, read as the reverse complement.
GATGGTCAGAGCGACTGCCTGCATGAAGCACTCAGGATAGCGGTTTCCGCGCGCGGCCGGCTGCCGGGGTGCGGGCACGCTTTCCAAGGGTTCAGAATTTCCTCGTCGCCAATTGCCGCCGCACGATTCCACAGGCGCCCCAGCGCAATGTTCCAAAGTGTCCAGGGACGGCCAAAATAGTCCACCATCGAGTGGGGAGATCGCGCGATCTCCTCAACGGCACGCCTTACCGAACCTGCTCCCGAGAGATTGCGAAGCTGGAACATGAGCCGGTTCCGCTGTAGCACGGACTCGACCTCCGCGGGTGAATAATGGCGCTCAATCGTGGACCGGCGGGTGTGATGCGCTATCGAAGCCGGACAGAACAACACCCGATAGCCGGACTTCCGCGCGCGCCAGCCCCATTCCACATCCTCCCAATAGAACGGCGCATAAACAGTGGCGTCCAGGAAGGAGCGGAGCAGTCGCGTCTGGAACAGCGCGGCGCCTCCACCAGCGTAGAAGCCTTCGACCGGCACCTCGGATCGGGGGATCAGGTCATGAATCGTTACAAGGCCGTCCTCCAAAAACAGCGTCGTCCAGTTCGTTTCATCCCGGAAACGGGTGGCATCTTTCAATACCACCTGCGAGGCGATCGCGAACAGCGAGGAATCCCGGCAACCACCTGCGACTTTCAGAGCATAGGGATCGAGTACAACGTCGCTGTTCAATAAGTACACCCACTCGAATCGCGCAGCCTTTAGTCCAGCGTGGATCGCGCCTGAAAAGCCTAAAGGACGATCGTGAAACTGCCATGCGACCGTGGGATGAGAAGCCTGAAGAGAACGGTAGCTGGAGCGTGGAGAACCGTTCACAACGACCATCACCTCAACCGGCTCCGTCCAATGCTTCAGGGCGCGCTGCACGCCTTCGAGACATTCCGATAATTCCCCGGCGTTGTCCCACTCCGGAATCAGGATGGAGAGTCCCGGAGACAACGTCGCAGGAATTGCAATCGGTTTTCTCCGCCGTACGCACCGGCCGATGAGAGCACCCAGCAGGTCAACGGCCCGGATCCAGCGAACCAAGGGGCGGAGTTGTTTCCTGTGGCGCTCCACATGGCGAGGATCTACAGACGGTCTGGAGGCAAGCGTCGTTAGTGCAAATCCCAGATCGCGCTGATCCGTACCTGAGCCGTTCCAGCTTGGACGATACACGCCGCGGGTAAGAAACTCAAGTAGCCAAACCTCCGCCCGGCGGTCCTGAACGGGAAAGTCCTGCTGGAAAGACAGCACGCCTTGCCCCGGGTTCACGACCGTTCCGATTTCCCTTTCGTTGCAGCGAATGACCAGCGTGTTGGCGCCGTTTTTCGTATCCGGCGGCAGCATGCCGGATACGTGCAGAACCCCTGATGTCACTTGGGGCGCCAGGATCGCCTTCGCTCGCTGGCTGCTCCAGATATGGGTTTCGTCCGAAGGCTCGTGCCATCCCTGAAGCAGTTGCGCGCTGCGCCCGCGCGCGCCGAGGATCTCACTCTGCACAGGAGACGGGCGGTAAGCCATTTTCCACGGGCACGAGCGGCATTCCGGAACCGCAGCCTGGTGATACCGTTTCCGAAACCGCTGGTAGGCTTCTCCCTGCCAGATCTCTTCGAGTGACTGCCGCGCGAGATTTCCCAACGGGACCTTGTC
>DASTMK010000236.1:0-18244 GCA_035714225.1 Bryobacteraceae bacterium | reverse complement strand
ATACCGTTATCCGCCGAACGGCTGCTCGCACCCGGCAGCGAAATACTGTTACGGCGCAACGCGTCATGGCTTCCTTTGATGGGCCGGCTTCGCGGGGGTTTGCCGCGGCAACAGGCGACGGCGGAATTCGAGCCGGTATGGGCGCGTGCTGGTGGCCGAAGTGCAGCCTGTTCGCGCCGGCCTCAAGGAAGAGGCCGCCAAGCGTTTCTATCGCGACCTCACGGCCCGCCTGGCTCTCGTTCCGGGCATCGAGTCCGTCAGTTCTTCCGAATCCACGCCGATTCGAGGCTGCTGCTGGTGGGACCCGATCGAGGTGGAAGGCTATACACCGGCGCCGGGCGAAGACATGAAGACGTTCTTTGACCGTGTCTCGCCGGATTATTTCAGGACCATGGGCATTCGTGTTCTGCGAGGCAGGGAGTTTACGCTTCGTGACACGCCCTCGTCGCCTCCCGTGGCGATCGTTAACGAAAGCTTTGCACGCAGGTTCTTTCCCAAAGGAGACGCGCTTGGCCGGTACATTGCACTTCCACCCAACTATAAACTTCCGCGCATGGAAATCGTTGGCGTGGTGGCGGACGCCTCGTTCCGCGACTTGCGTTCTCCCGTCCCGTACGCGGCGTACTTCCCGCTGGCCCAGGACCCGGGTGCTCGCGATGCTCTTCAGATGCTCGTGCGCGCCACTGGATCCCCATCCGCGATCTCGGCGGCGGTGCGCCAGGCAGTTCACTCGTTCGATCCCGGCATTCCGGTGACGATGCGGACACTCGCTGACGAAATCGATAGCACCCTGACTTACGAGCGCCTGTTGGCGCTTTTGAGTGCTTTCTTCGGGGTGGTTGCGCTGGGACTGGCCGCGATTGGACTGTACGGAATCCTCTCTTATGCGGTGGCCCGCCGCACGAGCGAAATCGGCGTACGCGTTGCGTTGGGGGCTTCCCGTGGAAGCGTCCTCTGGCTGGTCATGAAGCAGAGCATCGCACTGGTGCTGATCGGGATGGCGATAGGTTGTGCCGCCGCATTGGTCTTAGCCCGGTATGTAGAAAGCCTGCTATTTGGCTTGAAGCCGGCGGACCCGGTCACGATCGCGATCGCCTCGGCGGGCTTCGTTGCCGTGACGGCGCTCGCGGCGTGGATTCCCGCACGCCGCGCGACCGCTGTCGATCCAGTTCAAGCCCTGAGATACGAGTAAGCCATCCGGCGATGCCGGTATACAGCCCGGGACCACTGCAAACTGTTTTCCCCACACGCCCTTACCTCTGAGATTTTGATTTTACTTGCATTTTGATACCTAAGTGATATCATTCTGATTTTAAGGAGGAAAAGTATATGTTTCCCGAAAAGATCATCCGCGGCGTTTCCGGCTGGCTGATGGTCTTCCTGCTCACCGCAGTAATCATAGGCTCCACCGTTGCGTTGGTGCGCATGGGCAACGCCCAGTGGATCTGGGTGCTGGTCATCGCCGTGGCGGGTTCCTGCTACGCCGGTCTGACGGTGGTCAATCCTAACGAGGCAAGGGTCGTAGTGCTCTTCGGGCGGTACCTGGGCAGCGTCAAGGAGTCCGGCTTCCGCTGGGTGAATCCGCTGACGGTTCGCCGGAAGGTCTCACTCCGGATCCGCAATTTCGAGAGCGGCAAGCTGAAGGTAAACGACCATGACGGCAACCCGATCGAGATTGCGGCGGTGGTGGTGTGGCGGGTCGTCGACACCGCCGAAGCCGTGTTCAATGTCGATGATTACGAAAATTTCGTGCACGTACAGAGCGAGGCGGCGGTGCGCAACCTGGCTACCTCCTACTGCTACGACGCGCATGACGCCGGTCAGCTTTCGTTGCGCATGTCCGCGGGCGAAATCAACGAGCGGCTGAAGCACGAAGTGCAGGATCGCCTTTCGAAAGCCGGCATCGAGGTGATTGAGGCGCGCCTCAGCCATCTTGCCTACGCGCCGGAGATCGCCAACGCCATGCTGCGCCGGCAGCAGGCGAGCGCCGTCGTAGCGGCCCGGCAGAAGATCGTGGAAGGCGCCGTGGGAATGGTGGAGATGGCCCTGGAAGCTCTGAACGCGAAACAGGTGGTCATGCTGGACGAAGAACGTAAGGCCGCCATGGTGAGCAACCTGCTTGTCGTACTGTGCAGCGACCAGTATGCCCAGCCGGTGGTCAACGCGGGTACGCTCTATCAGTAGGAGGACGGCGGTCGCTCGTATGGCGCAGCGCAAGGCATTTCTCGTGAGGCTCGATCCGGCTACGCACGACGCGTTGCAACGCTGGGCTGACGCAGAGTTGCGCAGCGTGAACGCGCAAATCGAGTTTCTGCTGCGCCGGGCACTGCGCGATGCTGGGCGCTTGCCGCAGCCGGTGGAGGAATCGCAGGGCGGGCAGGCGCCCGAACCGCGTACGGAGACGCCATGATCGATTTGAAAGAGCTGCGGCGGTTGCAGGAGAACTGGGAGGCGCCGCTCGAGTTGCTGCGGGGATCCCCGCGCGAAGTGCAGTTGACCGGAAACGGGATCACGTTGTGGCTGGTGGTGCTGGTGCTGGGGCTGGGAGGACCTGCGGCCGGGGTTGCTCTCTTCGCAAAAGCGGAACAGAATGCCGCCCGCACCCTCCGGCTGGCGCGGGAGGGATCCGATACAGAGGCCCGGGTCACGCGCCTGTCGCGGAACCGCGGAGACAACAACTGTCGCGCAACCTTTCTGTTCGAGACCGGCGGCCGTGAGTACTCGCGAACCGCCCGTGTGCCGTGCCGCGTGTGGGGAAAGCTCTTTCAGGGTGCTACTCTTCCGGTCCGCTACGTGGCGTCGGACCCGCGGATCAACCACCTGCCCGGGTTCGAGCGAGCCCGTACGCTACCCAATTGGGCAGGTCCGGCGATCGGGGCATCGCTTGGCCTGGCGGCCCTGCTGCTGGTGCGTGTGCTGCGTTACCGGCGCCGGCTGCTCGAAACAGGACGCCCGGCGCTCGCCATCGTGACTCGCCATAGTAGGCGCCCCTCCCAGTACGGGGAATCCAACAAAGCTCATTACGAATTTGCGACCTTGAGCGGGGCGCGCGCGCAAGGCCGGTATAGCGTGGGGAGCAGGAAGCAACTGCCGTCCATCGGAAACACGCTCACCGTGATCTACGATCGCGACGACCCAAGCCACAACGTGCGCTATCCCATCTCGCTCTACAAGCTGAAACCCTGACCCCCACCTTCTTCGATAACGGGAGTCTTCGCATCGGTGTTATTTTGGTTGTGGCGTGCTCAGGACGCCTCCGTGTCCGCGGAAAGGGACTGCGTCCCGCCTGGATTTTGGCTTGCAACCACTTGGTTGAGTGAACTCTTTTCCGCCCGAGCTAGCGGACACCGGGCGTTGTGGAAAGGAGCTCATGTGAAACAGAAGCTACCCACTCGCCGGATGCGCGAGCATCCGGACCTCGAACAACTCAAACGACAAGCGAAGCAATTGCTCAGGGCCTTCAAGGCAGGCGACCCAGCGGCCGCCGGCGAGGTCAACGCACATTACGACGGTGCACAAGCGGCGGTCTTCGCTTTACACGATGCGCAACTGGTTCTCGCGCGAAGCTATGGATTCGATAGCTGGCCGAAGCTGAAGGCTTACGTTGACGGCGTAACGATCCGTCGATTCGTGGAAGCCGTGCGCGCCGGCCATGCCGGGCGTGTACGAACGATGCTGAAGACCCGGCCCGAGCTTGCCAACATGACGGTTTCCTACGGCGACGAACACCGCGCGATCCACTACGCCGTAATGCACCGGCACCCGGAAATTACGCGATTGCTCATGCAGAAAGGCGCCAACGCACGGGCGGGCATCCATCCGCATCGCGATGCCACGTCGGCGTGGATCTTGGCCCGGGAGCGGGATTACGACGAGATCGTCGCGATCATCGAGGAGGAAGAGGAACGCAGAGCTAAACCCGCACCCGATCAGGCGACGGCTCCAACACCGGAGCCCGCAGGCGAGGCCGCCCGTACGGCTGTGGCGAACGGTGATTTCGAGTGGCTGCGCACCCGTCATGCGGAAGGGAAGCTCACGAGTCACGTTCGCTGGCACGACGGCGGCCTGCTCACGGTCGCCGTGCGGAACAACCATATCGACGTGCTCGAGTTTCTGCTCGACTGCGGCTTTGATCCGGATGAGCGCGTCTCCTACGGCGAAGGAGACTGGGTCGCGTATTCGCAAGGTTATCCGTTGTGGCATTCCGCGGCGTTGGGACGGCATGATATGGCGACGTTGCTGCTCAATCGTGGCGCGGACCCGAACGTACATGTCGACTCCAGCGGGTCGGCTGTGTACAGCGCGTATAGCCACAAACAGTGGCAAATGGCAGAGTTGCTGCGCGAGCGTGGGGGTATTGTGACGGCCGATATCGCTGCCATCTATCGGGAGACCGGCCTTGTCCGGCAGATGCTGCTCGACGATGAGCGCGGCGTCTTGCCACATAGCGGCAGGCCATCCGGCAAGCCGCTTGCGGAAGAGTTGCTCCGCCACGGCGCGGGCTCGGGCGCCAGCGAGATCGTTCGTATGGTGCTGGAGCGCATCGACTGGACCCGCGATGATGCGCGCTGGTTCGGCATGCTGGCGGCGCCGTTGACTTTCTGGCACCACATTCCATGGCTCTACGCGGGCAACAAGGATTTCGGCCGCGAAGGTTATCTGGAGTGTTTCCGTCTCCTTCTGAATGTGTGCGATGTCAACGTCACCGGTGGCTTCGGGCGGACCATCCTGCATGAGATTGCGGCGATGGACGATTGGGTCGCCGAAGACGAAGTCGCGGCGTTTGGCCGTGCGGCGCTGGAGGCCGGCGCGCGCCTGGACCGGCGCGACGACATCCTGAACAGCACTCCCCTCGGTTGGGCATGCCGTTGGGGGTGGGTCCAGCTTGTGAGGCTGCTGCTGGAGCACGGAGCTGACCCGGAGGAGAAAGACGCCGAAGCATGGGCACGCCCGCGCTCCTGGGCGCGAAAAATGGGGCACGACGAAATTTCGCAGGTGCTCGGCTAGCGGACGGGGGCGCGGTCGCTCTTCTGCTCAGGCGGAAAGCAGACCGAGCCGCATCAGCTTCTCGAGATTCCCCTCGAGGCTCCGCGCGAGAAGATCCGGCACGCGCGCCGGATCGGTGATCTGCTCCTTGTTGATTTCCAGTTTCGCGACGCCCAGTTTGACGAGTGCGACGAGTTCCTCCAGCAATTCCGCGCGATTGTGTGTTCCATCGAGCAGCCGCACCGTATGCCGTGACAGCGGATCGCTCAACTCCACCGTGGTGTGGCGCAGGCTGGAGACTTTGGCGCTGCCGGTCGAAAGCTGATATCGCACCAGGGGGCTCGCAACCGGACGCTCCGAAAGCTGCGAAGCGAGCCGGGGTGGCGTCGTCAGGGCTTGCACAAAGCGCACTGCCGAGAGACGCAGAAGCATCTCCGATAGAGCTTCCCCGGACGACCGTCTCGCATCTTCATCCACATCCGGAGCGAGGATTTCATCCAGCAGATCCGGGAACCGCGCCCATCGCGGCCAAACCCGGCCGAGGTAGGCCAGTGCCGCTTTGGCGATCGGGTGGTTGGTGGACAGGCTTCGGCCTTCGGCGATCTGAAAGCGCAGGCCGCCTTCTGCATCGGGCTCGCCTACGGGCGCCGAAGACGAGGCAACAAAGAGATTCTGGAACCGCCCGGACAGCGCACGGAAATCGGGCGTCCGATCACCTTTGCACAGGAGCGCCTCCCGGAATGGACGCACTTTGAAAAAATCGACATACTGGGCGCGCAAATCACGATCTTCGCCCGCCGTCTCCGAGAGTGCGCCCGCGACATCGGTAAGAGGCGATTCCTCCATGTGCCAGTACCGCGCATCGCAAAGATACCGCAACCCGTGCCGCTGCGCGTGCGCGGCGAATTCATGGAAGTAAACCGGACGGTACACTTCCGCCAGATCGTCGTGAAACAGGTATCCGTCCTCCAGATCGATCAGCCTTTCCACTTCCTTGCGGATGGCCTCTCCGCGCGGGTCTGCCACCAGCGCGCTGCTCAGCGCTTTTAGAAGAGATCGCGCTTCTGCCAGACGCTGTTGCCGGTTCCGGATGTGCTGTATGTGAAACAACAGCATCTCGCGCAATGCCAGCCGCAAATGGCAGCCGGGGAACGAATTGAAACTGATGAAGGCAATTCCGTCCGGCGCCAGTTGAGAGGCGCAAATAGCGAGCAGCTTCTCTCGCACCGGATCGGGGACCCACGCGTAGAGGCCGTGCGCGATGATGTAATCGAACTCTCCAATAGACGCACCGATGTTCAGCAGGTCCGCCTGCATCAGGCGCATGTTGGCAAGTCCTAGCGCCGTCACCGTGGAGTTGCCGCGTTCAATGGCCGTGCCGGCCAGATCCACTCCCACAAACCGGCTCTCCGGAAGGGCCACCGCCATGGAAAGCAGGTTGCCCCCATCGCCGCAACCCAGTTCCAGAACGCGGCAACGGCCGGGAGGAGCGCTTTTCAGGCCGCCTAGAAAGGCCATGGTTTGAAGGTGCGCCGGATGGGTCTGAAACCGCGGAAATGTCGGATACGCAACTTCGTCGTAGGTGGTTTCGGAAAGGCGATCCACGGAATTCCCGTTCAGTGCATCATGATAGCAGCCGCGGCCGATGGCCACGAGGAGCTCTGATGAAGATAACGCAAGTCAAAACCGTTGTGGTAAATGCCCGGATGCGCAATTGGGTGTTCGTGAAAGTGGAGACGGACCAGGACGGCCTCTGGGGATGGGGTGAGGCGTCGCTCGAATGGAAGACCCGCAGTGTGGCGGGCGCCGTCGAGGATCTGGCGCCGATGATTCTCGGTGAAGACCCAACACGCATTGAGCATCTCTACCAGAAGATGTACCGGCAGTCGTTTTTCCGGCCGGGTGTTATCGGCATGTCGGCCATCTCGGGGATCGAGCAGGCGCTTTGGGACATTCTCGGCAAGATTACCGGGATGCCTGTGTATCGCCTGCTCGGAGGGGCGGTCCGCGACCGGGTGAGGATGTATACACACCTGGGCGGCGGCGAAATGAAGGCCGTTTACGAATCGCAGCATTCCGGGGACGCTTCCGCCATGGTGGACCTTGCGCTGGAAGTGGCCGCGCGCGGCTACACGGCGGTCAAGGTCCTCCTCACACCACCAACCGAAAGCCTGAACGGCGCCGCACTCTACCGTCATGCGGAAAGCCGGATGGAAGCTCTCCGCCGCGCGCTGGGGGACGACATCGACATCATGGTGGACTGCCATGGGAGGCACTTTCCGGCCAACGCACTCGAGTTCTGCCGCGTGCTGGCGCCCTACCGTCCGTTCTTCGTCGAGGAGCCGGTTCCGCCCGAAAACGTCGACGCCATGGCGGAGGTGAAGCGCTCGAGCCCGGTGCCCATTGCCACGGGAGAGCGACTGGTGACCCGGTTCGAGTTCCGGACCTTGTTCGAAAAGCAGGCTTGTCACATCATCCAGCCCGACCTCTGCCATTGCGGAGGCTTGTGGGAAGCGAAGAAGATCGCCGCCGCCGCCGAAACGTATTACGTCGGAGTGGCGCCGCACAATCCCCTGGGCCCTGTTGCGAACGCGGCCGCTCTGCATTTCGCCTTGAGCACACCGAATTTTCTGATACAGGAAGACATGCTCTCGGACGTGCCGTGGCGCTGGGACGTCGTGCGCCATTCGCTCACGAGCAAAGACGGATATTGGCTGCCATCGGATGTGCCCGGGCTGGGTGTGGAGGTGGATGAGAACGCCGCACGGCTGCACCCGTTCGAACAGGAGGTGATTCAATCGCTCGCGGCGCGCGCGCCCGACGGCGCGGTGCTCGATTGGTGAATTTCAGCGGATTCCGACTTTCCCGCCGCTGCCTGCGTCTTGTGTTTGTCGGACCCGCGCGCGGAAGCGGGCGTCCACATCGGGAGATTGAATGAATTGGAAATGGATGCCGGCGGCCGTTCTGTGCCTCACCGGAATGGCTGTTCCCGCTGCGGCGCAGCGTTCTCACGGCTATTGGTTCGTTGCGCCGGGAGGGGGCACAAGCGGCGGCCGCACGCAGTTCTCACTGCACATGGGCGGCGGTGGTGAAATCGCCCTTAAGAGGGGTGTGGCTCTTGGCCTGGAAGCCGGCGCATGGGGTCTGCCCAGGGACTATGTCGATTCGGTCATAGGCATCGCGTCGTTCAATGGAACCTATCATTTCCTGCCGTCCCGCGATGACAAGTGGGACCCCTTTGCAACCGCCGGATATTCGCTCGCATTCCGGAGCGGAACCCGTAACATGGTGAACTACGGCGGCGGGTTCAACTACTGGTTCCAGCCGAGCGTGGCTGTGCGCGTCGAGTTCCGCGACCACTACTCCGACAGGCTGCACTTGTGGGGCTTTCGCTTTGGACTGTCTTTCCGCGACCTGATGCCGTAAAGTGACATATCTGATGCCGCTTGCTGACGCGCGCGGCTCCGTTTCCGAGCCGTGACCGCGAGGGAGCGGCCCCGGCGTCATCCAGCGTGTAAAATCGAGCAATGATCAGACGCCGTGAATTTCTGGCCGTGCCCGGTCTGGCTCCGCTGGCCGCCTTTCAGACAGCACCCAAAACGGTAGCTGCCATCATCACCGAATACCGGCACAATTCGCATGCCGATGTGATCGCAGGACGTCTGCTCGAAGGGTACGATTTCGACGGCAGGCGCCGGCAGCCCCGCGTGAAGATGGTCTCGATGTACACGGACCAGGTGCCTGCGAATGATATGAGCCGCGCCATGGCGGCGAAACACGCCGTCGCCATTAAACCCACCATCGCCGAAGCACTGACACTCGGGACGGGAAAGCTGGCCGTGGACGGCGTCGTTCTGATCGGCGAGCATGGCAATTATCCAACGAACGAAAAAGGCCAGAAGTTATACCCGCGCTACGAGCTCTTCAGCAAGATCGTCGAAGTATTCCGCTCGAGCGGCCGCAGTGTGCCGGTATTTACGGACAAGCACCTGTCGGTGGAATGGAAGAAAGCCAAATGGATGTACGATCAATCGCGCGAACTCGGCTTTCCGATGATGGCCGGCTCTTCGCTGCCGGTGACTTGGCGGCATCCGCCCGTGGAGTTGAAGAAGGGAACCCCTGTTCGTCATGCCGTTGCCGCGTTCTATGGCGGTAAGGAAGCCTATGGCTTCCACGCGCTCGAGGCGCTTCAGTGCATGGTAGAGCGGCGGCAAGGCGGGGAAACCGGCATATCGCAGGTCCATGCGATCGAAGGGCCTGACGTGTGGAAGTGGACTTCAGAAAACGCCTGGGCCGGTCCTTTGCTGGAATCGGCTGTCGCGCGGAGCGAAACCCGCAAAGCCGGACCCATGCGCGAGGTCACGAAGAACCCTGCTGTATTCGTGCTCCGGTATCGCGATGGATTGGAGGCGGCGGTGTATATGCTGAACGGGTATCTGGATCAGTGTGTCTTTGCTACAAACTTGCCTGAACGCAAGGAGCCGCTTGCAACGGAGATCTGGCTGCAACCCGGCCGGCCGTTCAGCCATTTCAGCGCGCTGACGTACTACATCGAAGAACTGGTGCTTACCGGAAAGCCTTCCTACCCTGTCGAGCGGACGTTGCTTACTACGGGAGCGCTGGCGACCCTGATGGATTCGTCCTACGAACACCGGAAGATGGAGACTCCACACCTGGACGTGAAGTACCAGGCGCCGGAGAAATCCCTCTTCAGCCGGGGCCCTGTACCTCCACCGGAAAAAGCAAAAGCGTAAACGGAGCCGCGCGCGCAAGCGGTATCGGATAGGTTACTGTAATTCCGCGCGTTTCGCCAGGATGCCCTTTGCGGCATCGATCAGCGCCTTGGCCTTCGGCATGGAATCGATCGCCTGCGCGACCTGCTGGTCGATCTCGATCGATAGCCTGTCCGCGGAATCCTTTCCCTTTGCGGTAAGGTACATATCGACGTGCAGGCGCTGCCGGATCCATTCATGATTGGCCGCGAAATCCGCTTCGGTAAACGAAACGCCCTCCTTCAGCAGGAACTGGTGGAAGTCGTCCTCGATCTCCCGCCCGGGAGTCCAGTCGGCAGGCAACTCTGTTTTGCGGCTGCTGAAATACTGGGCTGTGTAATTGGCGAACGCGTCCCGACGCAGCAGCGCGGTCTGAAATGCATTCAGCTTTTCACGCGTGTACTCTTCGTCGGGTGTGATTCCACCGCCCCCGTATACCGGCCGGCCGCTGTCGGTGGCCTTCATGTCTTTCGGATCCCGCTCTGTCAGATCTTTATGCGCGTAGTATTCAAAGAACGAACGGTTCGAGTAATCCCGCTGAATCAGCCGTCCGCTCGGCGTGTAGTACTTTGCGGTCGTGAGCAGGAGCGCGGTATTGGCGGATAGCGGATACTGCGATTGCACCAACCCCTTCCCGAAGGTAGGTTCGCCTACAATCCAGGCGCGGTCGTGGTCTTGCAGAGCGCCCGCTACAATCTCCGCAGCCGAGGCGGAAGTGCGGTCCACCAGCACGACGAGCGGGTATTCGCGGCCGTCGTTGCCCCGCTTCGCGACATAGGGTCGCTCGGCCGACGCCCTGCCGCGGTGGGAGACGATCAACTGCCCTTTGCGGAGAAAACGGTCCGCAATGGCGACACCTTCCCGCAGCAACCCGCCGGGATTACTCCGCATGTCCAGCACCATGCCTTCCAGTGTCGATTCGTCCAGCTCGCGCAGACTCTCTTCGAACTCCCGGCTGGTATTCTCGTTAAAAGATTCGATACGGACATACCCGATTTTGGGCCGGATGCGGAAGGCGTTCTGCACCGTCGCCCGCGGAATACTGTTCCGCACGAGCGTGAAACGTAGCGGCCCGGTTGCGCCGCGGCGCCGAACGGTGACCTGAACGGTGGTGCCCCTGGGACCCTTCAGCAAATCCGCGACTTCCGAAGTGCTCGCCTTCACAGTGGGCTTGCCGTCGACGGCAATAATGATGTCTCCGGGATGAATGCCGCCCTGGAATGCCGGCGAATTGGAGAAAGGATACACGACAACTACCCCGCCGTCACGAGCGCCTACCAGCATTCCGACGCCGAAATACTGGCCCCGTTGTTCTTCCTGTAGAACCTGGAAAAGCTTCGGATCGAAGAAGCTGGAGTGCGGATCGAGTGTTCGAAGCATGCTCGAAATGGCGCCGTTATAGATCGCCTTGTCCGTATCTATAGGCTCCGCCGTGTTTTCCTCCAACACGGAAAGAACCTTGGTGAATGTTTCAACACTCTGACGAATGTCGTCGTCCGAGGTCGCCGCCGCCGTGGGCGCGAGACCCGGACCAAACAGGCCTCCCAAAAGGGAGAACAAAATCAGGGTAAGGGGAAGGTAAAACAGTGATCGCCGGGGGTGGGCCATTCATGAGCTCCCAGTCTCCTTCAGTATAGCGGACTGCCGGGAGTTCTTGCGTGAAAGGCTTTTGAGTCGTGGAAACCGGGCATGCAGCCTTTTCTGGGATAATAAGCACGTGCCCAAGTCAAAGGATCTGGAATTCCGCCTCGAGCGTACCGAACAACAACTCCGTCTTTTCCAGAAGATCAGCCGGTTTATGGTGCGTGAGTCGAGCTTGCAGGAAGTCCTCCAGGGCATCGTTTCCCTGGTGGTCGAGTTCACACAGTGCGATTCCTGTCTGGTTTATCTCATCGACAACGACGAACTGGTACTCTGCGCCTCGAATACGGCTCATTCGGCTGCGGTCGGCAATGTTCGGCTGAAGATGAGCGAGGGTTTGACCGGGTGGGTCGCGCGCGAGCGGAGATTGCTCGCTATTTCCAGAGAAGTCTATAAAGACCCCCGGTTTAAGTATTTCCGCGACCTCCCGGAAGACACATACGAGGCTTTTTTATCGGCGCCGGTGATTGCTCGCAATCGCGTGGTGGGTGTCATCAACGTGCAGCACAAACTTCCTCATGCTCACAGCGGAAGCGAGATGGAGTTGCTTACTACGGTTGGTGAACAGGTCGGTTGTCTACTGGTCCTGGCCAGAATGGAGCCTACTGCGGTTGAGGCGGCGAATCATGTCGAACTGGTGCTCTCCTCGGGTCCGGCGGCGCCCGAGAGGCAAGCCTAAGCAGGAGATTGCGGTGAGGTCCATCCTTCTCACGCTGTTGCTTGCCAGCCTCGGCCAAGGCGCAGGGAAGTGGGAACTGCAGTATTTCTACGACAAGCTGGATTCGCAACTTGTGTTCCAGGATCTCGTTTTTCCGTCGGAGCAGAGAGGTATCGCAATTGGGACGCTGACCGAGAAGGGGCGCGAGCGGCCAGTCGTTGTCCTGACCGGGGATGGCGGCCGCACCTGGGAGATGCAGCGTCTCAGAGAGACCCCCATTTCTCTCTTCTTTCTGAATGACTCCCTGGGCTGGATGGTGACCGAGAAGGGAATCTGGCAAACACAGGAAGCGGGCCGGGACTGGAAGAAACTCAAAGGGATACGGGACATCGCCGAGGTGTTTTTCACTACTCCGGAGCATGGATGGGCGATAGGTGGGAAAAAGCAGGTGCTCGAAACCCACGACGGTGGCCGGCGGTGGACGGGGGTTGCGGCTGCTGAAATCCCCAAAGGCAACCCGAAGGACAGCGCCTACCGGTGCATCGATTTTGCGACGCCGCAGGTGGGCATCATCGTGGGGTCCAGCAGGCCTCAGCGGCGGGATGAGCCCCAATTGCCGGAATGGATCGATCCCGAGAGGGGTAAACGTCCGGAATGGCCCACCTTGACGCTGCTACTGCAAACCGCTGACGCGGGCAAAAGCTGGCAAGCTTCCAATTCCTCTCTTTTCGGGACGGTTACTTCCCTTGATCTCCGTCGCGATGGCTTCGGGCTGGCGCTGTTTCAGTTCCAAGGGTCCTTTCAATATCCGGCGGAAGTATACCGGCTCGACCTCCATACCGGGAAAAGCGACCGCGTATTCCGTCAAAAGGACCGCGCCGTCACCGATCTCGTTTGGATTCCCGGCGGCTCGGCCTATCTGGGAGCAATCGAGCCTCCCGGAACGCTCATGCACCTGCCCGTGCCGGGTAGAGTCCGGATTCTGTCTAGTGACGATTTGTCCAAGTGGTCCGAAATGGAAGTGGACTACCGGGCGACGGCAACCGGGGTGATTCTGGCTGCCGCGGGCCCGGATCACGTCTGGGCTGCCACCGATACCGGAATGATCCTGAAACTCAACCGGAAGCCGGCGCCGCAATAAACATATTGATCCGCTCCTGTTTTATGCACAACGAATCCACTAATCGATCCCGCTAAACGTCTGAAATAAAGTCAGATAAATTCTTTTGAAATCCAGTCGAAATGCAAAGATTTCATTTGACTGAAAACGGATTTGGGCCCATCATAGGGGTGGTTCCAAGAGGTTTGAGGAACAGCGAGCCGGGTAGGAAACAGCGAGCCTGGAACGATGATCCGTTGGTGGCTGACTTTATAGTTTACCGGCCAGCGGGGAGCAAAGGGTGATCGGGTAACCTACTGCGGCAAGTTTTCTGACTCACTCGAATTTGTGGCTGTGATCCGGAAGGGGAAACCCTGAAGGGGAGTTCAAGTTTGTAGATGGGTTCGGGACTGTTGGATTCACGTTGTGCTGCAACGGGTTTGGAATATAGATTCTCCCCGATGCCAAAAGCATTGAGGAGAGGAGTTTCAGACCGAACGGGTAGCGCAGGAATTCAGCAGGACTTCGAAGAAATAGGCCGGGAGCGTCGACCCCATAGCGGCTGTTTTGGAAACGAGATAGTCGGAATGGGCGAGTGAAAGGTCGTTTCGAGAAGTCAGCTTCTATCGGGAAATGATCGAGGTTGTCTCAGAAGCATTGAAGCGGGAGATGCTAAAACACCTTTCGTGGAGCGACTGAGAAAAGCGCGATGTTCCCGAATGTCACGTTCAGGCCTAGCATGCAGGCTGGAGAACAAGCTGCTACTTGGGTCACTTGGAACCATTTCCTTTTGGGTGAAAACCGCTTGCTCGTGCGCGCGGCTCCGTTTCAGCATCCTGCTAACGAGTCTTTGTGCCCGCGCCACGATGGGCGGCGACATACCGGTCCACGTACTCCGAGAAGGCAGCCTGTAGCTTTTCGCGGGCGTGCCCCTTGGTCCGGATCGCAAGACCTTCGATAGAGAGCACGGGCAGCAGTTGGCGGGTAGTGGAAGTGATGAAGACTTCGTCGGCGGCTTCAAGATCCGTCGGTGTTAATACACGCTCCTCAATGGAAATGCCTGCCACACGAACCTCGGTCAATAGCACTTCCCGGGTGACACCGGGCAGGCATCCTGAAACCAGCGGCGGCGTCAAAACACGATTTCCGTTGGAACAGAAAATGTTCGCGGACGTGCATTCGCTCACTTCACCGCGTTCGTTCAGCAGGACAACCTCATCATAACCCTGGCTATGCGCGTCTTCGTATAACACCAGGTTCTCGGCCCAGGACAGGATCTTCACTCCGGCGAACCTCGACTGGGCATGGCGGGCTTGTGCCGCGATGCCGAGTTTGACGCCCTGGCCCCAATTCCTCACATTTGTTGTCAACGCCACGACATCGAAGTCCCGTTTGATACCCGGTCCTTCCCAAATGCCGCCGCGATTCCTCACAACCGCGATGCGAAGAGCCGCATTCGATGCGTGATTTGCTTCCACCAGCTCCAATAGCGAATCCTCGACTTGGCGAGGATCGGCTGGAAACGGAACCCGCATGATTTCGGCATCCTTCTTCATGCGCGCCCAATGCCGCTCGACAGCGAATAACACGCCGTCGAATATCCGGATCGTGCTGAACACTCCCCATCCGGAGAGCGCCCCGACCTGGCCCGGAGACAGAAGTTTCGAAGATGCCTCATGGATTTGGCCGTTGTGGAGGATGAACTTGTGCATCTGGAGACAATTGTATCGGATCGATGGGTGTGAAAGACCGGATGATACGATGAAATCAAATTCACATGCCGGATGTTATTGTTGTGGGCGCGGGAGTGATCGGACTTTCGATCGCCTGGCGGCTGGCCCAGGAGAAAATTACCGTTGCCGTTCTGGACTCGGGAGCAGCCGGGGGGCAGGCGAGTACCGCCGCCGCCGGAATGCTGGCGCCGGGAGGCGAGATCAAACGAAGGACCGGGTGGTCCCAGTTTGCACTCGACAGTTTCCGGCTGTATACCAGCTTCGTAAACGAATTGCAGGTTGAGAGCGATACTTCCATCGAGTTCAGGCGTTGCGGTGGGGCGGAACTCGCCTATTCGGAGAGCGAATGGGCGCGGTTGGTGGAGCGGGCGGCTACCCAGAGGTTGTTGGGAGTGCCCACGGATCCGGTAACCGGCCCGCCGCTGTCGTCCCTCGTGCCTGGATTGGAGTTGAATAGTGTCATCGGGGCGATGTTCTATCCGGAGGACGCTTTGGTGGACCCCCATCACCTGGTTCGAGCGCTTCACGCCGCCTGCATTTCACGCGAAGTTCAAGTGCGTCAGCAACTGCCGGTGCTCGGTCTCCGGTTTGATTCGGGAGTAGTTGAGGTGCGGACCGACGAAGGTGTCTTGCGCGCTCCGGCCGCCGTCCTTGCCGCGGGTGCCTGGAGCAGTAGCATTCCGATTGAGGGTGCAGAGGTTCCCCGGTGTGGACCGGCAAAGGCCACCTGCTGGCTTATAACCTCGATCCCGGCTCGCTCGATCCCATTCTCCGGCACGGTGAGACGTACATCCTGCAGCGTTCCGGAGGCTTCACCATCGCCGGAAGCTCCGTGGAAGATGTGGGCTTCGACTCAGCGGTGGACGCGACTGTAGCTGCACAGATCGCCGCCCGCGCCAGGCGTATGCTACCACTTCCGGCTGTTCCTTCAAAGGTTTGGACCGGATTCCGCCCTCGCACCGAGGCGGGCGGTCCGCAAATTGGCCGGCATCTCGACACTCCCCTTTGGTTGGCATACGGCCATTATCGGAACGGCATTCTCATGGCTCCGGGAACGGCTGCGCGAGTAGCCAGTGACGTCATCGCTTATCTGCGCTCCTCGGCAGCGGCTTAGCGCCAATCGGGAAAAGGATGTGTGCGCGCTTTGGCGGAATCCCGGAGGTAAGCCGGCAGATTCTTTCTTCGTCTCAGCAGTTTCGTCAATAGCTGTTCCAACTCATCCTCGTCTCCTTCGAGCCACTCTTTTGGAATCTGCCTCCACGCTTCGTCCATAACTTCTTCCGGAAACGTGCTGACGCGGCTGAGCCAGGGTTCAAAGGATTCTTCCGACCGTACTCCACGGTAGACCAGCGGCCGGAAGTACAAGCCTTGCAGGGGGGAGTCGGAGAAGGTCCATTGCGGGCCATCGAAAACATAGCCATGGTCGATCATGATGGCAACGAAGCCTTTCCTGGCGGGGTGTGTTTTGTTGAGGTTCCATTCTTTCAGTTGCACCCGCAGAAAAATGGATTGCCGCGCATCGGCGTTGCCCATCCACTTGTCGAGAACGAGTGTGCCTGCAAAGTGATCCAAATTTTCCACTTTTTGCAGCAAAGCGTCGGGAAGGAAATCGTAGACCGCGGTACGGTCCGGATGCCCGGGGTACCGCGATCCGAAATGCCAGCCGGGAGGAATCGGCACGGTCTTTGTCCCGAACTGCAAACCGACCTCGGGATTATCCCGCAGGAACTCGGAAGAGAGAGAGACGATTTGGGTCTCTGGAGTCAAGATTCCCAAATAGCGCAGGAATACCGATGCAATCCATTCGTTCACCAGAATGCGCCGGTGCTGGGGATTATTCCGGAACTTGACGACATAAAATCCACCGTCGTCGGCCTCGAGGAGGTGCGCCTGTGCGCCGCCGCGCATTTTTCGTACAAACCGTACCGCGTTAACAGGCATTTACGGTTGAGCCGCGATTGGGCAATCGATTGAAATGCTAAACTACGGGTTTCACTACAAACAGGAGGAGCCTGAATCGATGGCCGGCGATAAATCCGAATCTCCGACACGCAGCAAGGAAGAGATCGCACTCGAGTTGATGAAGTTCATCTCGGTAACAACCGGATACGGAAAAGGAACCGCCGGAGCGGGATTCGCAAACAAGCCCGCCGGCAATGCGGAAGAGTATGCCGAATCCCTGCTTCAACTCTATGACCGTTGCTTGTCTGCCGTGTCGAAATAACTTGTTGCGGGGCGAATACGGCACGCCCCGTAAGCTATCTCCGGCCAGGCAAACCTGCTAGCGGCGACGGCCAGCCTTCTTCGCTCCGCCTTTTTTCCTGGCTGCTCCAGCTTTTGCCGCACTCTTTCGGGCTGGTGCCTTCTTTACAGTCTTTTTCTTCGCCGCGGTCTTCTTGCCGGGAGCTTTCTTTGCCGCCCCCTTCTTTACGGGAGCTTTCTTTGCCGCCCCCTTCTTTACGGGAGCCTTTCTGGCGGGGGCTTTCTTTCCGGCCGCTTTTTTCGCCGCCGTCTTCTTTACAGGCGCTTTCTTTGCAGGTGCTTTTCTGGTTGAAGCTTTGCCTGCAGCTTTCTTCTTCGCGGTAGAAGTGGCCTTCGAGCTCTTCTTGGCCACTGCTTTCGCGCCGGCTTTCGCCGCCGATTTTTTAGTGGTGGCGGCTTTCCCTGCGGCCTTTTTCACCGCTGCTTTCTTAACGCTCCGGCGTCTCTCGCCCCCACCTTGCTTGACAGCGACGGGAGGCGTTAGAGGTTCAACGACAGGAATTGGCACCTCTACCGCTACCTTTTCCCCTTCATCACTTTCACTATCGGCTCGCGCTACGTTTTCCTCTTCTTCCTCATCCTCATCCTCGTCTTCCTCATCGCGGCCGACTAGGACTACTACGTCATCCTCTTCTTCCTCGTCCTCGTCCTCGTCCTCGTCGGGACCATACTCCTCGAGTTCGGAATCGAGCCCGATTTGCTCATCGTCTTCGTAGTCGTCCGCTTTGTCGTCGTCGGGCGAGAATAACAGGCGATCAAACATTTCCGTTGCCTCCTGTACCGGCGGGTCACCACCTAGAATAACTCGTTTTGAAATGAAGGCAAGAGCAGTTGAAAGAAAAAATAAACATCGTTGAACGCTGGCCGGGCGTCATAAGCAGCTCGTAGCGCCGCGGAGCTACCGGCTTACGCGCGTGCTGGATTTCTGCAAGGCGCTGATCTTCTTGAGGCCGGACGTCGGACGTGTGGTTCGCGCAACCTTTTTCTTAGGTGTGGCGGATACTTTTCGTGCCGGGGAAGACCGGCCTACCGCACGATTCGATTTCGCCGAAACAGGGATCACCAGCAAGTCTCCCGCTTCAAGATTCTGGCA
>DASTMK010000235.1:0-8777 GCA_035714225.1 Bryobacteraceae bacterium | reverse complement strand
AGCGTAATCGCCAGCAACACGACAACCCAGGCATTGATGGGGACAGCGGGAAAAATAAGTTTCATCACCTGGGCGACGCCTCCGAACATGGCGCCGATCTGGAAGCGGGTCATGGCAATCATGCAGAGCCACAGCCATACGACCCAGCTCACACGCCATTTCGGCCCGGGGACTTCATTGAAACCGCCGAGACCTGTCTTTCCGGTGGCGATCGTGTACCGGCCGAGTTCCGCTTGCACCGCCGGCTTAATGAAACAGCTTATGAGGATGACCCACAGGGCCACATATCCGACCTCGGCGCCGAGCGTCGTAGTGGCAATCAGCTCTCCCGACCCGACAATCGAGGCCGCCAGGATCATGCCGGGGCCAATGCGCTTCAGAGACTGGAGTAAGCCTGTAGGGGGCGCCGACACGTCGGCGGCATCGAACTCGTAAGGATCTTTCAACCGCGCTTCAGCCGGCACAAACGCCATGCGGCCACTCTATCCCGTTTGCCGGCGGGAATTCAAATGAAGATCGCGCAGAGCACCGGCCTGTGCGACTCGGGCCGGTGCTTTTGATAAATTCAAAGCGGTGCATATTCTCGTAATCGATGACGATATTGAACTCTGTTCGCTCCTGAGGGAATTTCTGCAGCGGGAGGGTTTCAAGGTCGAGTGCGAGCACGACGGGGCGCGCGGCCTGGAGCGCGCGCTTACCTGCGGGTGCAACCTGGTGGTTCTGGATGTGATGCTTCCCGGCCTGGACGGGTTTGAGATTCTTCGCCGTTTGAGGAAACAAAGCCGCGTCCCCGTGTTGATGCTGACCGCGCGGGCGGAGGATGTAGACCGCATCGTAGGTCTCGAGCTGGGTGCCGACGACTATCTGCCGAAGCCGTTCAATCCGCGGGAGCTGGCGGCGCGGATCCGCGCGATCTTGCGCCGTATCGATTCGCAGCCCTCCGGCCGCGGCCGTATCGAGGTCAACGGCGTCATCCTGGACCCGGAGTCGAGACAGGTGACCTACCGCGGCACCGAAATCGAGCTGACGACCTTCGAGTTCGACATCCTGGAGATGCTGATACGATCGGCTGGGCGCGTGCTATCCCGGGACGCGCTGATGGAGAGCCTGTATAGCAGGAAATCGAGTCCTTTCGACCGTTCCATCGACATGCACGTCAGCCATCTGCGAAAGAAGCTCAATGGGGAGCAGAATCTGATTAAAACCATTCGGGGGGTCGGATATCAGTTTGTGAAATCGGCGGCCGGAGACGGCGCCGAGGAGTAAATGATGCGAAGCCTATTTGCGAAAATTCTGTTGTGGTTCGTGGCGACTACACTGATTTCCGCGCTGGCCGTCGTTCTGACCACCATGGTGGGGCTGTCCGCCCCGCGCGCGCGGCATCAGCCTTTCGCCATGCTCCTGACCTTCCAGTTGTCGCAGGCGCGGCAGGCTTATGAACAGGGAGGCGCGCCCGCACTGAAAGAAACGCTCGAACGCTTGCGGGCGGGCGGCCTTTCGCGGGGCATGTTCCTCGATTCTTCCGGTCGCGACCTGATGACCGGGCAGGATCGCTCCGATCTGCTCCGTGAATCGGAAGATGCCATCGGGTTGCCGGTGCGGCGTGGAGACCAGGTGCTGATCGGCCGGCCCGATGACGACGGGAAGTACTGGTTCTTTATCCAAATTCCGCGCCGGCGCTGGTTTCTCTGGTTCCTGCGGCCGCAATACCTGTGGATCCTCGGCGTTGCGGTGTTCTTCTGCTATCTGCTGGCACGGCACCTGACCACCCCGGTGCGGCAACTGCAAACAGCGGTCCGCGCATTCGGGCACGGCGACCTGAGGGCGCGCGCGGCGTCGGGGCGCAAGGATGAACTGGGTCAACTGGCGCAGACGTTTGACCAGATGGCCGACCGGATCGAGACGCTGCTGACGGCGGAGCGGCGCCTGCTGCTCGATCTGTCTCACGAGTTGCGATCGCCGCTTGCCAGGCTGAACGTGGCGGTTGAACTGGCGCGCTCGGGCGAAGACAGGGAGCGGGCGCTCGACCGTATCCAAAAGGAATCGGACCGGCTTGAAGCGCTGGTCTCGGAACTGCTGCAAGTCACGCGTGCGGAGGGCGATCCTGAAACCAGGAGAAAGGAGATCCTTCCACTGGACGAATTAGTGGAGGATGTCGTGAAAGATGCCGTGATCGAGGCGGAGTCCCGGGGCTGCGGGCTGCGTTTCACCAACGGACAACCGGTGTCTGTATGCGGAGATCCGGAACTGCTGCGACGGGCCGTAGAAAACGTTGTGCGGAATGCGATTCGTTATTCGCCACGAGAAACCACAGTGGAAGTGAGCCTGGGCAGGACCCCTAAATCCGCCCTGGTCCGTGTGCGGGATTACGGACCAGGAGTTCCCGAGGATGCCCTGCCGCGAATCTTCGATCCGTTCTACCGCGTGGCGGCGGACCGCGGGCGCGACAGCGGCGGTGTGGGCCTGGGGCTGTCGATTGCGCGGCGGGCTGTCGAACTTCACAAAGGGAGACTCCACGCTGAAAATAAAAAGCCGGGTCTGATGGTCGAGATCGAAATCCCGGTATGAGTCTTGGTGGTGCCCGCGTGCGAAAATGGCTCCTTCGAGGTGATATGAGGAACTTATTCGCTGTTCTACTTGCCGGGGGGTTGATGTACGCACAGGCGCCCGGCCAGGGCGAGCGCGGCCGCGCCATGAGCGATCTGCACGCCACGCGGAGGCTGTTTCTCGACGCGGTGGGGCCGCTCACACCGGCGCAATGGAAGTTCAAACCGGCGCCGGATCGATGGTCGATCGCGGAAATCGCCGAGCACATCGCCCTCAGCGAAGACATGATCTTTCAGGTTGTCACGGAGAAGATTCTGAAATCGCCGGCTGACGCCTCCAAAAAGTCCGAAGTGAAGGATGAAGAAGTGCTGCGAATCGTGGCGGACCGGAGCACGAAAGCAACCGCCCCGGAAAGATTGCAACCCACTGGCCGCTGGCCCACCAAACAGGCGGTAATGGATCACTTCAAAGCCAGCCGGGACCGCACCATCGAATACATTCAGACCACGCAGGACCCTCTACGCCGGCACTTCATGCAAAACCGCACCGCCGGGATGCTGGATGCCTACCAATGGATTCTGGTGATCTCGGCGCACTCGCAGAGACATATCGATCAGATCAAAGAGGTCATGGCGCAACCCGGCTTTCCGAAGTAGCGCATCAGCGCATGGTTTGCAGGTAATTTCCGGTGCTGGCGTCTACGTACACCGAAAAATTACTGGTCCCGACGGATTCACCCCAAATCACTCGCCAGGCCGGATTCGGAAAGCGGGGGGTCTTTTCGAGAAGGTAGGTGATGGGCATGTCGGGATTCTTTTTCGAATACTCATTCCCTTTTCCTTTGTTAAGGGCTGTTTCGTAAGCTTCATTCGAATCTACCCGCAATGCCGCGACAGGGAACGGCTGCGCCTGTCCACCCTCCCGATAGCCCTCTTCCGGTCCGGCAAATACGCCCTTATGCAGGTTGCCCGGACCTTCAATTACGGAGTAGGTATAACTGCGGGCCCGTCCGCGGCTGGGAGAGACGAAGACGGCCTGCCAGGCTCCCGATTTGCCAGGCTCGTCTTTGACGTCGTCCAGACGTATGCTCTGGACGCGCAAGCCCACGGCATCCGGCGACCAGTTTCGCGCGGTAATGAACATCTGCTGGAAAGCGGACCTGCCCGTTACGGGCTCGGGTGCCTTTTCGGGTTCTTTCTTTTTCTGTTCGGCCGCGGGTTTGGGGGATTCCGAACAGCCGGCGAGGAGCAGGAGAAGAGGACTTGCAATGAGAACTAAGGACTTTTTCATGGTTGCCGTCACTCAAACCATTTTACAGAAGCGTCCCGGTTCTGCTCGTGGGCCTATGGCATAATAAGGAAAGTCGACTCGGGAGGTGATCCCAATGCGCGTAAGCAGACTTGTTAGCAGTATCTTCGGTCTGGCGCTTCTGACGGGTTTCCCCGTCTCTCTTCACTCACAGAATCCTCCGGCTGGTGGTGGGCAGGGTGCCCCTCCGCCGCAACAGAGCGCTCCGCCACAAGGTGGAAGCGTTCCGGGAGGTTCGATCCCCGGCCGGGAGCCGACGCCTGGCCGCCAACCCGGACGCGACCCATTTCCACGGCAGGACCAGATGGATCCCAACAGCCGTATGCCTATGCCGGAAATGCAGCGGCCGATCTTTCTTTCCGGGAAGGTTGTAATGGACGACGGAACGCCCCCGCCCGATTCGGTAACGATCGAGCGCGTCTGCAACGGCATAGCGCGACCCGAAGGTTACACCGACTCCAAGGGCCGGTTCAGTTTCCAACTTGGACAAAACGCCGGTGTATTCCAGGACGCGAGCGTGAGCTCGCAGGCCGACCCGGGGTTTGGCGGCCGGGGGATGGACTCCAGGAACCGTCAGGGCGGTATGGGGTTTCCCGGCAACACCCGCGGTATCAGCGAACGCGACCTGATGGGTTGTGAGTTACGTGCATCTTTGCCTGGATTCCGCTCGGAAATCGTGAACCTCAGCGGACGCCGGGTCATGGATAACCCTGACGTCGGCACCATTATCATGAGGCGCCTGGGCAATGTGGAGGGGTTAACGATCAGCGCCACCAGCGCGCTGGCTCCGAAAGATGCCCGGAAGGCTTTTGATAAAGGCCGCAAAGCGATCGAGAAAAAGAAATGGGAAGAGGCGCGGAAAGAGTTGAACAAAGCGGTTGAGGTTTATCCGAAGTACGCCGCCGCCTGGTTCAACCTGGGGCTCGTTCATGAGCAGAACAAAAACATGGACGATGCGCGAAAGGCATACGCACAGGCGCTGGAAGCGGATGCTAAATACGTCAACCCTTATCTTCAACTGGCGGATATCGCCGCGCGGGAGCAGAATTGGCAGGAAGCCGCCGACACCACGGATCGTTTACTGAAGTTGAACCCGTTCGATTTTCCACGGGCGTACCTGATCAATGCAGTGGCCAACCTCAATCTGCAAAAGATCGATGCGGCGGAGGCAAGTGCTCGTGAGGCGGTGAAGCTGGACACCGGGCATCAGATCCCGCAGGTGTCTCACGTTCTGGGCGTAATTCTTGCGCAGAAGCGCGATTATCCCGGCGCGCTGGCCCAAATGCGTGCCTATCTGGAGCATGCTCCGAAAGCCGGCAACGCTCAACAGGTTCGAGAGCAGATCACGCAGATCGAAAACCTGATGGGAAAAACGACCACCGCGCAGGAACAGAAATAACGTTGCAGCCACCGCTCCGTGGCCGTCGCGGCTCAGAAACGGAACCGCGCGGGCTGGCTCGGGCGTAGCTGGGCCTGTCGAAGTTGCGGTGAAATTCCCTACCCCCCTGTTATGATCCAAGCGCGGCGCCAGCGCTCAGGGCATACTTGACATAATGTCAGACGGCGATCGGATCACGCAGCAGGAAAAAACGGCTCCTTACCGGCAAGATGTGCATGCCGTTATAGCGGCCCTCGGCAGCGATGGACATCGCGGACTCACCGAGCAGGAATCCGGAAAGCGGCTCGAGCAATATGGCAGGAACGAACTAACCGCGGAGAAGAAGATCCCGGGCTGGCGCAGGTTCCTGGCACAGTTTCAGGATGCGCTTGTCATCCTGCTGCTGGTTGCGACGGCGATCTCCGCAGGCCTCTGGCTTTACGAGAGGGAATCGGCACTGCCTTACGAGGCCATCGCGATCTTCTCGGTCGTGCTGCTTAACGCTGCGATGGGTTACGTTCAGGAGGCTCGAGCCGAATCGGCGGTTGCCGCGTTGAAGCAAATAGCTGCGGCCCATGCAAACGTCATTCGCAACGGCGAAAGGCGAAGCATCCCTGCCGCCGAGGTGGTACCCGGCGACATCATCCTGATCGAAGAAGGAGACACCATACCGGCGGACGCTCGTGTGATCCAGTCATCGTCGCTCAAGTGCGCCGAGGCGGCGCTGACGGGCGAGAGCTTACCCGTCGTGAAAGATCCGGCCCTTATCACCGAAGAGGCAGGTATCGGAGATCGGGACAACATGATCTTCAGCGGTACGTCAGCGACGTACGGCCGCGGCCGGGCGGTTGTCGTGACCACGGGGATGGACACGGAAATGGGTCGTATTGCCGGCATGCTGAAAGAGGCGCCCGACGAGGCCACACCGATGCAGAAAGAACTGGATCGCGTCGGCAAGTTGTTGGGCGCCGGTGTTGTGGTGATTGCCCTGGTGATGATTGTGACCATCATCCTCTTTGAGCAGGTGCGAGGGTGGTCAGCGATTTTTGATGTTCTGATCCTTGGCATCGCCCTCGCAGTAGCAGCGGTCCCCGAGGGCCTGCCGGCCGTGGTGACAGCAGTACTGGCTCTCGGTGTGCAACGCATGGCCAAACGGAAAGCGATCATGCGCCACCTCTCGGCGGTCGAAACCCTTGGATCGGCAACCGTTATCGCATCGGACAAAACCGGCACGCTGACAAAGAACGAAATGACGGTACAAGCCGTGGTGACAGCCAGCGGGCGCGTGCGATTCGACGGGACCGGCTACGCTCCCGAAGGGCCGGTCCATCGCGAAGATGGAGGCGCTGTTGACGGCCCGCTGCGGATCGAGTTGGTGCGCGCATTAGCCATCGCCGATCGTGCCAATAATGCCGCCCTGCGGCACAATGAAGGCCGCTGGACGGTTCAGGGCGATCCGACGGAAGCTGCGCTTGTCGTCGCCGCGCGGAAAGCGGGTCTCGAAGAGGAGGCGCTGAGCGGGCGCTTCGAGCGGGTCGGAGAAGTCCCTTTCTCTTCCGAGCGGAAGCTCATGAGCACCTTGCATACGGATACCAAGAGGCAGGAGCGTCTCCTGGTGTTTTCGAAAGGCGCACCGGACGTGCTTCTGTCCCGCTGCTCAGAAGAGCTCGTGGGGGAGGGCACGCGACCTCTAACGGACCACCGGCGCGCGGAAATCCAAGCCAGCAATGAAGAACTCGCTGCTCAGGCCTTGAGAACACTCGCCATGGCATATCGATCTGTTCCGGCCGAGTCAGTGGACATCGAAGACATCGACGAACGTGTGGAGCGGAATCTTATTTTCGCCGGCCTGATCGGAATGATCGATCCCCCCCGCTCTGAAGCGAAGGACGCGGTTGCGGAGGCCAAGAGCGCCGGCATACGCCCCATCATGATCACGGGAGACCATCCGGTAACGGCCCAGGTGATTGCGCGCGAACTTGGGATTGCAGACGGCGGTCGCGCTGTCACAGGCGCCGAGTTGCAGGAAACGTCCGGCGAAGCGCTTGTGGATCTGGCAAAGCGGGTTTCGGTGTACGCCCGTGTCAATCCCGAGCACAAACTGCGAATCGTCCGTGCGCTCCAGAGCAATGGCGCGGTCGTTGCTATGACAGGCGACGGAGTCAACGATGCTCCGGCTCTGAAGACCGCCGACATCGGAGTAGCGATGGGGATCACCGGAACCGATGTTTCGAAACAGGCGGCCGACATGGTTCTCGCGGATGACAACTTCGCGACGATCGTGGCTGCTGTTGAGGAAGGCCGTTCGATCTTCTCCAATATCCGGAAGTTTCTGCGCTTTTTGCTTTCGTCCAATATGGGTGAGGTGATGACCATGTTCTTCGGAGTGCTGCTGGCCAACGTGATCGGTTTGCAGGCCGAGGAAAGCGCCGTTGTGCTGCCGCTACTGGCGACGCAGTTGTTGTGGATCAACATGGTCACCGATGGAGCGCCGGCTCTTGCATTGGGCGTCGATCCCCCCGACCATGCCGTTATGGGCAAACCGCCGCGTCCCGCGGGAGAGCGAGTGATTACCGGGCGTATGTGGACGGGGATTCTCTTTGTAGCCGTGATCATGGCCGCGGGCACGCTGATTGTGCTCGACGCCTCGCTGCCGGGCGGATTCATTCCAGGTTCCGGGAGCATGCGGTACGCGCAGACGATGGCTTTTACGACGCTAATGATGTATCAATTGTTCAACGTGCTGAATGCGCGATCGGATGAACGCAGCGCATTCGCGCACCTGTTCAGCAATGCATGGCTCTGGGGCGCCATCGGACTTGCAATCCTGCTGCAGATCGCAGTGGTCTACATCCCTGTTCTTCAACAGGCCTTCTCTACCGTGTCCTTGAAGGCCACCGATTGGCTGCGATGCGCCGCTGTGGCCAGTTCCGTACTGTGGCTGCGCGAAATCAGCAAGTTTCTGAACCGCAGAAGCTCCTGAAGTGCGCGGCCAGAACTCGCGCCCTTGTGGCACACCGAAGGTACGCATTGCGAACTCGAGATGTTCGCGCTGCTGCCGAAGGCACCTCAAGCGGCTTTTAGCTGCCTCAGCCGCGCCGCTCGCTCATTCTTTCGTCGGCCAGCAGTTTCAGTTGTGCTTCCAAGTCGCTCACGCGCCTTGCGAGTTCGTCGAGAGCCTGCCCTTCCGGATCCGGCAGATTGCCATGCTCCAGAGTTTCCTCGCTGCCCCTGGAGCGGACCACGCGTCCGGGAATGCCGACGACTGTGGAATGATCCGGTACGGGATGAATGACGACGGAGCCTGCACCGACTTTTACGCCGTCTCCGATGCGGATATTCCCCAGCACCTTGGCGCCTGTGCCCACTACCACGCGATTACCCAGCGTGGGATGCCGCTTCCCTTTTTCCTTACCGGTACCCCCTAGCGTTACACCCTGGTAAAGCAGGACGTCATCGCCGATCTCGGTGGTTTCGCCGATCACCACTCCCATGCCGTGATCGATGAAGAATCGCCGCCCGATCCGCGCTCCGGGGTGGATTT
>DASTMK010000234.1:0-16629 GCA_035714225.1 Bryobacteraceae bacterium | reverse complement strand
AAAGCGGACGCGGTCGCGCGCGCCGAAGTGCAATTTGCCGAAGGATCCTACGAGGATGCCCTGAGCAGCTTTCTGTCTGCCGCTTCTCTCGATCCCGTGGATCTCACGGCACAAACGAATGCCGCGGTTTGCCTGGAGAGGTTAGGCCGCTGGACAGAGGCTGTCGAGCTGCTTCAGCGAACGCTCGAATCTGATCCCGCTTCTCCGGACGCCCTCATGGGACTGGCCATTTGCTATCTGCACCTGGAGAAGCCCGGGAAAGCGCTCGAGGCGCTGGAGCCTCTATACGCGGCCGCACCGGTTTCCGGCAGAGCGCGCTTTGCGAGAGCGGTGGCGCTTCAACTCGTCTCCCGATTCGAGGAAGCCATCGAGGAGTACAAAGAAATTCTCACATCGGAGCCGGATTCGGCAGAGGTCCTTACCAACCTTGTGGCCATCGGGATTGCGACGGCACAGGAGCCCTTGACCCGCGAGTATTCCGAACGGTTGATTTCTCTTCAGCCAGAATCCACCCCTGCAATCAGAGGATTGGCTGCTTGCGCGTTGTGGCGGCAGGACTACGAGGAAGCCTCGCGCCATTGTGGAAGCCTGGTTGAACTGGTTCCTGAAGACGCAAATGTCTGGCTTAATCTGGGTATTTCCCTTCTCCGGTCGTACCACCCGCTGGAAGCCGCAAAGGCGTTTCTCGAGGCGATGCGGCTGCGGTGCGATAAAACACAGGCAGCGGCTGTGATTGCACCGGCCTTGCGTCAATGCGGTGCTCTCGAAGAAGCGCGCGCCTGTTGCGAACAGGGCTTGAGCGAACAGCCTGAAAATATGCCGCTGGCCATGATTTTAGCCGGCGTCCTCGAAGAGGCCGGAGATGCGGAAGCCGCGGCGAAGCAATATACCAAAGTGCTGATGGTTCAGCCGGAAAACACGGAAGCATGGTTCCGGCTCGGCTGCCTGCGCCTTGCGCAAGAGGACCCCCGGACGGCGTTCGAGGCGTTTCAGTCTGCGGTGCGGCTCCGCCCCGAGTGGCTGGAAGCCCTGCTCAATCTGGCGCTGAGCAGTTGGCGCGCCGGCGATCTGGAAGATGCCCGCCAGTACTACGGCGAAGCCGCCAAACTCCACCCCGGCTCCCTGGAAGCGGTTCGGGGGCTGGCCGGCGTCGCGATTGAATTGGGACGTTATGACGAAGCCCTCGACTTACACGGAAGGCTCATCGACCTGGGCGACTCCTCGCCGGAACTATACTTCAACACCGGCCTGCTCCTCGACAAAACCGGACAGCGCGAAGATGCTGTCAGACTTTACAAGGAGGCCCTCGCGCTGAACTCTCAATTCAGTGAGGCGCTCCTGAACCTGGGACACGTGCTGAAATTGCTTGGCAGAGAAGAGGAAGCGCGCGCCGCGTGGCTCCAGGCGGCACATTCCGACGGCCACTCCGGTGACTCTGTTCAATCTCTTCGCTCGGGTGCGGTCTTCGGCCGGCATTCATAAAGTGCTGACGTTCCTGAACGAACGGAATTAAGATTGAGAAGCACTCGTGGAAGATTCGTCACTCGTTCACTCCAGGGACGAGAACGAAGTCTCCGCGCTCATGTTCTCGGTCTACATGATGCGGCCTGACGTGACTCAATTGTTTCTCGACAACGGAGCGGAGCCTGCATTCCACGAGGCAGCCGCCCTGAATCTCACAGACAGGTTGTCGGCGTTTCTGGCGCAATCCCCCGCGCTGCTGAACGCGCCGGCCAAAGATGGCTTTCCGGCGCTTACGTTGGCCTGTTTCTTCGGCGCCATGGATGCGGTGGACTTGCTTCTCCGCAGCGGAGCCGATCCTAATATTCCAGCGCAGAATAAGATGAGGGTGACCGCCCTGCACAGCGCAGTAGCGAATCGCGACCTGGCCAAGGCAGAGCGGCTGGTGCGCATGCTGCTGGCGCATCACGCGAACCCGAACGTGAAACAGGAAGGGTCCTTGACACCGTTACATCATCCCGCGGCCCTTGGACACAAGGACCTCGCGCGCATCTTGCTGGAGCACGGAGCCGACCCGAACGCCGCAGCCGATAACGGTAAGATACCGATCGATCTGGCTCGCGAGAATGGACATGCGGATCTCGTTGAGCTTCTCTCCAATTGGCAGGCGTCGAAGTAAACTATAGCTAAAGCCCACCTGAACTGGCAATACTGACACTACCACTCCCGCCGCCTCCACCATCTCCCTATACTGGGGAATTGCTGACTGCTTCCCGACAACCCGGCACTCCATTTTGGACTCTCCTGCTGGGTAACCGAAATTATCGATATACGTGGCTCGGACAGATCGTCAGTGAAGTCGGCGATCATTTCAACACCATCGCGGTGTTGAGCCTCGCACTACACACCACTGGTTCGGGCGCTGCGGTCGGAGGTGTAATGCTCGCGCGCACCCTCGGTGGCATCGCGGCGGGACCGATCGCCGGGGTTGTGCTGGACCGCATGGACCGCAAGCAGGTCATGATCGTGAGCGATCTCTTTCGCGCCGTGGCGGCGCTGGCTTTTGTCCTGGTGATCACGCATAAGCAGGAATGGCTGCTCTATTTCCTGAGTGCCAGTTTGATGTTCGCGTCGCCGTTCTTCACCAGTGGGCGTTCCGCCATTCTGCCGGACATCACGCGGCCCGAGGAACTTCACACGGCCAATGCGCTCACGCTCACAACCGCATGGCTGACACTCTCCATCGGCGCTTTTCTCGGCGGAGCCAGCACCATGCGATTCGGTTACGAGTGGGCGTTCGTCGTGAACGCCTTCTCGTTCCTGTTCAGCGCGGGTGCGATCTCGAGACTCAGACCGTCCGGAGCGGGTTTCCGGGCCGCCACGGATTCAGGCGCTCCCGCGCGAAGCGTTCGCGCCTTTTGGGACGACTTCCGCTCCGGTATGGCCTACATCCGGTCGACCCCGCTGGTGCTGGGCATCGCGCTTGTACTGGTGGGATGGGCGAGCGGTGGAGGCGCGGCACAGATCTTGTTCACGCTGTACGGTGAACTGGTTTTCAAGCTTGGGCCATCAGGCGTTGGCTTCATCTGGGGCTCGGCCGGAATCGGCCTGGTCGCAGGCGGTTTTCTCGCACATTGGCTTGGACCCCATCTTGATTTCGTGCGCTACAAACATGCCATCGCTATTTTGTTGTTTGTCCACGGCGCCGCATACGTTCTCTTCGCCGTCTCCCCTGACGTCTGGTGGGCCGTTCTGTTTATCGCTCTATCGCGGATAGGAATGGGAGCGAACAATATTCTGAACCGCACCATGTTGTTGCATCACGTCCCAAACCGCTTCCGGGGACGTGTGTTCTCGGCGATGGAGATGATTTTGAACGGCGCGATGATGATCTCGATGACCGCGGCAAGCGTGGCCGCGGTGCGGTACCCGGTGCGCGGCATCGGCGTCATCGCGGGAGTTCTCAGCACTTCAACTGCATTGTTTTGGGCGGCGGCTAACTACGCCGGCAAACTCCCCGAACCTCCGGCCGTTCCGGAACAGGAAACGGATCAGCGGGGTCCCACGACGCCGGCCTGATCCAGGTCGGCGTGCAACGCGGACAGGAACGCGGCCGGGTTCTCCTGGAGGTAGAAATGACCGCCGGGAAAGATCCTCATCCGGAACGTACCGCCGGCTTGTTCGCGCCACGCCTCGATGTCCTGCCGGGGAACCGAATCGTCCTGCTCCCCGCCGTATGCGCAGAGGGAAACCGGCAGCGGATCTTCCGGCTGGTACACATAGTTCCGGTAGAGCCGCGTATCGGCGCGAAGCACGGGTAAGGCGAGCCGCAGCACTTCGGGCGACATCGACCCAAGCCGCGCCAGTTGCTCCACAAGCTCGGCGTCTTCCGGCTCCGGCGGCGGCTGATAGCCAAGCCTCCACTGCGGGGCGCGCGCGGCTGAAACGAACAAAGCAACCGGCATCGCCGCGCCACGCCGCCGCAATTCGCGCGCCATCTCGAACGCGATTCCGGCGCCCATGCTATGTCCGAAAAACGCGAACGTCGCCTGCACGTGCTGTTCGATTTCCGGCGCCAGTGCCTTCACCAGCGCGCGCATTTCGTCAATTGGCGGTTCCTGCATCCGGGTTTCGCGTCCGGGCAAACGTATCGGGCAGAGCGCGACTTCCGGCAGAGCTTCCTGCCAGCCGCGGTAATGCACCGTGCCTGCTCCCGCGTGGGGGAAACAGAGGAGAACCGGTTTCCCTTTGGTGGGACCCGCGAACCAGCCGGACACCGCGGACTTCTGCCTCAGCCGCAGCGCCAGAAGCCGCTGTCTCTCCGGCGATAGCGCCGGCGGCTTGGCCGTAGCCGCACCGCGCTTCGGCGCCGCGATCACGCGGTCTAATATTCTTTCGAAAGGCTCCACGCTCAGAGATGCGATATAGCTCAGCGCGGCCTCGCGCGATCGCAGTGAGACATCGAGATAATGCGCCCCATCCCGTATCAGTCTCTCCAACGCCTCCCGCCAGGGAGCGATGTTCTGCGGCGGCACCTTCGCCACGGGAACCATGTGCTCGTCCACCGCAGGCTCGTAAGTGGAAATGGGATTCACCGGAATCAGGTACTCAACGCCAAGTTTCGCCTCCGGGATGCCGCCGATATCGCTTGCGATGACCGGCACACCGCGGGCCATGGCCTCCACGACAATGCGGGATCGCGCCTCGGCCCAGAGCGAGGGCACAAGCAGCACACGGGTCTGCCGCAAAATTTCGTCGATATTGTCTGACGGCGGAATAATGGTAATGTTCGCGTGCCGCCGCAGTTCCGCGTAATCGAGTGCGTTTGTGCCCCACGTCGGCACCGCCGCAAAAGCAACCTCCGGCATTTCGTTCGCCAGAGCCGTGAAGATGGAAATGCCCTTAACCGCGCAGGGATTCACCAGCGTCACGAACCGGTTGCCCGGATTCCCCATCATCGTGGGCTCGCCACCATCCATCAGCGAAATGGGAACGTGCACCGCGTCCATCTTTCCGTGCTCGCGTACGTAGCGGGCTACATATTCGCTGACGCCTACTACGGCGTCCGCCTGCCGCAGCATCCCGGTCCGTGCAACCGAGGGCGATGACGAGTCGGGACCGAACGGAACCGCGATGGTCGCGCGCACCAGGTGAACTACCCGGGCGCGGGGCGACCGCACGGCGATCTCGAACAACAACTGCGCCGGATCGTCCGTGGAGGTTACGATGACATCCGGGTCGAAGGCCGTCACCCGTTCGGCGAACACGGCGCGGAACTGAGGATTCAAGGTAACAGTGAGCACATCTACGCCGTTCAGGCGCAGATGCACGCCCTCTGTTGTGACGGTGCCGGACGCGCCGCGGGAGCGCAGATCGTCGAGGTATTTTTCATGCGCCTCGCGCCCGAATTGCTCCACCCGAGCCACTACGCGCACATCATGCCCGCGCGCCGCCAGCGCCTCCATCAGCAGCCGGTTCGATTTGTCGCCGCCGCCGTGCGAGGGGTAATACAGCGAATTCTGTGCCAGCAGGACCCGCATCACGACTTTCGACGCCGCAGGCGTTCGAACAACAGGGCACGCTGTGCGGGAGTCAGGTTCTCGACTCGCACTTTAGCCCGCGGTGTTGGTCCGGCCGGCTTGAGCGAAAGCAACAATTTTTCGAATTCCTCCACGCGCAACCCGGATGCAAACTCCTCGGCTGCGGTGCGTGACCGCTCCGCCTCGCGTTCCCAAGCGCTCTGATCGCTCATCAGTGTGCGGACAGCGTTTTCCCAAGGCTCGATATCCTGCTCCGGCAGAACCGGCCGCGGCATATGATTCTCATCGAACTCGGATTTGTATTGCTCAATCGGCCGCACCGGAATCACGTATCCCGTTCCGCGTTTCGCTTCCACCAATCCGCCCGAATTGCTCGAAATCACCGGAAGGCCTCCGAGCATCGCTTCCATGGCAATCAGCCCGAATCCTTCGTACCACAGCGACGGCATCAGTAGCAGCGATGCCCGCGAGAGCGCCTCGCCGATATCCGCCACCGGTTGCAGGGCGGAAACGTTCGGCACCCTCGACATGCGCTCCAGGTCACGGCGTGTTGTACCCCAGCCGGTGAGCCCCTCAAATCGATACTCCGGACAGCGTTCGGCCACCGCCAGAAAAATCGCGATACCTTTTACATCGCAGGGATTGATCGTCAGGATCGCGCCGGACCCGAACCGGCCATAGCGGGGAAACGGCGGCGATCCGTAAATGGGCGGGTGGATCACGGTGGCCCGCACACCGGCATGCTGCTTGATATAGCCGGCTACATGCCGGCCGATGGCAACCACGGCGCGCGCACTCCGTATGATTTCCGTTGCTTCGGAATCCGGATTCCAGCTCTCCGGCCCGAACGGAAAGAACTGCGGTGTGTGTGCCAGGTAAATCAGGCTGCCGGGCGCCGCGTGATGGGCCTCGCGCAACAATACACGGCTCAGATCCTCGGAAGAAACCAGAACCCAATCAGGTTGAAAGACCTCGATCTCGTCGCGGACCACCCTCGCGTGCCGCGATAAATGAGCAATCCGGACAATGGTCAGCCCGTCTTTCTCCACACGGTCGTCGCCAGCCGATGGATCGGGCGCAGGAGAGACGATTCTACACTCATGGCCGGCGCGGGCGAGGGCGTGCAGCCAGACGAGGTTGCTACGCGTGGATCCACCGCGTGGCGGCAGATACGTAGCGTTGGCGGCGAGCAGTATTCGCATGACCTAAGTGAAGGAACCCGGATCCCCGCGCGCCAGAAGCTCGCGCACTTCCTCATCCGAGAGGTGTTCGATATCATCGAGCAGTTTGGCGTATTCCGCGGGGTCCATGCCTGCCGTTTCCCGATGCAACTCAATCCGGGCCGCCAGGTCCGCCAGCGTCAACCCGGAAGTGTACACATCATCGATCGGCAGCTCAATCCCGAACGCCTCTTTCACGCGAAGAATCAGCAGTACGGCCAGTAACGAATGTCCCCCCAAATCGAAAAAGTTGTCTTCGCGGCGTACGGTATCACGCTCCAGCAGGTCTGACCAGATCTGCGCCAGTTGACGTTCGGTATCGCTCATTTCGAGAAACCCGGACTGGCTCACACGTGAACGGCGTACCGCTTCGCGGATTTGTTCGGGCGTCGACAACTCGCGCGCGATGCGGCCGAAGTCGATCGACTCAAGCGGACGGCCGTGCGCCTTCCGGTCGCGCTTCGGAGCAGTTCCTTCCGGTGTGGCCGGACGCCAGCGCACTCCGCTCGCCTGTTCGGCGGGGATGCGATATAGCAGCCCGTCGTCGATCGGTTCAAACCGCCCGAGGCTCTCCAGGAACTGGCGTGCGGGGAGATTCTTCGCTGTAAACCGTAGCTCACCCGCCACCGCGGCCAGTCCTCTTCCAGCCGCTATTTCTCCGAGCCGCGCCATCACACGATGCTCGACGCCACGGCCCAGTACGCGGCAGCTCAGCAGAAACGTGTCGATCTCCAGCGCGTCTCCACCTTCACGAAATAGAACGATTCCTACCAGACCGTACTCGCCGAACCGGTCGGAGACATCGATGGTGAGACATTCGAAGCCTTCATTCAGCACCAGAGTCGAGATGCCGGATTCTGTGCGCCGGATGGTCGTGAAGTTGAACTGGTTCGTGCGTTGCGTCAGTTGTGCCACACGCGCCAGTCTTTCGGGAGTAAGCGGCAGGAAGCGTACGTCGAGTTGGAGCGTGGCCATAAAATGCTCGAGATCGGCCGCTTGGCGGACCTCGCGGCCAAAACGCTCCTGCTGGCGGTAATAGACGCTGCGTTGGCGATCTTCCTCCGTCACCACCGGGCGGTCAAACGCCCAGACATGACGGAGAAAATGGGGCGTGTTCTCCACCGGTTCCGGCAGTACAAGCGTCAGAGCTTCGGGTACACCCTCTTCCACCTCGGCGCATTCCTTGGGGCTGTCGTCGAGAAACACGAAGCTGTCCAGACCCAACGAAAGCTCGTCGGCCAGTGACAACAGGTTCTCTACTTTCGACTCCCAGTTCAGACGCCAGGCGGTGAAATGCCTGAGCTGAAGCGGAAACTCCGGATGTTCGGCGAACGTATCGAAAACGTCCTGTTCGTTATTCTTGCTCGCCATCGCCAGCAGCGCGCCGGCTTCGTGCTGCTCCAGCAGAAATTCGTGCAGCGCCCGGCGGGGCGGGTCCAGCACCACGCCCGCGGGGCCGTCCTCGCCGCAAATACCCTTCCACAACGTGTTGTCGCAATCCGTGACGATGACTTTGTAGGGCGGCGCGAGCAGAGCGCGCGCGAACCGCACGATGATCGTGGCCAGCACGCAGAAATACATCTCCGTGTAGGGGATGCGTCCGAGGCGTTCCCCTTCCCCGGCCGTTCTGCGATCGACCGGATACAGCGCCTGGATCTGATGATGATCGATACACTGGACGCCGGTCGCCTCGTGGAGCGACTGCGAGATCAGTTTGTCCATCCGGTCTGAAAACGCACGCCGGATGGGTTCCTCCAGAAACGCATCCGACGCGGGGGACAGTATAACCACCAGCGGCGTCCCACCTTGCTCCGGTGCGGAGCGGACGGCATCCAGCAACTGCCGCACGTTCGCCTCAATCCGTTCCAGATCGAAGCCTCCGTCGGGGAGATGGCCGAGATCCTCCACCCGTACCAGGGCCACATTTACCCCGTGCGTATTGGAAGCGAATTCGCCGCCGCGGTCGAGCAGCGTTTGCAGGATCTGATTGTAGGGGGCGAATCGAACGTCGAACTCGCGATTGAGCTGCCCGCTCCAAAACATCAACGGGCGTAAAAGGGGCTCCGCGGTAAAACTAGCGCTGACGGCTATGCGGAACGGCGTGTCATTGATTTGTTTTTGAACGCTGGCCACAGTTCTCTATTTCAGAATAACCGGGCGGTAACACGTTTCGCCAAGAATGCGACCGCTCCTGTGAGCTACCTGGTACCGGGCAGTACGGCGCGTGCGACGCGAAGGACGTTTCCTCCCAGGATCTTCTGGATGTCCTGGTCGGAATGGCCCCGCTCCACCATGCCTACTGTGAAGAACGGCCAGTTTGTCCATGCCATGCTGGCGTGCTGCGAGGGATAGTTGGCAAACGCATCGGGCGGCCAGAAATTCTCAAACCGGGGCCGGGAGCGGCGTCCGGGCAGCTTCAATCCATCGCTGCTCGACGGCGTATAGGCAACATCCGTGCCGATCGCGACATGGTCCGCTCCGAAGCGCTTGACCACATAGTCGATGTGGTCGAGCATCGCGTTGATATCGCCGGACCGCCCCAGAAAACTCGGGATACAACAAATGCCGATGTACCCGCCGGTGTCCGCGATGGCACGAATCACTTCATCCGGCTTGGCGCGGATATGCCGGTTGATCTCCGCCGCCGTGGAATGGCTCGCCACCATCGGTTTCGCCGACGCTTTCGCAGCTTCCAGACTCGTGCTCCATCCCGAATGCGCCACGTCGACGATGACGCCTATACGGTTCATCTCCGCAATGGCGGCTTTGCCGAAATCGCTGATTCCTCCATTGGCGGGCTCCGCACAACCGTCCCCGAGCATGTTCCGCCGGTTGTATGTCAGGTGCATCATCCGTATGCCGAGCTGATAAAAGATGCGTATGTAGCGCAATTCGTCCTGAACCGAAGTCCATTGACCCGTAACCGGTACGCCGTTCCCGGAAAAATACAAAGCGTGTTTGTTTTGTTTTTTGGCGTTCACGATGTCGTCCGGGAAGGCGGCCCGTGTAACGAAATCGCCCAGCGTGTCGGTCACGTACGTGAAACGCGCCAGGCGCTTGATCAGGCGCATCGGGTCCTGGCCCTCTTCGCCCGCGTTCTGAAAAACGCACGTCACGCCGGAGGCATCCCAGGCCTGTTTGTACTCCTCGCGGTCGCGCGCGTCGGTGACGCATCGCGTCATCAACATCTCTTCGCGAAGGTCCTCCAGTTCCTGGTCTGACGCGCCGGCTTCGAACTCGCGACGGTATAGATCGGCGTCGTAACCGGAACGGGGTGAGAACCCGTACGATTCCACTACCATCGAATTGGCGTGCAGTTCGAGCCCGTGCTCCAGGCTCTTCTTGCTCGGCTTCAGGACCTCCATGGCGGCTGCGCGCAATTTCTCGATCTTCGGATTCGTACTCGCCGTCATCTGGGCGGCGGCCGCCGGTACCGCCATCACTGTGTTCAGGAAGCTGCGTCTCTGCATATTGGCTCTGCCGCATTATACGTGAAACGCATGAAGCGCTTGTTGCGGCACCGTGGTGATACGATTGAAAACGCTTATGACTCGCCGTCAACTCGCCGTTCTTGCTGTCCCTGCCGCGGTTGCCCGTCCTGCTACGGCTCGCGTGAAGAAAGGCATCTGTTCCATCATTTTTCCTAAAGGTATGCCGGCGGCAGACCGTTTTCGCGAAACGCGCAATGCCGGCTTCGAAGGAATCGAGATCCGGCTGGGTGAAGAGGTCACTCTTTCCTCCACTCCCGATGAAGTGAAACGGGTCGGGGACGAGGCCCGGAAAGCAGGTGTCGCCATCAGCGCCATGTGGGTCTCACAAGGCTTGAGCGACAATCCGTTAAACCACGCCTCGCCACAGATGCGCCAAGCGGGGGTTACGGCAATCGACACCGCCATCGATTTCGCCGCTTATATGAACTGCCCGGCACTGCTGCTGGTTCCGGGCCGTTTAGGAAATGGCCCGAAGTTCATCACCGGCTATCAGGATACGTGGACACGTGTGACAGCCGAACTTAAGAAACTGGTGCCGCATGCGGCGAAAGCGAAGGTCATCCTGGGACCCGAGAACGTCTGGAACAAATTCCTGGTAAGCCCGCTCGAGATGCGTTCGTTCGTTGATCAGTTCAAGAGCCCATGGGTACAGGCGTTCTTCGATGCCGGCAACGTCATGCAGTTCGGCTATCCGCAGGATTGGATCCTCACGCTGGGACCTCGCATGAAAAACGTTCATCTCAAGGATTACAAGCTCTCTGCCCGCTCCGAGCAGGGCCGCTTCGTCAACCTGTTCGAAGGCGACGTGGATTGGAAAGAGGTTATGGCGGCCATCGTCAAGGTCGGCTACCAGGGCTTCGTCGCACCCGAGTATTCCTACGACGCCAACGATCCCGACCGGATCAGGAAGCTCTCCGCACTCACCGACAAGATCCTGGCGATGGCCTGATTCGTCAAAACGTCTTCAGATACTCGACCAGATCGCTGTGTTCGCTGCCCGATAAACCGAGGTCCTTACAGGCGTTGTAGTGGTCGACTACTTCGCTGAGAGTCTTGAATCGCCCGTCGTGGTAAAAGCCGCCCTTTTCCCGTGTGAAGAGTCCACCGAGGGGCGTAGTGCGGTATGCGCCGTCCGGCGACCGGCTTGCCTGAAAATCGTCCGTGCAGATCTCCTCCGGGGTATGCATGTTCCAGCCGGGCTCGGTGTAAATGGGTGGTACGTGGCATTGCGCGCACTGAGCTTTGGTTTCAAAAATCTGCTTGCCACGGATCGCAGCGAAGTTGAACGGGTTGAACTCGCCACGCTTCGGAACCGGAAGCGCCAGTTGATACATCTGGAGTGCGGCAAGCTTCGGGGTCACCAGATCCGGATTGCTTCGGACGTTCCCCAATCCTGCCCGCGCCGCAACAGGAAACCGCTCCTCGTCATTGAGGCGAGGATCGTAGAAGGTACCTTGCCCGTGCATCTCCAACACCGCCACCAGGGCATTCCAATGCGTCACCGAGCCCCAGCCGGTCCAGGTATGCAAATTCACACCGCCCATTCCGAACGCCGGCGGAATCAATGTCGCGGCTGACTTTCCATCCGCTCGAAACGCTTTCCCGTCGAACGCAAGCTGGGCATCGAACTTGCCAGGGCCCCAACTTCGAAGGACCTTCCGCACCGTGGCATCATCCACTTGAAGCAGCTTTGTAAAGAAGCTCAGATCAGGCGCCAACGAGACGATTGTTCCCACATCGAGATCGCGGTTCGGCCAGCCGTCCCGGCGCCGTCCGATTCCAGGCGCCACGGAGTTGTCCACCGTAGAGTGGCACAGGGCACACTGGATTCCCATAGAGTTCAGAATGCCGCTCTCATCGAAGTATCCGGTGACACCGACCACCGCGTTAAGCTTCAGCAAAGTCTGGGTCACACCGGGATCGTCGATGTTGATCCTGCCATCCCGAATCGCTGCGAGCACGCTCTCCGGCAGGCTCTCGGAGTCCACTTTCAACCCGGCGGAAAGGGCCGCACGCGGACTCACCTGCCGGATCGCCTCGTGTAGTCTCAGCGTGCCTCCCCAGAACGCCTGGTCTCCAAAAGTGTCGTAGCGGAAGATCTTCCGGCCTTGCTCAATGAGTGTTTCCCCATTTCGGAGCGCCGGATCCCTCGAGTCGGACTGTGCTTGCACCCCGCGGTTGGTGAAGAACAACGTGAATGCAACCGCCGCCACCGGGATACCGGCTAACACCGAAACCAGAAGATTCCTGGTCCATTTCCAATGCCGCATTTCGAATCTCCTCTCCTCGCGAAAGAGTTATGCCGCGCCGGACTGAACTTCGGCGGTTCGGGACGCCGGGTGACGGCTTCGCAGGCTGCCGGTCTCGCGTGCGGCAGTTAATTCCGCAAGGGAGTACGCGCCGGCGGCCATCACCAAGTCACGTACGGCGATATCCAGGTAGGCGCCCGAACTGACCAGATTCAGAGCAATCGCGGCAAGCCAGACCGCGACTACGTATGCCGCCGGCTTTGTCCAACGGGTGAGCACCGCTATGCCGGCAACCATTTCCACAATGCCCACAAAGCCCATGAACACCGATGCCGGAACGGGGAGAAACTGCGCCGCCAAGGGGCTGAGGTACTGCTCCCAGTTGGTGAGAATGTTGAAAAACTTATCGAGACCTGCCAGCAGCGGAACGAGACCATAGACGAGCCTCAGTGTTTTCCAAGCCCGGTCGTGAGAATTTACCTGCGTCATTTTCCTGCCCTCCACTTCAACCGAGTCCCCGGTTCCGGAAAGGTTCCAGAAGGCAACAGGTGTGAAATCTTCGAAAACTTGAAACGAAGAGGACCATTGGGACTCTGTATGAGTAGATGACCGCAAGTGAGGTAGACACGCTGGAGCAATTGGCGGACGAGGACGTTGTTCGCAAGATTCTGGAGGGTGAGATCGAGCTTTTCGAGATTTTGATGCGAAGGCACAACCGCCGGCTGTTTCGTGCGGCGCGCTCGATCCTGCGGAACGACTGGGAAGCCGAAGATGTCGTCCAGGATGCCTATGTTCGAGCGTATACACATCTCGCCAGCTTCGAAGGGAGGGCGAAGTTCAGCACATGGCTTACCCGCATTGCGGTCTACGAAGCTCTCGCGAGAAAACGGCGGGACAGCCGGATGGACGAGATAGAGGTCGAGGTGTTAGCTGCTGGAGATCCGCATGATCTCTCGGACCGAGTGAATCGAAACCCCGAACAGCAGGTGATGGATGAACAGTTGCGAACATCCATCGAGAAAGCCATCGATCAACTACCCCTGCACTACCGGACAGTTTTCGTCCTTCGGGATGTGCAGGGTCTCGATACGGCTGAAACGGCAGAATGCCTGGGACTCGGGGAACAGGCCGTGAAAACACGATTGCACCGCGCGCGAAATATTCTTAAAGACGTCCTCGCAGTTCAAACCGGCGCAACTGTGGAGCATGCGTTCAACTT
Source organism: Bryobacteraceae bacterium (assembly GCA_035714225.1). Lineage (GTDB taxonomy): Bacteria > Acidobacteriota > Terriglobia > Bryobacterales > Bryobacteraceae > CAADGY01. Next base: position 2,949 of record DASTMK010000234.1, on the reverse strand, counting down.
CCTCGGTGAACGCTGCGACCGCATGGTGGCTCGCGTTATGGCGCGGATTTCCGGTCACCGCGGCTAGTCTGTCTTGTCGAAGCCGGCTACCGGCTCATTTCGGGAAGCCCATTTTCAGGACCAGCGCTTGAAAGCGTGGATCGGACCGCAGCGGGTCCCATATGGCCCGGGCTTTCAGCCAGGCAAGCCGCGGAGAGTGCTCCCGGTATGCCGCATCGAGGAACCTGAAGGCGGCATCGTGATCGCCCAGATGCACGGAGATCATCGCGAAATCGAGCGGCGGAACCCTGGTCTGCTTCGCCTTGCGCTCCAACTGCCGCAGGCGCTCCCGCCAATAACCGCGGAGCCCGGCGACGCCGGCGGCCTGCTCTAACGCGCTTATCTGCTCCGGGGTCCTACCGGCGAACTGATCCGCCCGAAGGTGAGCGGCCACCGCCTCCCGGTCGTTTCCGAGGTACGCATGCACGTAGCCTGCGTACCGCCAAGCAGAGAGGGAATCCGGATACAACTCGGTAGTCTTCCGGAACTGCTGAAGGGCCACCTCCCACTGGTGTGTGTTCACGAGCAGCCCAAGCAGTGCCTCGTTCGTCCTCTTGGATAACGGATCGAGTTGCATAGCACGTTTGCACTCGGCAAAGGCTGTCTCCCACCGTGCCAGCACGTGTTGGCAACCAAGGTAATGATGCGCCGCATCGAGCGAGCGGGGATCAAGCTCTATGGCCCGCCGGAATTCCGCTTCTCCGGCTGCCCAGTCCCACTGGCCATAGAACTTGAAATCTCCTATGTTAATGACTGCCTCTGCCAGGGTGTTGTCCAACTCCAGCGCTCTGTGCATTGCGTTCAGTGCCCGGTCGCTTTTCGGAAGATCGGCGATGAAGCTCACCATTCTGTCCGCTTCGCACAGGAGCGCAAACGACAAGGCATCGCCCGGGTCTTTTTGGGTGGCCTGTTCGAAATACCCAGCGGCTTCGTTCCAGCGGCTCAGGCGGAAAAAATGGAGCCCCTTGAGGTAATCTTCATACGCCTCGGGAACAACTCTGCGCGGCGGCTTGTTTCGGGCGAACTCGCCCGGCTTTAGCAGCGGCCTGATCTCCGCGATGACGGCCAGCGCAATTTCACTCTGAAGCGTGAGAACGTCGTTGATTTCGCGCTCGAACGTTCCGGACCAGCGATGCAGATCGGTAGTAACGTCGATCAACTGCGCGGTAATGCGCACCCGCCCTCCGGACCGCATGACACTGCCTTCGATCACACCGCCCACGTTGAGGTCGCGCGCAATCTGCTGCAAGGGTTGGCGCGTTCCTTTGTAGCGCATCACCGATGTACGTGAAATTACATTGCAGCCGTGATGCGCCAGCATTGTGATCAGCTCTTCCGTCATGCCGTCGGCGAAGTAATCCTGACCGGGGTCGCCGGTCAGATTGGCCAGGGGCAGAACGGCCAGTGACTGGATCTCCGATGCACCTGCACGGCCGTACCAGACCATGCGCACAACCAGAAGGATGGCCAGTAGAGCGAACCCGGCGGCCGGAGCAATCCAACGCCACTTCTGCGACGCCGGCGCCCCGCTGCCGTTGGCCGGGTCGCAGGTGACCGGGAGAAGTATCCGGTATCCCCGTTTGGCCACCGTCTCGATGAATGCCGGCTGGCGGGCCGTGTCATTCACAGCGCGGCGGATCTCCCCGATGCAGCGGGTGAGCGCATCGTCGGTTACGGATAATCCGGCCCAGAGATCCTGAAGAATTGCCTCCTTGGGAACCACTTGGCCAGGACGTTGGGCCAAGTAGACGAGGACGTCCATGGCTTTCGGAGTGATATGGATCTCACGGCCGTCCTGGATAAGGCTGTTCAGCTCCGGCCGGACCCGCCATGCCCCCACGCTGAACTGCACCGCTCGCCTCCGCTGATATGCTATCACCCGCTTCGCCCGATAGAAACCCTGCAAATTGTCGGAGAAATATCGGGCGTTTGTCGGGACGCATCGCCCGCCTCCGGCCGACAATTGACCTGCAAGGAGGTATAGAAATGAACAAACTACTTTACATCGCAGTTGGGACCCTCGCGGTTGCCGGCTTCGGCCGCGCCGAGGAGAAATGCCAGACAATCCGGGGCGTGCTTCAGGCGTATCTCGATCCGGAGGTACGTTTTTGGGTGAATGAGGTTCACGGCGTTCTGGACGACACCAGGATGGTGGTGGGGAAGATGACGGCGCTCGCCCCGGCCACGACGTCGATTGACAGAGGAATTGGGATTGATCGCGATGGCCTCCAGATGTGGGATTTCGGCGAGGACGGGGCGCTCACGGTCGAATTGCCCGTCGGTCTCCATCTTCGGCCCGCTCCGGGCCCACAGGGCTTCGGCGTTTACCGGGGAATGGGCAGGATCGTCGATGGAACGGGTCCGTTCGCCAATGCGACCGGCACGGTCCTATACGAAGGCTCCTGGGTTCTGTGGTTTTTGACCGAGGGTGATTCGCCAACTCCTCAAGGACGATGGAACGCGGATGTGACCATGAGGATCTGCAAAGGCAAAACCAGGCAAGGACCAGCAGGTGTCCGCCAGTCCGGCGAGTCGCCGGAGCAAAAGTGAGGTGAACCATGCCGAGGGATTCCCGCCGCGTGCGGGCTTTAGCATGCCCGTTCTTCCTGCTGGCCGCGTATGGAATCTCCGGTACCGGGCAACCGTCCTGGGAGCAGTGTATGGCGGAAATGGAGCGTTTCGAGCGGGAAAGCGACTATGCCCAAGTCGAGAAGGCTCTATTGGCCGCTTTGAACCAATACGGCCAGCTCGCTCCGCAGGATCCCTGTCTGGCCGTCACACTCTATAAATTGGGCGACTTCTACAGGGTTCTGGGCAGAACCAGGGAAGCGGAGCGGTTCTACCTGCGGGCGCTATCGGCGGGGGAAAAGAGCGCCGTGGCAAACCATTCCGGTTTGCTGAACACCCTGA
>DASTMK010000233.1:0-2244 GCA_035714225.1 Bryobacteraceae bacterium | reverse complement strand
CCAGGACAACCCTCATGAGGACGCACTTCTCACCGCCGCCGCCGCCATTCGCCGCGGGGAAGTCGTGGCCATTCCAACCGACGCGCTCTACGTCCTCGTGGCTGATCCTTACAATCTCCACGCCATCGGCAAAGTGTTTCTTGCCAAAGGGCGGGAGATCCACCGCTCGCTGCCCCTACTAATCACCGACACCTTTATGGCGGAAGACCTGGCTAAAGAACTGAACTCCCGCTTCTATCAGCTCTCCCGCCACTTCTGGCCCGGCCCGCTCACCATTATCGTTCCCGCCGGTGAGAAAGTGCCCCTCAAAGTCACCGGCAATACCGGCCGTCTGGCCCTGCGCCAGGTGCGGACCCCGGTCGCGATGAAACTCGTCGAGATCCTCCAGCAGCCCATCATCGCCACCAGCGCCAACATCTCCGGCCAGCCTACCTGCAAGACCGGCATCGAGGTCTTCGGCACCATGGACGGCCGCCTCAAACTCGTCCTCGATGGCGGCGGTTGCGTCGGAACCGGAAGCACCACCGTCGATATTACAGAACCCTACTGGCGCATTATCAAAGAAGGCGCTATCACCGAAAAGCAGATCGCCGAAGTACTCCACACCATGTAAGACACGTATGTGATGCAGCGAAGAAATCGCGGGGGTCCGTTAGAGTTTAGAAGGGAAGCGTTCCGATGGGAGAGCGCACGTGCGCCCGGGGAGCAAACGAAACCGATTACAAATACATCGAAGGCGAGGTGGCTATTTTCCCGGTTTGCCGACACGGAAGCCGCGCGCAAAGCGGAGGTGGAACCAAAAATCGCGGGCGACAGCCGCCGCCCGCACAGGCTGTCTCGGGATCCCTATGCGGACTTTTCCGCGGTCCCCTTGGGCTTCTTCGCTTCTGCAATCCGAGTGACCTTGATTCGGAACGCTTCCGGCCCCCGTTCCAGGTATTCCCACCCCATCTCGCCATGATGCATGAAGTCCATCTGCATCCGCAGCGGATTCGGGTCGTGATCGTTGATCAACATAAACGAATCATTCAGCTTCAATGCGTTAAAAGTGGCGAAAACGAGGCCGTGCCGCTGTGGTGGCGGAAGTGGCCGTAGGTCGAGTACTTCGTTAGACATGTCCGTAGTGTATACCAACCCGACCAATTCAGTCCGTGATCAGAGTCACACTTGAAGAACAAATTGTAAGGATTTCCAGGCGTGCCACACATTGTTCGACCGTTGCCTAAGGCCATGCCGCGAAATGGGCGTCACGGGAATTCACGATTGGGCCGATCTACTCGATTTTGCACGCCACCCGGTGCGGGTGGATAATGTACTTGAACTTCCATAAGCGTTAAGAAAGTGATGTGGATGGGCATGTGCGCGTTGTGTTTAGCGAGCGCCGAATGAAGGCGCTACTAACCTCCCTGGTCTGTGCGGCGTTTCTTTTCGCTACCGCGTGCTCCGGGCCCAATGCCCGCGAACCAGCAGCCGTCTCGCCAGTGGTTGAACTGGCATCCGTAGAGCGCAAGGATGTGCCCGTTTACGCGGAGTGGATCGGCTCGCTCGATGGCATGGTGAACGCGGCCATCCGTGCTCAGGTTACCGGCTACCTGCAGCGGCAGGCCTACAACGAGGGCGCGTTTGTCCGAAAGGGTCAGTTGCTTTTCGAGATCGATGCACGCCCATTCGACGCGGCGCTGCTTCAGGCTCGTGGCCAGTTGGCGCAGGCGAAGGGGCAGTTGGCGCAAGCCCAGGCGCAATTAAGCCAGGCTCAGGCGCAGCGATCGAAGGCCGAAGCGGATCGACAGCGAACGCAGCTTGACGCGGATCGCTACACCTCCCTGGCCACGGGCGATGCGGTTTCTCAGCAGGACGTGGATAACGCGGTGCAAAACAATCTGAGTGCCGGGGCTCAGGTCGTCGCCGCAACAGCCCAGGTGGAAACCGCGAAGGCGCAAATCGAGGCGGCCAATGCGTCCGTCGAAGCCGCCCAGGCGGCCGTGGAAGCTGCTCAGATAAATCTTAGCTTTACGAAACTCACCGCGCCCATCGACGGTGTCGCAGGCCAGGCGCAGATCCAGGTCGGCAATCTGGTGAGCCCCAGCGCCGGACCGATAACCACCGTCTCCACCCTCGACCCCATGCGTGTGTACTTTGCCGTCAGCGAGCAGGAGTATCTCGCCTTCGCACGGTCCGCGGACGGCGCGAATCCAGAGGAGGCGATGAAGCGCTTCGTGCTCGAGCTGGTTCTCGCGGATGGCA
>DASTMK010000232.1:0-4497 GCA_035714225.1 Bryobacteraceae bacterium | reverse complement strand
CTACTGTGCAACCTTCCGGGCAACAGTTCCGAAGATGACAACGCAGGGAATCAGCCGTACCCTTCCACCGAACTACCCATGCCAAGCTCATCACAGGTTTGCCGCCGAGTAAAGACACGGCGGTGGATACACTTCGACTGGAGGTGGCTTCAGCCACCACGAGATATACGTTCATCTAGGGCCTCTTTTCGCGACCCGAGGAGTGGTACACTATACCCGCACGTGGATACCACCCTTCGGGAGTATCTACCGAGAATCGGTTCGTGCTGATCACGAACCGATTCTCGGTATGGGGATGTGTAAAGTAAAAAGCAATAGATTTTTTTGTTGGTAGTTCTCTGTAAGACCAGCTTATGATAAACTGCCATCTGGCATGCTCGTGGCCCCATTGAAGCTTGGTCGTTCTCTGTGCAGAGCGATGAGACCATGAACACTTCCACGAGCATGCCATCTGATTGATCAATCTTCCCTGCCCGTGTGCTAGAATCCGGACCAAGATGCAAGCTGCTCAACCGGTTTCCGCCGCAGCACCTCTGGGAGCCGTCACACCGCCACAGACACCTCAGCCGCGTTATCTCGCTCTGGATGCATACCGCGGCTTCATCATGATCATGCTGGTGTCGGGCGGGTTCGGCCTGGCTGCGCTCGCCGAGAAAAATCCCGCTTTCACCGCCCTCGCCAACCAGTTCAGACACATGCCGTGGGAATGGATTTCGTTCTGGGACCTCATCCAGCCTGCGTTCATGTTCATGGTGGGCGTCGCGATGCCCTTCGCATTTGCCCGCCGCATGGAACTCGGAGCGACGAACCGCGACCTCTTCCGGCACGTGGCCGTTCGCAGCGTAAGACTCATTCTGATGAGTCAGATTTTAATGTCGATCTCGCGCGGCGAGATGCACTTCCAACTCATCAACGTGCTGGCGCAGATCGGGATTACGTATTTCCTTTGCTATCTCATCATGCAACTGCGCTTCCGGTGGCAGGCCGTGATAGCGGCAGGCATACTGATCGGCCACTGGGCATTGTTCGTGGCGTTCCCGGGGAGCGAAGGGCCGTTTATGTCGAAAACGACCAATATCGGTGCGGTTATCGACAAATTCGTCTTCGGCCGCATGAACGGCGGGTATTGGGTCAATATCAATTTCATCACCAGCACCGCTACCACGCTGTTCGGCGTATGGACCGGAAAACTGCTCATGACCCGGAGCTCGCATGCCGTAAAGATGCGAACCCTGGCAATTGCAGCCTTCCTGTCTCTTCTCCTCGGACTGGTGATTCATCCATGGAATCCAATCATCAAGCGAATCTGCACCACGTCCTTTACGCTCTATAGCACCGGGTGGGTGCTCCTGATGCTTTTGGCTTTCTACTGGGTGGTCGAAGTCAAAGAATATCGTGCGTGGACGTTTCCACTCGTCGTAGTCGGGGCGAATTCCATTTTCATCTACTCGGTCGATATCGTGCTTCGCGGCTGGCTGAACCGGGCGATAGGAGTGTTCACGCTGAAATTTGAATGGCTCGGCGACTTCGCCTCGGTGGCGCAAGCCTGCGCGGTGCTGCTGGCGATGTGGTATCTCTGCTACTGGCTGTACCGGCGCAAGATTTTCTTCAAACTGTAAGCCGAACGATGCAAACGCCGATGGGCGCCAATCTCGTCGAAGGCGGAGCTACATTTCGTGTTTGGGCGCCGCGCGCCCGTGATGTCTACGTAGTCGCCGGCGCCGAGGCTGCCGCGTCCCGTGAACCGGGCTGGACGCCGCGCCTGTCCGATCGGTTGACGCGCCGCGAGGACGGCACTTGGGCGCTCTTCGTCCCGGGTCTTAAGGAAGGCGCGCCTTACCGTTTCTACGTGGTGGGCGATGCCGGCGGCGGCTTCAAACGCGATCCCTACGCCCGCGAACTCGGAATACAACCGGCCTTTCCGGATTGCGATTGCCTGGTGAGAGACCCCACAACGTATCCCTGGCACGATTCCTCCTTTCACGCGCCCGCCTTCAACGACCTGATTATTTACCAGTTGCACGTTGGCGCCTTCTATGGCGTCGACGCGCAGGGCCGTGACAAGCGCGAGCAGGTGGCGGATTTTCTGGACGTCATCACGCGCATTCCGTACCTGCGCGATCTTGGCGTTACGGCGATCCAGCTTCTCCCCGTGCAGGAGTTCCCTTTCGATACCAGCCTCGGATACAACAACGTCGACTTCTTCTCGCCGGAGATGGCATACCAGGTCGACGACATTGCGGAGTTGAACCGATATCTGCCGGCAGTGAATGCGCTCCTGTCGGAGCAGGGAGCGCCGCCGCTCACCCTGGCTCAACTCGAACCCGGACCCAACCAGTTGAAGACCTTGATCGATCTGCTGCACATGAACGGCATCGCCGTTATCTTCGATCTCGTCTACAATCACGCGGGCGGTGGTTTCGACGATCACTGCCTCTATTTTTTCGACATGCAAAACCGCGGGGATAACCGGGACAGCCTCTATTTCACCAATAGCGGCTGGGCGGGAGGGCTCGTCTTCAACTATCAGGAAGACGGTGTTCGCGATTTCCTGATTCAGAATGCCAGATTCTTCCTTGAGGAGTACCACGCCGACGGCATCCGCTATGACGAAGTCAGTGTCATCGACAATCACGGCGGATGGTTCTTTTGCCAGGATCTGACCAACACTCTCCACTTCGTGAAGCCGGAAGCGATTCACATCGCCGAGTACTGGAACAGCCGGCGGGAACTCGCAGTACAGGCGCCTCCAGCCGGGATGGGCTTCGACGCCGCGCTAGCTGACGGATTGCGAGAACGATTGCGCGAAGCGGTCGGCCAGGCAGCCGGCGGCGCAAGTGCGGACGTTAACCTTTACGCCGTGCGGGACGCCCTCTACCCGCCATACGGCTTCAATGAGGCGTGGCGCGCAGTGAATTGTCTCGAGAACCATGACATTGTGTACTCGGACCGCGAGCCGGAGGAGTGGCGGCCCCGCCTCGCCAAGCTCGCCGATTGGAACAATCCCCGCTCGTGGTATGCGCGCAGCCGCAGCCGTTTTGCCACCTCCATTTTGCTGACCGCGCCGGGAATTCCCATGCTCTTCATGGGTCAGGAGATCCTCGAAGACAAGAATTGGAGCGACAACCCCGCCTACCACAAAAATACGCTCGTATGGTGGGAGGGCCTGGAACAAGACCCGGCAATGCGCGATTTTCTGGCCTTCACTCGAGCCCTGATCCGCCTGCGCCGCGATTGCCGCGCGCTGCGCGGGCCAAATGTGAACGGCTATCACGTGAACCATGCGTCACGGGTTATCGCTTTTCACCGCTGGATGGATTGGTCCGGCGAAGACGTCATCGTGGCAGGCACGCTCAGCGAAGGCAGCCTGTACGATTACCGGATCGGATTCCCGCAGGCGGGAGCCTGGAGGGAGATCTTCAATAGCGACTTTTTCGAAAGCTCCGCCGGGCATCGAACCACCGGCAATGAAGGCGCCGTCGCCGCGGACGGACCGCCGCTTCATGGCATGCCGGCTTCAGCGCGCATTACCATTCCCGCGAACGGTGTCGTAGTGTTCACCAGATGAGCGCCGGGGACCACCCGCGGCCCCGCTACAGGAGGCCGCACTTTGTTAGCATGGTTCTCGAAATGAGACCATCTGCTCTGATCCTCACGCTCGTCTGTGCTGCCGCATTCGCACAATTGCCCGAAAAGAAGGCCCAGGAAGGCTGGATCATGCTGTTCGACGGGCAAACCACCTTTGGCTGGCAGAACGAAGGCGGCGGCAAGTGGCACGCTGAAGACGGAGTGCTGGTTGGAGAACCGGAAGGGCCGGATGGGTGGCTGCGCACAACCACGCCTTTCGCGGATTTCGTTCTCACACTCGAATTCAGAAAAGGCGAAGCCGGCAATAGTGGCGTCTTCGTTCGATCCGCAAAAGACGGAGCACCGCACGAGACCGGCTACGAGTTTCAAATCTGGGATGAACACCCGGAATTTCCGACCGGCAGCATGGTGAATTATGCCCCGGCTAAGCGGGTGAAGCTTGCGCCCGGCAAATGGCATACCTACGAAATCCGGGCGCTGGCGGATAGCTTCCAGGTGAGCATCAACGGCAGGAAGGTGCTGGACGCCAAGGACCCGAAGGCAAAATTCGGATTCATCGGCTTGCAGCACAAAGAAGGACAACGAATCGAATTCCGCAACGTCGTTTTGAGGCCGCTTGGACTATCATCTATTTTCAACGGAAAAGATCTCCGCGGCTGGAGCAAGGTAGATACGCCTCGCGCGAAGGAACCACCGGTCTGGTCGGTAAAGGACGGTCTGCTTCATGTTGAAAAGGGTCCCGGACAACTCGAGACGGAAGCTACATACGATGACTTCATCCTGCAGCTCGATGTCCGTGCGAATAGCAGCGACCCTGGGCATCACCCGAACAGTGGCGTCTTCCTGCGCGGAGATCCGAAAGCGTTTTGGAGCGGCTACGAGTCACAAATCCGCAATGAGTATAAGGAT
>DASTMK010000231.1:0-4485 GCA_035714225.1 Bryobacteraceae bacterium | reverse complement strand
CCGACCACATTGGCGCGGAACACACAGAGGCTGTCATCGGGGATTCTCGGTTCCATGGAGCGCCCGGTGACGTGGGCGAGGAACATGTCAGGGGTAACGCGCAGTTCCGGAGGGGTCTCTTCCCACTCTTCCGGTTCCACTTCCATCTCGCCGCCGAACTTGCCGGCTGCCGCCCGAAGCGTGAAGACGGGCAGATGGGTCCGATACGGCAGAACTTTCGGGTTGACGTATTCCTTGTACAAGCGCCGCAGCCGGGCTTCAAAATCGGCGACCTGCATCGGCTCCCGATCGGTCACACGGAGGATGTTGGAAGCGCTGCCTTCCAGATACCGCAGGAAAGCGTCTGCCCCCAGTTCGTTCGCTTTAAGCTGGATATCGTGCTCGAACAGCTCGAGGACTTCCGCTTCTTCTTCGTCCGCCATTTCCGACCAGTCACGCCGCAGACGTACGTGGAGCCGGTCTGCCTCGACGTCCAGCAGAAGAACGCCTGCATTTTCGGGGGAGCGGCCAGGCAAAGCCACCTGCAGGAACAGACAATCGGAGCGGTGTAGTGTGGCTACCGTCGATGCGCTGCTCATCTGTTAGATCTTATCGGAACCGCAAACTAATTCCATGAATCCAAAATGGAGGACGTACCAGTCCTACAGCTCGTATGGATAATAGCCCTTGCGGGCACGGATTACCACGCCCGGTAAAGCGGGAACCTTCACTTCGATCCTTCGGAACTGCCTGGAAACGTCGCCGGCCTCGGGAACGTAGCGGATAACGTACTGGGTCGTAACTTCCCCGGTCACATTTGCCACGGCCTCGAAGATACCCTTTGCGATCGCCGCCGCATATCCTCCCGTACCCACCTTTAACGCGTAATTGCCTTCATCGGATGGCGTTGAAAGATAACCGGACACGTCGGAATAGACTCCCTGCAAGGGGTACTCGACCCGGCCGCCGGTTTCCTCAGCCAGCCGGGTGAGATTCTTCTCGCCCTGCACATTGAATCCGAACGCCACTGTGCTGACACCGTAAATGGTTACCAGGTTGCGTTGCGCCAGTTCGACCACTTCGGCCATCGTGTGTTTGCTGCTGGTATCGTGCCCGTCGCCCACGATCACAATGACACGCCGGGGCTCGATGGGCTCTCCTTTCACCAGCGCCCGGCTTGTGCAGGCCATGTAGACCGCATCGAAGAGAGCCGCTCCGCCCCCGGGCTTCATGGTGCGAACTTTCTCAACCAGCTTTTCCGGGTCGTTGGTGGTGTTCGCCAGCAGTTCGGCGTCTGTCGAATAGGAGATCAGATAGCCGCTGAACTTATCGTCGTGCGGCAGAAGGGCCCAAATCAGCTCCTGTATAGCGTCTTTGTAGGTCTTCCAGTGAATGCGGCTGGCATTGCTTTGATCGATGAGGAAACCGACGACGACCGGCTGATTCCGTTCGCGGGAAAAGAACTTTATCGTTTGCGGCTTTCCGTCGTCGAAGATCTGGAAATCTCCCACGTCGAGATCTGATACGAAACGGCCTTTCTCGTCCGTGACCGTAACAGGGACGATCACCTCATTCACCTGCACTCTGATTTCGGGCTGTGAGGCTCCCGGTTCGCTCTGCTGGCGCGCCGCCGGAGCGGACTGGGCGGCGGACTCCCCGGTCTGGCCGAGGGCGACGGAAACGGCAAGGACGCTTAATACAATTCGACCCAGCATACTCTGTTTGGGCTTCCTGCTCCGATTATAGACGGTTCGGGCAACGAACGGTTCCGCTGCCTGAGCGATAATCGGTACTTGCAATTTCGATGAAAACCGTACCCCGAGCGATTCCGGTAACCCTCTGCGCTGTACTCGCGCTGGTTGCGTTGTCCTGCCGCGCGCCGAGTCCAGAGCGACCCGCTGAAGGGCCGGCCTCCAGGCGATTAAACGTTGTTGTCGTCACGATCGACACACTGCGGGCGGACCGCCTGGGCTGCTACGGATACAAAGCCATCTCGACGCCCCATCTGGACCGCTTCGCGAGCAGAGGTGCGCTGTTTGAGAACGCGGTGGTGCAGACGCCTCTCACCGCTCCTTCTCACGCGAGCATGTTCACGGGTCAGAACCCTCCGGCGCACAAAGTGCGCGACACGGGCGGGTTTATTCTCAACCCGTCAAGCACAACTCTCGCCGAAATCCTTCAAAGTCGGGGATGGGATACCGCGGCGTTCGTGGGAGCGGCCGTTTTGAAGAAAGGCTTCGGGTTTGAACGAGGGTTCGCGGTTTATGACGACCGGCTGCCGGCGCCATCCTCAACCGTGTTTGCAGCCGAATCTTCGGAACGGCGCGCCGGCGACGTGGTGGACGAGGCGATTCGCTGGCTCAACTCGCAGTTCGGAAAGCCGTTCTTTTTATGGGTGCACGTATTCGACCCCCACTCTCCGTACGATGCGCCGTCTCCGTTCCGCGAGAAATATTCCGGGCGGCCGTACGATGGCGAAGTAGCCTATACGGATCAGGAACTGGGCCGCTTGCTGGATGCAGTAGGGCGGAAGTCGCCGGGGGAGACCACACTGACCGCCATTCTTTCCGACCATGGCGAGAGTCTTTCCGAGCACGGCGAGTACACGCACGGCGTGTTCCTGTACGATTCCACGGTGCGGATTCCTTTTCTGATTGCCGGGCCCGGAATTCCGCCAGGTCTCCGCGTCAAACAACAGGCAAGAAGCATCGACGTGCTACCGACCATGCTGGAGCTGTTGGGCATCCCGATTCCCGGCACATCGCAGGGAACGAGCCTGGTTCCAGCTTTCGGAGGTAAGGAATTCGCGGCTTCGCCGTCCTACCTGGAGACGTTGTTTCCGAAGATCAACATGGGCTGGACCGAACTCCGGGGCATCCGCACTGATCGCTGGAAGTACATCCGCGCGCCGAAGCCGGAGCTGTACGACTTGGCTGCGGACCCGCTGGAATCGAAAAACGTGATCGGGCGTTACGCGGCCGAAGCACGCGAGTTGGAAGCCAACCTCAATGCTGCCGCCGGCAGTGCGGCTCACACTCCCGAGAAGATACAGACGGCGATGGTGGATCCGGCCACGCTGCGGCAGTTGCGGTCTCTGGGTTATTCGGCCGGGTCTTCGGAACGCGAGTTCACGCTCACCGGCCAGGGCATCGACCCGAAAGATCGCACCGAGGTTCTCCGCCTGCTGTATCTTGCCGTTTCTCCGGAAGCCGGCACTCCCGTCTCTCGCCGCGCCGAACTGCTGCGGCGGGCACTGGCGGCAGATTCGGGAAATCCAACCGTTTACTTACACCTGGGCGATGAGTATGGCCGGACCGGCCGCCGCGAAGACGCCCTGAAGCTATACCAGGATGGCATTCGCAACGGAGTCCGGACGGCGTGGCTCTACTCGCGGCTCGGTTTTCTGTACATGGCGCAAGGGAACCCGGAGCAGGCGATCGCCGCCTATGAACGGGCAGCGCAACTCAATCCTGCCGATTGCGATAGCCTGAACGACCTCGGCATGACCTACCTGGATGCCGGGAGACCTGGAGACGCCGAACGGGTCTTCCAATGGTGCCTGGCGGCAGTTGAAGATCATGCCTTGTCCCATAACGGCCTGGGGCTGGTCGCGGTGCGAAAAGACGATTTTGCAGCGGCCCGCGGGCATTTCGAGAAAGCGGTCCAATTGGATCCCGACCTCCTCGAAGGCTACCTGAACCTGGGGCGCATTTACAAAATGTCCGGCGACTACGCGAAGGCGCGCCAGTGTTTCGAAACGTTTCTAGCGAAGGCTTCGCCCGCCCAGTACGCGCAGATCATCCCCAGGCTGCGGGAAGAGCTGCGGCAGATGCGATAGCGGCCGCGGTAAACACCGCTCCCGGACGGTCACGGCTCTGTCACGCAATGGTCTTACTGAGCCACGCGCGTCAGCAAGTGGCCTTTTCGGACTTCCATCAACTCAGAACGTCACGCCGAAACGCCGCCGGAGCAGTAGCATGGCCGCGAGCCAGAAGAGGGCGAACCAGACTAACCAGTGCGCGTCGAAACCGAAGAGGGAAATCTTGCGGGCACGGTAATCCACGGCTATGGACTCCACCGAATTGCTCTCGAAGGCGCATCCGTACCAGATCGACGCCAGGGGAGCGGACGAACACTCCGGCGTCACGTAACGAAGGCCGGGGCCGGCATGGATCGCGCGATGCAAGCTTTCTCCAGCGGTTTGAAAGTGAAGCTCGCCATCGGCGCTCCCGCGTGCACGAATGCGCCAGCAGACCTGCCGCAAGTCCGCGATACGCACCGGAGGTGTCTCCACGGTGAAGCCGGACGGTGCGGTGAGATCGGCCGCCACGGGTTGCGTGCCGCGTTTCAGTTGCACGGTAACAAGAGCCGTCTCCCCCGGCATCAGCGGCTCGCTTCCATACACCGCTTCCAGTTGGCTCATGATCAGAATCGCGGGGACGGCAACAATCGCCGCCGGCAACAGCGCGAGCCGGGCATACCGCAGGTTCCACAGCAGCAGCTTCT
>DASTMK010000230.1:0-5077 GCA_035714225.1 Bryobacteraceae bacterium | reverse complement strand
AGGATCGTGTTCAACGGGTGCCGGCAGTACGCTGGTGAGTCTTTTCTTTCGTTCGCCGATCCTCCACCGGATTCGGAACCTGCGCCGCTCACGCCGGTAGAGGTTCAATTGCCCGCCGGAATCGTTCTCGAGGTGGAGCTGGAAGCACCGCTGGATTTGCGCACGGCGGCAATCGGCGACCCTGTTATCGCGATCGTGCTTCGCGGCGTCCGCAAACAGGGCAAGACACTGGTCGACAAAGGAGCGCGCCTCTCGGGACGCATTCATAAGTTGGACCGGACGCGAAGCAGCTACTTCGCGGTGGGTTTTACCTTTGGGACTCTCGAATTCGGTGGAAAGCGTGCCGGAATCGCATCACGCGTGGAGGATGCCGGCCCATTCTTCGGTCTTTATCGCGCCAATCGCAATTCCGTCGTTCAAGACAATACGCTGGCGGTGCGAAGTACTCATCCAATGCTGCCTGCCGGTTTCCGGCTGGTATTGCAGACTATTCCAATTTCCAATGAGGCAAAACAGTGATCCAGTTCGAGGTTGAAGCCGATCGCCTTCTTTTTGACGATACAATGAGTTTCGCCCGGTCGCAGGTCAAAAAGCTCATTGAATCCCACCCGGACTTTTACCCGATGTACACTCAGGGCGGTAAGTGGAAGCATGAGGGCCCGGTATGGACACACTGGTGCGATGGCTTCCTCGGCGGCATGATGTGGCTCTTCCATCGCCATCTCGGGGACAAGCATCCGGATGCCGGGTATTGGAAGAAGCAGGCGATCCGTTACTCCAAGCCACTTGAGCCGAGAAAGTTCGACCGTGACGTCCATGACCTCGGATTCATCTTCATGTCGACGTATCACCGGTGGCATCGCGTCACCGGCGAGGAGGCGCTGAAAGATGTCCTGATCCAGGCCGGCCAGACGATGGCTCTTCGTTTCCGCGAACAGGGCCAGTATCTGCGCTCGTTTGTGGCGGACGATTCGCTGTTCATCGATATCATGGCGAACGTCGGAATCATCTTCTACGCCGCCAGGGAAACAGGCGACCGGAAACTGCGCGATGTCGCCACCCGGCACGCCCTGACAACGCGGCGTGTGCTGGTACGCGGCGACGGATCGACGGCGCACGAAGGCATCTTCGATCTGGAGACGGGTGAGTTCCTCCGGCAGTCCACGCACCAGGGCTACCGCGGTGACTCGTGCTGGTCGCGCGGCCTTGCCTGGGCCATCTACGGCTTCACCGCCTGCTACGAATACAGCCGCGACCCGCGATTTATCGAAACGGCCGAGGCGTGCGCCGATTATTACATAACGTATACGCCGGCTGATGGCATTCCGCCATGGGATTACAACGCGCCGCCTGAAAGCCGGAGACAGGTGGATACTTCCGCCGCTGCGATCACCGCGGCCGGAATGCTGCGGCTTTCGCGCCTGCTCGCGGATCCGGTGAAAGGGCATTTCTACTGGTCCACCGCGGTCCACATTCTGCGCTCCCTATGCGAAATGTACCTTGCGAAGGGCGATCCTTCCTGGGAAGGCATTTTGAAGGGCGGGGTTTATCACATCCATAAGAACCTGGGTGTGAATGAATCCGTGATGTGGGGCGATTACTTCTTCATCGAAGCATTGGAGCACGCCTTACGGCCGTAAAAGCCGTAGCGCCGTCAGGCCGGGTGCTCAACGCATGTCGAGCGGGAAAGCCCATTTGCCTCGCTGAGTACTGCCGGGACATGGCATCGTAGCATCACGAAGTGTGATGTATCGATTCCCTTCCGTGCGCCCGCCGGGCACTTCCACGTATAAGCTCATATATTTGATCGCCCAGAATGCGCGTAAGAACCGCTCGCAACTGCTCATTCTCCAGAAACGGCAGAGCCTGCTTCTCGTTCCGGTCCAGCCGGCTCATGACCAGTTCTTCCAGCTTCTTGTCGAAGACATACGAGAAGTTCTCCCGCGTATTCTCCTCCGCCGCCCCGCGAACCGACTCGTCGCCCGCTGCGTCCTCCCGCACCTGGTCCCAGAAAAGTTCGTCGTTCGCCGTGAAGTCCGTCCCGAACCGTTCGTTCAGCACATCCACCACGCGCGACAGCGGCACCTCTTCCTCCGCCGCCTTGCCTGTCCCCACCTCCGTCGGGGCATCCAGACGTCCTGGCTGTCCGTCCTCCAGCAGCAGCCGCGCTTCCTGGATCTTCTGAATGCGATAGAACCTCAGCCGCACCTCATCGTCCAGATCCAGCGGCCCCGAGCCTGCCCGCCTCGGCAGCTTCGTCAACAGGAACCGCAGGTACGCGTCGAACTTCTCCAGCTTCGTATCGAAGAAAGGAATCACCTGCGACAGGAATCCGTACAACCGCCGGAACGCCTCCATCCGGTCCCGCAACTCCCCCCGCTCTTTCTCCGGAGCCTCTTCGAACCGCGTCACCGCCTTGTCCACGATGGACGTCATCAGCGCGTGCCCGCTCATCGTATCCTTCTTCCCGCCCGGAGCGAAGAACACGGCCGCGAACTGATCCACTTCCACCTCGTACACGACATGCCGCCCAAGCATGTCGTTCCGCAGGTTGTACAACTGCCGCGGGTCCGCATGCTCGGCTACCACCGGAGGGTCCGCATAGTACGGCCGGAAAGCCGCCACGATCTCCTCTGGATCGTTCACGAAATCCAGAACGAACGTGTCTTCCTTCCCCGCGCAGGTGCGATTCAGCCGCGACAGCGTCTGCACCGCCTGCACGTCGCCGAGCCTCTTGTCCACATACATCGTGTGCAGCAGCGGCTGATCGAACCCCGTCTGGTACTTCTCGGCCACAATCAGCACGCCGTAGACGTCCTTACAGAACTCCTTCGGCAGCGCCCTCTCGGAAATGTGGCCGCCGTTGACGTTTACCTCCGTCAACTCCTCACCCGTCCCATCGTCCGGGTCCGTGAGCGTCCCCGAGAACGCCACCAGCGTGCGGAAGTCATAGCCCTTCTCCCCGATGTACTTGTCGAAGGCGCGCTTGTACCGCACCGCTTCAAGCCGCGAGTTCGTCACCACCATTGCCTTCGCGCGCCCGCCGATTTTCGGCCGCACGTGCGTCCGGTAGTGCTCCACCATGATCTCCGTCTTCTGTGAAATGTTATGCGGATGCAACCGCGCGAAGCGCGCCAGCGCCTTTGTCGCCTTCTTGCGCTCCACTTCCGGATCTTCCCCGGCCGCCTTCACCAGCCGGTAATACACCTTGTAAGTCGTGTAGTGCCGCAGCACGTCGAGGATGAAGCCCTCCTCGATCGCCTGCTTCATCGAGTAGTGATGGAACGGCTCCGGCTCGCCATTGGCGCCCCTCACCCCGAAGGTCACCAGCGTCTTGTATTTCGGTGTCGCCGTGAATGCGAAGAAGCTCAGGTTCGGCTGATGCCTGCGCGCGAGCGCCACCCGCAGAACTTCCTCCTCGTAGTCCGGCAGTTGCTCTTCCTGTGCGATCCGCTTCGCCTCTTCCCGCACCCGCTCCCCGCCGAGCAGAGCCTTCATTCTCGTGGCCCCCTCGCCCGACTGCGATGAATGCGCCTCGTCAATGATCACCGCATACCGCCTGTCCGGCAGGCTGCCGATGTGGTTCGTCACGAAGGGGAACTTCTGCAGGGTCGTGATAACGATCGGTGTCCCCGCAGCCAGCGCGTGCGCCAGTTGCTTTGAGTCTTCGTCGATTTTCACCACCACGCCCTGTTTGTGCTCGAACTGGTAAATCGTCTCCTGCAACTGCTTATCGAGCACCAGCCGGTCCGTGATCACCACCACCGAATCGAACACCTTGCGGTCCTGAGCGTCATGCAGGCTCGCGAGCCGGTGCGCCAGCCACGCGATTGAATTGCTCTTGCCGCTGCCGGCCGAATGCTGGATCAGGTAGCTCTTTCCCGCCCCGGAATCCCGCGCATCCGCTACGATCTTCCGCACCGCATCGATCTGGTGATAGCGCGGAAAGATCAGGCTCTCCACTGTCCGCGTCTTCCCCGTCGCCGGGTCGGTCTTCTCTTTCTTCTCAAGGTGCAGAAACCGCCCGATCAGGTCGAGCCACGAATCGCGGGCCCAGATCTCTTCCCACAGGTACGCCGTCCGGTGCCCGCCCGGATGATCGGGATTTCCCGCACCTTGCTTGCGTCCCTTGTTGAACGGCAGGAATCGCGTGGACTCCCCTTCGAGCCACGTGGTCATGTAGACCTCGTCCGGATCGGCGGCGAAGTGCACCAGAGCCCGCGACTTGAACTGAAACAGCGCCACACCGCGTAGGTCCCGTCCGCGATACTGCGCGATAGCATCCCGCACCGTCTGCCCCGTGAAGTGGTTCTTCAGCTCCGCCGTGGCCACAGGAATGCCGTTCAAGCTGAGCATCAGATCCACGGACTGCTCGTTCCGTGTATCGAAGTGGACCTGCCGCGTAACCCCGAGCCGGTTCGCCGCATACAGCTTCGCGCTATCGGGATTGAGACCGCTCGCCGGAGCGAAGTACGCCAGCCGGAACGTCTGGCCGAAAAACTCGAGCCCATGGCGGAGAACGTCGAGCGTCCCACGCGCATCGAGCGCTTTCCGCAGTTCCGCAATGAACTCCGCTTCCGTGCGCGAGCCGTAGTAGGCGGCCAGCACCTTCCACGTCTTTTCCTGCGTGGCCTGAACAAAGGCGAGCGCTTCCGACGCGATCAGCGCGGACTCGCGATCAAACGCGGATTCCGGAACGGTCCGGTACCCGCCCCGAGCGACGAGTGACTCCTCAACGGCGTCTTCGAGTGCCTTCTCGCGATAATCGATCACGCCAGCGCCTCCATCTGCTTCTCGTGCTTCTTAAAGTCCAGTTGCCCGGTGACGGCGGCGGTGATCAAAGCCGAGCGGTATTCGCGAAGGCGGTTCATCGCTTCCCGTATTTTGTCCTCCAAGGCTCGGATTTTCACCTGCTGTGAAGCGGCCTCTTCTCGGATTCGGATCTGCTCATCCAGTGGAGGCACGGCGAGGAATATCTCGCGAACGTCATCCAGACCTAACTGTACTTTCGTACCACCGTACATGAGCCCCTGTAGTTGCATCTGGGAACTGTGTGACAGCAGCGCCGCTCCAAGCC
>DASTMK010000229.1:0-5442 GCA_035714225.1 Bryobacteraceae bacterium | reverse complement strand
GTCCATCCGGCTGCAATCACCGCCAGCACGCCGGCCCAGCCGAGCGCTTCATAAGCAACTCCTCCCGAATCCAGAGTGTGCAAAGGCCGGGAAAGCAATAATCCAGCACCCACGCCCATCATGCCGGCGCAGATCCAGGCCAGGTAATGGCCCAGATACATCCCGAACGCCGAGCACCAGCCATAGCTGGCCTTCTTCGCATAGCGGAACAGCGCCATGTCGGATAATCCCGCGTGCATGGCGAGGTTGCAGATCCAGGCGAAGGCGGTCACTTTCCAGAAGCCGAGCGGAGGGCTGCCGTCGGGGGTCTGACCCGTCCACACCACTCGATGACCGATCTCCCAAAACGATTGAAAGCTGTTCACGCTTTCGAGGCCGGCCTCCTGCGCCAGCCGGGGTAACATCACCACGGCGCCGGCAATAAACATCAGGAACATCCATGGAGAGCACACCGAAGAAAACGAGGCCAGTTTCTTGAAACCCAAAATCGCGACTGCAACCACTACCGCTCCCACGGCAAGCACCAGAAGCACGAAGCGCGCATCGGTGGGATACCAATCGACCTGCGCCGGAATGCCGAACGGGATGCGAATGGCCGAGGCCGACACGGTGATCATGCAGCCGGCCAGAATGCAAAACAGAATGGCATTCAAGACATTGTAGACGACGGTAAGAACCGGGCCTCCGATACGCCGCAGATACCAGTACAAGGTGAGGCGCGTCTGAACGGCAATGGGTGCGCAAAGCAATGTCCAGGTCAGCACGGCGAGAAGGTTGCCGATGGCAAGCCCGAGAAAAATGTCCCGGATGCCGGCGCCCCAATTCACAAACGTGACGCCGATCACGAACTCGGTGGCTGCCACGTGCTCGCCCGCAAAGGATCCGGCGAAATAGCCGGCTCCCAGCAAGCGGTCCGGCGACACAGGTTCGCGATCGAATTCGTACAACTTGTCCAGCCGCCTCGAAGCCGCCGAGGCAAGGGGAGCCGTTGGAGGAGTGCTCATGGGGATTGATGTACCAGGTCCGCGGGCTTCACTCCCTTCCGGAACCCGCCGAAACCGAAGGGCAGCGGTTTGTAGTGGCCGATGATATCGACGTTGCTTCTGGCCGGGATTTTCTTTTCGAGTCCCACCGCCCAATAGACAGCGTTGATAAGGAGCCGCCGCACGCCCTCACTTTCAAGGTCCTGCGAAGCTCCCATGGTCATCGTGAAGATGCGCGCTTTTTTGCCCTGAGCGCCCGTGTAGGTCTTCGTCCAGGCGACCGGCATCATCGGGTCATTCTGTTTACCAGCCACGGGAGGATCATCCGGCTGCATTCCTTCCAGAACCTGTCCCATCACGAGAGGAACGCTGTCACCGGGCAGCGGCAACGTAACTTCGTAGACATCGGTTGGCCCCCAGATATCGCCGTCGCGTATCCCGCGAAGTATCGGGTGGCGTTCCTGCCCTTGCGCAAGGATTCCCCTGGTGCTCTGCTTACCGTGCTGCCCGTGATGCCGCACCCAGGTTTCGCCGAGGACCTGCCTTCCGAACCCGCCGTCCCACTCCTTGCTGTTCCAGGAATACCTGCGATACGCTTCGCTGCTCTTGAGATTAAAAGCGTGCGTGGCGGTGCGCATCCCAAGGATGGGCCGTCCGGATTCCACATAACGGACAATATGCCTCATCTGTGTATCGGGCAGATCGCGAAAACGTGTCGCGATGATCATCAAATCGGCCGTTTCCAGCGCATCGAGACCGGGGATGTTGCCGGCGTGGTCCGGGTTGATGGTGCCGTCCGATGGGTCGATGGCAAATAGCACGGTGCAACGGAAACCGTGCCGTTGAGAAAGGATTCTGGCTAATTGCGGCAGCGCTTCTTCGGAGCGGTATTCCTCGTCTCCGCTGATGAGAACGACGTGTTTACCGGCACCAGGCCCGTTGCCGCCATCCAGGGTAATCCACAGATCCTGCGCGCACAAACCACTCGCAATCGCCAAGATAAGCAACGTAGTGCGCACAAGCACCCGATTCTTCATCCGTCTGATGTTACTACGTATCAGACGGGTGGCGAAGGACATGGCGCCGGAAATGCGGTCACGTATTCTCCGTCCTCTACAAAGACCGCTCCTTCACAGTCGCGGCTCAGTATCGAGCGAACCTTTCCCAGTCGCGACCGCAAGGAAGCGGAGCCGCGCGCGTCAGCAAGCGGTATTCGGCTGCGGGGATGTCTGTTCCTGGGGCTTCGCCTCCGGAACTACCCATCGAGCCTCTTCAAAGCCCACGTATTTATATATCCTCAAGTCGCCGTCAGGCATTTCGAGCACGTCCCCGATGCGCAGAGGCGAAGGCGTATCGCGCAGTGCCAGCCACGCGGCATAAGGAGTTGGCGCTGTTATGGTTTCGCCAGCCAGGTAATCCTTCGGTTTGACGAAGGTAACGCCGCTCGTGTGCGGCGCCCAGCGGAACTGCTGCCGGGCTGTGTCCTTCATCGCATGAATCCGATATTCCGGCATACCCCCATATTGTGCATCAAAACATTGATGGAATCGAATGTTTCAGCTCGAAGGCATCGCGGCGTCCCAGCTTCAGCCAGCGGTCCGCGTTATCGCGATTCCAGAACACGGCGTCGCGAACGCCGCCCAGGCGGGCGGACGCGGAAATGGCCGTTACCTCTACATTGACGGGGTCAGGCGGCTGATGGCGCGAAAGCGCGCGAAGAGTGGATACGGCGGTTCTGACGTAGGCGGGCATTCGCGGCATCGCGTTGATGGCGACGATTCGATCGGCTCCCATTTCGACCGCGGCCCACAATGGAAGTGCGCCGAGCAACCCGCCGTCGGAGAACATTCTGCCGTTCAACCGAACTTGCGGCAACACGCCCAGCACGGCGCAGGATGCCGCCAGATGCTCCCATGTAATATCGGCGTTCTGAACGAGTATGGGCCGGAGGCGCAGAAGATCCGTTATGACAATTCCTATCGGCATACGCGGCCGGAAGCGGGCATGGAGGTTTTGGATACGGCCTTCGAGCGCGTTGGCATCGATAATTCCACCCAACGGGTTTCGGGGGACGCGCCAGCGATAAGCGGCCGCTTCGGGAACGTTCAGCCAGAGGTCCCGAAGCTCCTCCGGCGGGCAACCACCGGCGATGGCCCAGGCATTCAATGCGCCGATGGAGGCGCCCACGACCAGGTCCGGCGTGAAAGTGTCCACCAGGACTTCCCAGACGCCAGCCTGGTAAGCGCCGAACATACCTCCCGCCGAACAGACCAGCGCGGTTCTTCCCACAATGTTTATTGTCGCGCGGAAAGACTCCCTGCCCGCTTTGCGACCTCGGCTGGGCTTAGAACACGCCCGTATAGGGCTACCTCATCGATTCTGCCTTCGAAATTTGAATCGCCCGCGGGCCGGCCTCCGACAAAGATTCCATCTCCGCCGGCCGGTGCGGCTTTGCCGGAAACCTCCTCGCGGCCGTTCAGATAAACGCACACGGCATCGCCGCTGCGAACCAGCGCCGCGTGGGTCCAGGTGCGAAGCGCCACCGGAGTGCGGCCTGCAAGCGTTGTGTCTCCGTTCGAGAATTGGATCTGCCCGTTTCCATTCACCGCGAGTGTGTCCGCGCCGCGTGAAAACAGGTACCCTGTGACTGGTCTGACCCCGGCGGGCAGTCCGCTATAGAACCAGAATTCGGCCGTGTAGTTTTCGGGCAAGTCTTTCACCTCGGCCTTCATCCGGCCGCCCGCATAGTGCGGGGCGCGGTTGATGACGCTGCCCGAAAAGGCAGGGGACTGCGGACCTTCCAGATAAAAAGCGACGCCGTCCTCATAGTTGCCCGAATGGCCGTTGCCGGAGGCGTCCTTCGCCAAAGGCCCCGCAAACTCACTGCCGCGCCAGTATGCCGAGGGGCGCGAAGCCAGCACCGCCTTCGCATAGGTTCCGTTGATGTGCGGCACAGAGCGGCGCGGCTTACCGGACACCTGTTCCAGAAGCCCGAGCACAGCGTTCGCGATCCTGGGCTCAGCTTCCACTTCCAGCCCTGCCGTGCGAGCGGGCCAGGTGGTGTAGCCGCCCAGCTTGTGCTGCTCCGGAGGAGGGATGTAACCTTCGGCTCCGTTGGCCAGCTCGATGTTCATGGTGTGCGCCAGCGGACTCTGCGCTTTGATCTTCAGTCCGGTAATGCCGAATACTTCATTCGGGATCGCCGTGATGCCCAACTCGCCAATGCGCACAGCCTGCAACACCAGTTCCCGCAGCGGAGATGCCAGGTAGACCTGCTCACAGGCGTACACCTCGGGCTGATTCGACGGCAGTTTGCCGCCGAGCCGCGCGACCTCGGCTTTCGCCCACGCCAGTCGTTTGTCGTCCGGCAACCGGCGCGAGAGCTTCAGCGAAGTCTCGCGCATGGCGATTGACACCCAGGGCTTATATTGAATCTTCCGATACGCGCGGTATGCCACTTCCGCCAGCGAATCGGCATATTTCTGGATGTTCATCTCCACGCGGGGGCGGCTGTAATCCATCCAGTGCAGGTCGCCGCTGGTTCCTTGCGACATCATCGCCACCAGGGACGGCCCGATTTTCCGGCGCATGTTTTCGACAAACGGGCCATAGTAATCCGCCGAAGCAACACGGCCAGGCACACCCACGTAGTGCATCGAATAATTCGCGAGCAAAGCGAGTGGCTCGCCTTTTGCGGTCTGTACGGAAAGCAGGGAGAGGTCCGGATCGACAGGTCCGGCAGGCCCCACAAACTCAGGGTTCTGATAGCCGGGATGCATATGGGCCCGCACGGTAAGATCGCCGAAGGGATCTTTCCGCATGTGATCGGGACGTAGAATCCAGCGGCGGCAGTGGGTGTGATCGAAATTCTCCGTCACGGTCCAGCCCACACGCGCCGGTTGAAGACGCTTTACGGCGCCTTCGATCGCCTCCACCAGGCGGTCTTCAAACAGGCGCGCGTATTCCGGTTCTTCGGGTGTTCCTAACGCGCCCATCAGCGGCGGAGTGGAATGAGTATGCGTCGCCGAGATCAACATTCGCACGGGAGGGACGCCGGTTGTGCGCGAGGCCCGCAGCTTGGCCCTGTCCGCGAGATCGCGCGGAATCATGAGGGTGTCCGAGACCACGAGGACAACACGATTCCTGCCATCGTCCAGCGCCAGGGCGCGTGCGCAGATGCTTCCTTCGGTGCGATCCCCATAGCGGGCCAGGAACGAGCCGCTCAACAGAATCGGGAATTTGGTAGGTGAGACGTCCACCTCGTGCGCACCGGCGCGAAATACCTGTGCCGGTAGAGCGGAGACACACACCAGCAGGATCGGAACGAGACGCCGCATAACCTCGCCCTACTCCTGGCCCCCGGCCCAGAGGATGGCGTTCTTGACCAGCCGCTGGTATCCGGGATGATAATGCGCCATGCGGTCGTGACCAAGCTGTATGGCGACGACGCGCGATTTGC
>DASTMK010000228.1:0-2052 GCA_035714225.1 Bryobacteraceae bacterium | reverse complement strand
ACCATCGGAAACA
Organism: Bryobacteraceae bacterium; assembly: GCA_035714225.1. Taxonomy (GTDB): domain Bacteria; phylum Acidobacteriota; class Terriglobia; order Bryobacterales; family Bryobacteraceae; genus CAADGY01. Next base: position 2,039 of record DASTMK010000228.1, on the reverse strand, counting down.
TGGCCCCGGAGTATGGCGCCACCATCGGCGTATTCCCCATTGATCACGCAACGCTCAGCTATCTGCGTGTGACGAACCGTCCGGCGGACCTGGTCGCTCTTGTGGAAGCCTACGCCAAGGAACAGGGTCTTTTCCTCACCCCGGATTCACCCGAGCCGGTCTACTCCGAAACGATGGAGCTGGATCTCGGCGATGTCGTGCCGTCGCTTGCCGGCCCCAGGCGCCCGCAGGACCGCATCAACCTGCCCGACGTGAAGAAGAATTTCCTCTCGATCCTCGGAGAAGCACCAAGACAATCGAGGGTGAGCTTCAACGGCCACCAGGAAACGATCCAGGACGGCACGGTGGTGATCGCGGCGATCACCAGTTGCACGAACACGTCGAATCCGTCGGTGATGCTGGCAGCGGGGCTCCTGGCGAAGAAGGCCGTCGAAAAGGGTTTGAAACCGAAGCCGTGGGTGAAGACCAGCCTCGCGCCGGGTTCGAAAGTCGTGATGGATTATTACCGCGACGCGGGTTTGCTGGAGTACCTGGAGGCGCTGAACTTCCATCTGGTCGGTTATGGCTGCACGACCTGCATCGGAAACAGTGGTCCGCTGCTTGAAAACGTCGCCGACGCGGTGCAGAAAGACAAACTCGTAGTGGCCGCCGTTCTCAGCGGCAATCGGAACTTCGAAGGCCGTATCAATCCGCTGGTCCGGGCAAACTACCTCGCGTCTCCTCCACTGGTGGTGGCATACGCAATTGCCGGCCGCATGGATATCAATCTCGACACGGACTCCCTCGGAACAGATCGGCAGGGCAAGGACGTTTACCTGAAAGATATCTGGCCCAGCCCGGAGGAAGTCCAAAAAGTGGTCGCTGGTTCGGTGCGCGCCGAGATGTTTGAGAAGGAATACTCGCAGGTTTTCGAAGGCGACGATCAGTGGAAATCGATGAAGACGCCTACTGGCGAACTCTTCCAGTGGCAGGCGGACTCCACCTACGTCAAGCATCCCCCTTACTTTGAGCAGATGGTGGAACCAGGCAAGGCGTTGCGGGATTTCCGGGGACTGCGCGTCCTGGCGATGCTTGGGGATTCCATCACAACCGACCACATCTCGCCCGCCGGTTCCATCGCTGTCGATAGCGCCGCCGGAAAATACCTTATCGAACAGGGCGTGAAGCCCGCCGATTTCAACTCCTACGGCTCGCGCCGCGGAAATCATGAGGTGATGGTGCGCGGGACGTTGGGCAACATTCGCCTGCGGAACCAACTCGCTCCGGGCACGGAAGGCGCGTGGACCACTCACTACCCTTCAGGCGAACAGATGTGGATTTATGATGCATCGGTTCGATACGCGGCGGAGGGCGTCGAGCTTATCATCATCGCTGGCAAAGAATACGGGTCCGGTTCGTCGCGAGACTGGGCTGCCAAGGGGGTTCAACTGCTTGGCGTGAAGGCGGTCATTGCCGAAAGCTACGAGCGCATCCACCGCTCCAACCTGGTTGGGATGGGTGTGTTGCCGCTGCAATTTCAGGCGGGCCAGACGCGCGAGTCGTTAGGTCTGACCGGCACAGAGCGCTACAGCATTGAAGGTGTGGCGGACGCCAGGAAGGACGGAAGCCGCGCGGTGATTCGAGCTGTCGGCGACGATCAGAAGGAATTAACGTTCGAAGCGATCGTGCGGATCGACACCCCGCCGGAGTGGGAGTATTACAATTCCGGCGGTATCCTGCCCTATGTTTTGCGGCAACTTGCTGAAGCAAAATGAGCCACGGATGGACACGGATTCACACGGATCTGTGTCCATCCGTGGCCAATCAAATCGTCGCGCAAACTAATATAGAACTCTTACAAACTCACCGATGACGCGGAAATCGCCCGGTTCGAGTTCCCACCGTTCGAATTCGGGGTTGAGCGGCTCCATGACGATTTTCGTGTGCCGCCATCCTTCCTCGGTGCTCTGTTTCTCGCTTCGATACCGCTTCACCGTGTAGCGGCCCTGGTTTTCCGACAGTCCGTAGTTCTCGATCAGCAGCAGTTTTCCCTGCCGTGT
>DASTMK010000227.1:0-9832 GCA_035714225.1 Bryobacteraceae bacterium | reverse complement strand
AACGGGAGCAGGCGTCGCCATGGTTTTGTTAAAAAACCATTGTTGCGCGATGCCGATCACGTTGCCGGTCAACCAGTATAACACCAGGCCGCTCGAAACCCCGTAAAACATGAAGCCTAGCATAAGGGGCATCATCATCATGATGCGCTGCTGTGTAGGATCGCCCATCGTACTCGGCGTCATCTTCTGTTGGATGAACTGCGTAATGATCATGGTGATGGGAAGAATTCGAATAGGCAGGTGTTCGGGTTGCGACAGATCGGTGACCCATAGCCAGTTCGCCCCCCTCAGCTCAATCGCGACGGTCAATACCTTATAGAAAGCAAAGAAAAACGGAATCTGTAACAGCATGGGGAAGCAGCCGCCGGTCGGATTGACGCCGTGCTGCTTATAGAGCGCCATGACTTCCTGGTTCTGTTCGGCTTTCCGTGGGTCGCGCAGACCAATTCCCTTGTACTTCTCGTTGATGGCTTTGATCTGGGGCTGAAGCGACTGCATTTTCTTCATCGACTTCATGCTGGTGTAGCGCAGTGGCAGCATCAGGAAGTTGATGACGACCGTCACAATCACGATGGCCCAGCCGTAGTTGTGCGCCAGGTTATCGTTAACCCAGTTCAACGCCAGAAATAGTGGCTTGGCCAGAAAAGCGAACCAACCAAAATCGATTAATTGCGCAAGCTTTGGCTCGATACGGCGGAGTAGATCCAGATCCTTCGGTCCAACGAATAACGTGAACCGGTTCTGTGCACCACCCCCGATACCCGCCCCCACACGCATCTCTTCGCTGCCGCCCGCCGTCGGAACCGGATCGCCATACGTTCTCATCTCCACGACTGCTCCCGCGGGTGGAAGGGAGACCGCCGCGAAATACTGATCCTCGATTCCAGCAAAAGAGTAATCGCCGCTCGAAGTCACGGGGCCATCTTTACCATGCTTGGCCTCCTGCAATACGAGCTCAGCCTCCCTGGTGTCGTAGTAAACCGTGTGCTGGGAGGGAGCGGCGTGTTCCAGGGACGGATCGCCGAATCCTCCCCGCCAGGTGAGGAAATGCGGCATGGGAACGCCATTCTGGACGGCTTCCGAGGACACCTTCGACAGGTAGCTGTCGCGAGTGAAGTGAAACGACTTACGCAGTGCCGTCTTACCGTCGGAAAACTCAAATTCGAGGCTTAACCCGTCATCGGAGCGCTTCACGGCAAAAAGTGCGCTGTTCACATCCGTCGAGGGCTTTTCCCCTTTGAAATCAACGGAAAACGGGTAACCGACCTTTGCCGCCGCCTCCTGATTGATCAGCTCCAGCGGGCGGCCCCCACTGTCTACGTATTTCGGCCCTTTCAGCGTCCACCTTCGAACAACGCCGCCGCGGTTGGAGAACTCGATGCGGTACAGGTCGGTTTCGACCAGTAAAAGTTCTTCGGTCTGGGCTGAAATCTGCCCCGGAACGGGCATCGGAGGGGGCTGGGCTGGTTTGGACGGCTCCGCTTCCGGCACTTTTGTCTGCTCCGCCGGAATTTCTTTAGCGGGAGATGTCTTCGGCGGCGGCGCGGCGGGCTTATAGAAATAGGGGGTTAGAAAAAGAACGGCACCCATCAGCAGGAAAGCAATCAGGAGCCGTATTTCCGTGGATAATTCTTTTCTGCCAGGCTTCGACCCGGATTGACTATTTGGCGTGTCGGCCATCTACGTAATTACGATCTCCAATTCACTCACGGCACGGGATCAAAGCCACCCGCATGAAACGGATGGCAGCGGCCAAGCCGCCTTACACCCATCCATACGCCGCGCGGCACACCGTGCTTTTCCACGGCTTCCCGCATGTATACGGAACACGTCGGATAGAATCGGCAGGCGGAAGGCAGCAGCGGCGAAATCCATTGTTTGTAGACTTGCAGTATCCCGATCAGCGCGCGTTGCATCGCTGGACTATCCTCTGGACCTCGTGCTGTAGTTCGTCAAAAGGCGCCGTAAGTGCCGTACGCCTCGGATTGAATATGATCGCCCACTTCCGCCCGATGAGCGGCAGGTGCAGCCGGACCGCCTCGCGCATCCTCCGTTTGATCCGGTTTCTCTGTACCGAGTTCCCCAAAGCGCGGGGCACGGTAAAACCCACTTTCGGTCCCTCCTGCCCTTCTGTAGCCAAACAGAAGGCAGTGAACAATCGGCTCGAGAACCGCATCCCCTTGGAATAGACACCCCGAAACTCGGCCGACCGCAATAGCCGGGAACTCCTGGAAAAAGGAAATCCAGTATCGGACTTAGTTGGCGTGGCGGACTGCTCTTTCGTCGCTCACGGTCAGCTTGTGACGGCCCTTGGCCCGGCGCCGTGCGAGCACGGCACGGCCATCTTTACTCTTCATGCGCGCTCGAAAACCATGGGTCTTGGCCCGTTTGCGGTTATTCGGCTGGAACGTTCTTTTCGGCATCTTTGTTATCTCAGGTTCTAGCGCCGGGGCAAGCGACCCGCTCGAGGCGCAAGGTTAGCGCAGTATTTGGGAGTGACCCAATAATTCAGTATAGGAATCGTACCGAAAGCCTGTCAATCCGCCCGCACACCGCCGACTGGGCCTCACTTTCTACCTGTCGCCGTTTCTATGAAATTGCGTCAAGGTCGCTCACACGGGGATTACCGGCGAAATCAGGCTGGCTGAACACCCTCTCGATGGCCCAATAAAGTGCGATCAAAGCCGCCGTCGCGGTCGCAATCAGCGCAGGCACGCCCATAGGTGCAGTGCGGCCCACACGCCCAAGAACGTCGCGCATCTCCTCGCCTTCGGGGCCGAAATACAAGAGCGCAAAGCTCGCCAGGTACCAAATGATGGCCAACAACAGGAACACGATATGAAGGGTCCGGCGGGGAATGCGGGCAAAACCCCGCCAATCGAAGAGCACACAGAGCAGAATCGTAAGCATCACATACCCGAGAATAGCCGCCAGCGTGACGACGATGACCCGGGTTTCAGTAAGCCCTGCCGCCCGTTGATGGAAGCGGAAGCCGGCAAGATATCCAAGCACATGGGCGGCGAGTATCGGCCCCATCATGGTCCACAAAAGAGCGCGCCTTCCAACCGGGAGCGCCCAGAGCCAGCGTGTTTTGTTACGCGGACCCCGCCACGCAACCACCAGCCAAAAAGGGAGGAACAGCCATTGGCCGGTGGCTGTCGCATAGCCCATCCAGGGGACGAAGAACACATATTGCCAGGAACAGACCGATCGGAGGACCGGCGCCCATCGGAACGCCGCTCGTGGGGCGACCCTCCTTTCCTGCCTGGCCGGCCTCCAGGCGTTCACGCTTGCATTGGTCAACTGAAACGACGGTGGGACCGTCACCCAGGCACGGATGAACAGCGCGGCGCCGGACAAAGCACAAATCAGCGGAACGAGCGGGTCGAGCTGCTTCAAAAGCGCCAAACCGGAGGGATTTACAGCAAAGTAGAGGAAAAAAAGCCACTTTGGCCCTGCCAATTCCTTTAACCGCAAGGCCTGCGCAACGGCGGCAATCAAGGTACCCAGGGCGGCCGCCGCCAGGGGATCCGACGCCGACGCCGAGAACCCTTTTACGATCACGATGCTGGCGGCTCCCGCGAGCGCCGGTATCCAAATCACCGCCATCAGAGAAAACGTGCGCGCCAGAAGAAGATCGCGCGCTTCGATCGGCAGCCCTGCATCTAACCGGGTGGCGTGCCGGTGCGGCATCCCGGCCACGAGACCTGCAACGAGGATCGCAAAGCCGAACATAGACGGCATCCAGGACCAGGCAACCGCGCTTGCGAGCGCGAGCCACGGTGTGGCTTTCCACGCTGGTTCGCGCCGGATGAGTTGGTGGATCATGGCTCCTCAGCGCTCCCCTCCCATCAATTCGATAAACAACTCTTCGAGCGGGACCCGCATACAGCGAATGTTGTCAGCAGGGGATATTAACTGCAACCGGCCGAGTACGTCGTCGGGTTGGCCCTCGATTACGACATGCCAGTCTTCGAACACCGCTCGTATCCGGAGACAGCCGGGCAGGTTTCTGAGGGCGGCGGGGTCCGGCGCCGAAGCGCGCGGGACCATGGCGATGCAGACGTCCTCACGAAGGCGATCCAGGTCGCGGTCAATGGCCACCCTACCCTCACTGAGCAGGACGATGCGTCCACCAATCCGCTCAACGTCCGCCATATGATGCGACGAGAACAATATCGCCGTGCCCTCGCGGTTCAACAGTTGAATCGAGGTTTCCAGAAACTCGCGCCGGGCAACCGGGTCCAGCCCGCCGGCGGGCTCATCCAGCAAGAGCAGCTCTGGGCGGTGGCAAACCGCGCACAGCAGTGCGACTTGACGCGCCTGACCCTTGCTCAGACTGTGGATCTTAGAGGATGGCGAAAGCGCAAAGCGGTCCAGAAGCTGGCGTTCCAACACATCGTCCCACCGGCCGAAGAGGTATCGGTGAAATGTGATCAGTTCCGCGATGGTGGATCGTGGCGGCAAGACCTGCTCCTCTGAAACGAACCCGACACGCCGCTTGACCGCGACCGGGTTATCGAAAGGCGAAACGCCGAAGACGCGCACTGCTCCACCGTGCGTGGAAAGCAACCCCATAGCGATGTGGATCAGCGTCGTCTTACCTGCGCCATTCCGGCCCAACAGCCCGACGACTTCCCCTTCGGCCATCGAGAAGCTGACGCCGTCGAGGACCGGCGCTCCTCTCTTAAAGGATCTGGAGATGTTCAGAAACTCAAGAACAGGGTTCATACTCTCTCTTTTTCATCGCGCCCACCGCCTGTAAGCTCCCGATCGGCGATTCTGAGAAGTTCCACCAACTCGGAAAAACGAATGCCAGCAAGGCGAGCCTGCGAAAGCAGCTTGCGGCATTGCTGGCGGATACTTTCGAGCTGGTCTTCGCGATCGATTCTGGGCAGCGCGGTGCATACGAATGTGCCGCGCCCGCGCTGTGTTTCGAGAAAGCCAAGCGCTTCCAGTTCGTCGTAAGCCTTTTTCACGGTGAGCGGCGCAACTACGATCTTTTCGCTAAGCTCGCGGTGCGAGGGCAATTTCTCGCCGGTTTTCAATCTCTCGCCAGCGATAGCCTCGATAATCTGCCGCATGATCTGCCGGTAGATTGGAAGCTCGTCAGAGGGATTGACAGCGATTTGCATAGTGATATATAGTTCTATATCACTATGTCACTGTGGTTGTCAACTGATGGTTGTCATATGGAGGACCTTCATGACGAGTAGAACCCACACAATCCTCTGCACGGCATTGTTCGCCGCCTCGGCTGCCGCCCAGGCGTTCCTGCCGCAAAGCAACACCGCGCCGGTTCAGAACGGGAAGAGCAGCCTGGAAGGACTCGTAGTGAACGCGTTGACCGGCGCTCCTTTAACTAAAGTCTCCTTGACGCTGATGCGCGGCGGCACTGCGCTGGGAGGCATAAAAACGGAATCTGACGACCAGGGCCGTTTCGCTTTTCGCGATCTCGATCCTGGGCACTACACCCTCATGGGCGACAAGGCTGGTTATGCGCGGCAGGCATACGGCGCCAGGAGCAATCCGACTTCGGGCAGCGCGCTACTCCTCTCGGCGGGCCAGACAACGACGGACCTGGTCTTCAAGATGTCACCAGGGGCAGCCATCTTCGGCAAGGTGTTCGATGAAGATGCCGACCCCGTGACAGGCGTTTCGGTGATGATCGCCAGGACCTTATACAAGAACGGGGACGCGCAGTTGGTGTCGGCTGGTTCGGCATCTACGAACGACTTGGGCGAGTACCGCATAGGCGGCCTCACATCCGGCACTTATGTAGTCTTCGCAGCCAAGAGAACTGCATCAACTGGCCTCACCGCTGCATGGAATAACCCAGCTCCGGATGGTCCCGAGCGCGATTATGTGACCACGTACTATCCGAATTCGTTGGATCCAACCAACGCAGCGCCGGTGTCGGTGACACAGGGCGCGGAAGTGGGCGGCATCAACATCCGGCTGGCAAAGGCGGATACCTTTCGCGTGCGGGGCAAGGTGAGCGGCGGGGCGGAAGGCAAGCGGACGATGGCCATGCTGGCACCAAAGATCGGCTCGAAATCTGCGACGGGCGCCTTCACCGCCAGGAGCGCTGTGGCCCGTGGTGATGGAAGCTTCGAAATTGCGGGCGTTACACCAGGGGAATACACTCTAGTGAGTTTCTCGGGGGACCTGAGTTCCGGTATGCTCATCGGGTCCAAGGATCTCCAAGTGGGCAGGGAACACGTTTCGGATGTAGCGTTGCGGCTCGGAGCGGGCGGTGAGGTCACGGGCTCGATTGAAATGGAGGGCCCGGAGCCTGCCGATTTCAAGAATCTGAAAGTCACACTGAACGTCGCTCCTGGGGCTGTGAATCTCAGCGCTCCCAGTAGTCCCGTAAGCGTTGGCGGCAGATTCGCTCTGAAAGATGTGCCGTCAGCGCAGTACCAGGCCCAGGTGATCGGCGCGCCCGGCAATTCCTACGTGAAATCGGTAAAGTACAACGGAGAGACCCGCCATGACGGCTTCACTTTCACTGGCGACGGGGGAGAACTGCACATCACGTTGAGTCCCGCTGGTGCACAGGTGGAAGGCATGGTGTTGAAAGCTGAGAACGAGCCCGCGTTGGATGCAACAGTTGTGCTTATTCCCGCCTCGGGCCGGTCTTCGCTCTATAGGGAAGCCCGGACTGACCAGAAGGGCGCCTTCAGTTTCAAGGGCATTGCGCCGGGCGAGTACAAAGCGCTCGCGTGGGAAGACGTCGAAACTGCGCCTTACAAGGATCCCGAGTATCTGAAAAAGGTTGATAACAGCGCGGAGGCGTTATCGCTCAAAGAGAACGACCACAAGCGAGTAAGTCTTAAAGTGATTTCCCCAAAGCAGTAAATGGAGTACGGAAAACCGATCCCAGCTACGCCCACCCCGATTCTTGGTAACTTCAAACCATGACGGTCACGCGACGCGCATTTCTGGCCCACTCCGCCCTGGCTTCGCTGTGGGCGGCCGGACAACCCCGCTTCCGCTTTGGTCACCATTTCTACAATTGGGATCAGTCGTTCGACCTGGAGTTGAAGCTGCGCCTCACCGCGGAAACCGGCTGGGAGGGCTTTGAAGCCAAACCGGAAGAGTTCGGTGTCCCGGCGGCGGAACTGCGCAAGCGGGCCACCGCGTTAAAACTCTCCTGTGCGGCGGTTGGGGGCTCCTTAAAGCCCGCCATCGATTACGCCCATGCGGCGGGCGCCGGCATCGCTCGCGTTACGGTTTCGAAGGACGAATGCGCCCGCTGGGTGGACTATGCCGGTGAGCGCGGCGTCATCCTTGTCGTGCACAATCACATCGGCGGCATCGAGACGCGCGAGCAGTTGCTTCGCTACCTCGACGAGCGGCCCGGCACGTACGCCTGCCCCGATACGGGGCACCTGGCGCTCTGCGGCTCCGATCCCGTGCAAACGATTCGCGATCTGGGGTCCCGCTGCCGTTACGTCCATCTGAAAGATATCGACCCCGCGAAGGTGGGCACAAAGACCGGCGGCGGCGATTGCTTCTGGGACCTCGGCACCGGGGCTGTTGATCTGGAGGGCGTCCGGGATGCACTGCTCACCGTCGGCTACAAAGGGTGGGTGATGGTGGAACGCGACCGCCGCGTGCCGGATTACGCTGCGAGCGCGCGCAACATGCGGCAGGTGGTTCGCAAGCTTTTCGAGCGAGGTTGAACCCTCACTTCGGACTGTCCGACAGGAACTTCAGCGCGATCCGCACAAACTCAGGTCTCCGCTCACCCTGGATCGGAACGTGCCCGCCGCTGGGCACAATCCAAAGCGCCGCGTTTGGAATGGATTCGTACATCTCCACCGGGATAGAAACAGGGAAGAACTCGTCCCGATCGCCATGAACAATCAGCGTGCGGGCCTGAATGGTGGCAAGCTGCGGCGTGCGAAAGGTCATGTCGTCGTAGCTGTCCTTGAAACCGTGAAACTGCCGGCGCAGCATGTAGATCTGCTCGTCTCCGTGCTTATGGATCTGCCGCTGGCGCGCCAGGTCCTGCTCACGGAGCCCCTCCGGCTTATTCCTGTTCATGATCTCTCTCGCCTGGGCCGGAAAGTACGTTGTCGCTCCAATCAGAACCATCGCCTCCGGCCGGTCCCGCTGCGTCGTCGCCATGTGCAACAGGGTCATCCCGCCGCTACTGATGCCCATTGCCCTGAACCGCTTCACACCGATCGCGTCCAGCAGCGCAAACACATCCGCGGCGGATTGCTTGTGGGTGAAAACCCCGCTCGGGTTTGTCGAACGTCCGTGGCCCCGCATATCGACGAGGACTACCCGGTAGTGGCGGCTGAAGTCGTCCAAAACTGCCTTCCAGGTCTGACCGGAATTGCTGAATCCATGCAACAGCACCAGGGGATCTCCGGTTCCATAGGCTTCGTAATACATGTCGATGCCATTGACGGCCACGGTTTTGGCCTCGGCAGGCTGCGATGTTTGCGCCAACGCCGGCAAAAAGGTAAGCGCCGCGGCGGCAAGGATCCTAAAAAGATTTCGGGGCATCGACGCGTCCCCTATCGCACCGTCGGGTACTCTATCCCGAGCTGTTCCAGATACGTTTTGTACTTCGCCGGATCGTAGTAATTCTTTTTCATTTCCGGCCGGAAACGTTCCATCTTCTCTTTATTCAGAAAGATCGGCGGTTCGGTGCCGGTCGGAATCAACGACTGCCACTTTACATCCTTTGTCTGTTCGGCGAAGTAATCTTTCGCCGCCTTGAGCAATTCGGGGTTCACTAGCAGATCAAGCGCTGTCATCGCCTGCGCTTTCGCCCCGGCCGTAGCTCCTTTGTGCGCGATCGGCGTAGCCATCGCGATGCCGCTCGACCAGTGATGGCCGATCATGCCGGGAATGTTCCCGGGGTAACGCAGTACAACGGTCGGAAGATTCCATCCCACTTCCGCGATGTCGTCGGAACCGGCGCTGCCACGGTCACCGGCCGGCTTGAGCTCCGGTATTTCGGTTCGAAGCCCGTCCACCTTCACTTTCAACTCGGTCTGCGCCGCGCGAGCGAGCTTCTGGTCCGCCTCGGACCAGGCAGGCATCCCGACGCGCTTAATATTGGCTGACAGCGCTTCGGCCACCGGCTTGTTGAAGTGGCCCGGCCAGGCGGCGCCAAGCACGCGCTCGCTGACGGTTGTATCCGTCATCATCGCGGCGGCGTTTGCAATCCGGCGCCCGATCTCGTGAAGTTCCTTGATGCGATCGTAGTCCCACTCGCGGAAGAAATACCAGACTGTCGCCTCGGATGGAACTACGTTTGGCTGATTGCCACCGAAAACAATGTTGTAGTGTGATCGATGCTCGGGCCGTATGTGTTCGCGCCGGAAGTTCCAGCCGATATTCATCAACTCCACGGCATCGAGCGCGCTTCTTCCGTTCCATGCCGAAGCCCCATGGGCGCTCCGGCCCTGGAATGTGAACTGCGTCGAGACCAGGCCGGAACCCGCAGGCCCTCCATAGGTGGTGGTGAACTCGGTGCTGATGTGGCTGCTCAGCATCACGTCGACGTCGCGGAACAGGCCGGCGTTCACCATATAAGTGCGGCTGCCCAGCAGTTCCTCGGCGACACCCGGGTAGACGCGAACGGTGCCGCGGATCCCGTGCTTCTCCATCAGGCGCTTCACCGTGATGGCTGCAGTCACATTCACCGCCTGTCCCGCGTTGTGTCCTTCCCCATGGCCCGGTCCATTCTCGATCAAGGGCGCATGGTATGCCACCCCAGGTTTCTGCGAGGTTTCAGGCAGCCCGTCGATGTCGGCCATAAAACCGATAACGGGCTTACCCGTGCCCCAACTCGCAGTGAACCCCG
>DASTMK010000226.1:0-19099 GCA_035714225.1 Bryobacteraceae bacterium | reverse complement strand
ACAGGAGGTACTGGCCGGAGGCGTTTCGAGCGGATTGCGGCGAAGTATGCGCCCGCACCCGCTGTATTTCACGGGGGGCGAAGGCGCGCGCGTCCGCGATGTGGACGGAAACACATACCTCGATTACGGCCTGGCTTGGGGACCGCTGATTCTCGGCCATTGTCCACCAGAGGTCACGAAACAGGTGGGAGAACAATTGCAGCGGGGACTGACCTACGGCGCTCAGCATGACCTCGAGTTCGAGGTCGCCGAAGCACTCACGTCGATCATTCCCTGCGCGGACCTGGTGTGCTTCGCCAACAGCGGCACGGAAATCGTACAGGTGGCGCTGCGCCTTGCACGCGCCGCCACCGGCCGGCCGAAATACCTCAAATTCGAGGGCCATTACCACGGCTGGGACGATAGCGTGCTGGTAAGCTACCATCCGGCAGCCGAGCAGATTTCCGCTTCCGGAGACAACCCGATTCCTGTAGGGCGCGGCCAGCGAAGTGCACAGGAGGCGATCGTTGCCCAGTGGAACGACCGGGAGCAGGTGGAACGCATCTTCGCCGAGCACAGCGGTGAGATTGCGGCTGTTATCTGTGAACCGCTGTTATGCAATACGTTCTGCATTCCCGCGGAACCCGGATTCCTCGAATTTCTGCGCGCCATCACCGAACGGCACGGCTGCCTGTTGATCTTCGATGAAGTGATCACTGGCTTTCGCCTGGATCTGAAGGGTGCGCAGGGCGTGTATGGCGTCGTGCCGGACCTGGCGACGTATGCCAAAGCCGTTGGCGCGGGAACAGCGCTCAGCGTGCTGGCCGGCAGGCGGCAGTACATGGAACGGATTGCCAATGGCGAGGTTGTGCATGCGGGCACTCTGAACGGAAATCCGATTTCGCTCGCGGCGGCGGCTGCCGCGCTCGAAGTGCTGTCGCGCAACGATGGAGCAGTGTATGGCGAAATGCGACGTCTTTCCGGCAAGCTGCGCTCGGGCATCGAAGCCGCGCTCCGCGCGAAAGGGCTCCCCGTCGTAACCTCCGGCGAAGGCCCGGTGTTCCACGTGTCCTTCATGGAGGAACCCGCACGTAATTACCGCGACACGCTGCGGGCGGACCAGAGCGCATACACGCAACTGGCGATCGCGCTGCTCGATGAAGGAGTTCTGGTATTGCAGGATGGACGGTGGTATGTATCGGCCGCCCATGATGACGCCGCTATTGACGAAACGTTGAGCGCGCTCGACCGCGCGCTGTCCTGACCGTTTATGCAGCCTCCTACATCCTTTCGAATCAGCCGCCGCGCCGTATTGGGAACTCCCTTGGCGTCCGTGGCGCTTGGTGCACAGCAGGAAAGCGGATTCACCAGCCTCTTTGACGGCAAGACCCTGGACCAGTGGAGTGTTCAGGACGGTTCGGAAACCGCGTTCTATGTCCGGGACGGAGAGATCGTGATCCATTCCGGCTCTGGATATCCCGCCTGGCTCCGGTCCAGCCGGCAATACGAAAATTTCGACTTTCGCTGCGACTTTCACATCCAGGGCTGGTCCGATTCCGGCATCTTTATTCATGCGCCGGAGCATGGCCGCAATACCTGGGCGGGCATGCAGATCAAGCTCTTCCATCAGCAGGAGAAGGAGCCCACTACCAATGCGATGGGCTCGATCTTTCCCGTAGTGGCTCCGTCCAAGGTGAATGTGCGGCCGGGCTGGAATTCCATCCGGATTCTGATGGACTGGCCCACGCTTCAGGTCTGGACCAACGACGAAATGGTGCAGGATGTCAACGTCGAGACCACCGCCGATCTTTGCTACCGGTTGAGGGAGGGATACCTGGGCCTGTCGAGCCTTTCCTATCCGTTGCGATTCCGCAATCTGCGCGTCCGGGAACTGCCCTCCAAACAAAAGTGGCAGATCCTGTACAACAAGCCCGAAGACCTGGGAACGAACTGGTGGCTATCGGAAGGGGAACCGAACTTCCAGGCGCTGGGCGGCATCCTGCGGGCGGACGGACTCGGCCACATCGCCACGAAAGAGAAGTATCGCGATCTCGAATTGCAGCTCTATATCCGTGGGACGCGGTCGCACAACGGAGGATTGCTGTTCCGTTCCGAGGGTAAGGGGCTGAAAGGCAAGCGGTATGAAATCCAGTTGCACGATGTGCCCGATTCCCATTTCCCGACCGGCTCTCTGTACTATTACAAGCGCTCCCGCTATCCAAACATTGAAGACGAGAAATGGTTTTTGGCACAGTTGTTCGTAAAAGACCGGAACGTGGTGGTGCGCATTGATGGAGAAAACGTTCTCGAATACGACAATCTCACCGATCTGGAGCCTGGATATGTGGAGTTGCAGGCGCACCGGAAAGGCTACTGGCTGGAGTTCAAAGACGTGAGAATCAGAAGGATCTGAGCCGCGACGGCGACGGAGCGGTATTTGGCAGAAGGGGCACAGTTATGAACCGCAGGCATTTTCTGGAATTGGGTACGATGTCCGCCGCATTGGCTTCGGGTTCCAGCGCGGCAACCTCTCAAGCCGGCGCGCAGCCGTCCGGCAGCGCGGGATACGCGGAGCGCGACATCACGCCAAAGATCGGCATGGAGCAGCCGGGTGGCTACAGCAAGGTTTACCACAAGTCGCTGCATGACCCCTGTAAGGTGCGCGCGGCGGTGTTCCAGGATGGCGGCACGCGTGTGGCACTGGTCGGCATCGATGCGCTCATCATCCCCCGGTCTGTTGTTGTTGGCGCACGCAAGGAGATCGAACAGCGTTGCGGCATTCCAGGCAATGCGGTCATGATCGGCGCGTCGCACTCGCATTCCTCGGGCCCCGTAGGAATGGTGCTGCCGGGAGAGTACGATCACGCTTCTCCCCTGGCGAAAAAGCTCGCTTATGAACACTCCTCCGCTGCCGACGCCGGCTACCTCGAACAGGTGCGGGCCGAGATCGTCAACGCCGTTTACCAGGCGGACAAATCGCGCCGCGCGAGCCGCACCGCGTTCGGAACGGGGACGGAAGAAAAGGCCGCCTATAACCGCCGCTTCCGAATGAAAAACGGCCTCACTTTCACTCACCCCGGCAAGGGGAATCCCGATATCGTAGAAGCCGCCGGCCCCATCGACCCCGAGGTGGCAGCTATCGGCACCTTCGATGAACAAGGGAAGCTCATCGGCTGCGTCGTGAATTACGCGTGCCATGCGACCACCAGCCCGGGCGGTATTTCGGCGAACTGGATTTACTACATGGAGAACGCGATTCGCGGTGCGTTTAATCCTGATGCCGTAGTGGTGTTCCTGCAAGGTTTCTGCGGCGACGTGACGCAGGTGGATAACCTGAGCCCTTACGCGAACCCGTCCGGCGAAGAGTGGGCGCGGTTCGTTGGCGGCCGCGTCGGTGCCGAAGCGGTGAAAGTACTGCTGAGCGCCGAAGCCGGATCCCTAGGTCCGGTCGCCGTTCGCACGAAGTTGCTCCAGATTCCGCGGCGCAAGCCGAATCCCGCTCGTCTGAAGAAGTGCATCGAAATGGTGCAGAAAGATCCGAAAGAAGCCGGCATGACGGACTGGGTGTTTGCGAAAGAGATCGTGATGCTCGACGCGCTCATTGCCAAAGAGCCGCGGGTGGACGTGGAGATCCAGGCCATTCAAGTGGGCCCGGCCGTATTTGTTGCCGCGCCCGGCGAAATGTTCTGCCAGTTGGGGCTGGACATCAAGGCTGGAAGCAAATTCCCCATCACCTGCCCGGTGGAGCTGGCGAACGGCTGTGTCGGCTACATTCCCACGGAAGAGGCTCTCGGCAAACACGGGGGCGGTTACGAAACGCGGCTGACCGCTTATAGCAATCTGATTCCCAGTGCAGGCACGCAAATGGTGAACGCCGGTGTAGAGCTGACAAAACAACTTACCCCCGGAAAATTTCCCGAGCCCGCGAAAGCGCCGCCCTTCAAAGAGCCCTGGTCTTACGGCAACGTTCCACCGGAGCTGTCCTGACCCGCGGACCGGGCGAGGGCAGCCGGTTCCTCGAAGCTCCGGCTATCGCGGAATTCCGCCAGTTGGCGTGAGATCTCGCGCGCGGTCTGCTTCACGAGATTTACCAAAGCCGCGCTGTTGGAATCCTGAATCTGTTCCGTCGTGCCCGAGATACTGATGGCGGCGAGCACGTTGCCCGCAGGTCCGGCGATGGGAGCGCCGATGCATCGTATGCCGATCTCCTCCTCTTCGTCGTCCACGGCGTAACCCAGGCTGCGCGTTTTCGCCAGCTCCTGCCGCAGCTTGTGGAGCGACGCGATCGTGTTCTCGTTATGCCGCAGCAACCCGCGCTCTTCGATCAGGCGGCGAAGTTCTTCATCCGGCAGGTCCGCGATCAGGCACTTGCCGAGACTGGTGCAATGCACGTCGATGCGCTTGCCGATCCACGTGGCGACGCGGTGCACGCGCCCGCGCTCCAGCTTCGCGATCAGCGTAGCTTCGCCGCGCTCGAGTATCGCCATGTGGACGGTCATGCCCGTGCTCTCCATCAGGTCGCGCAAAATCGGGAGCGCCCGCTCTCGCAGCACAATTCCGTCCATCGCGAGGTTGGCGATACGGATCAGCTTTGAACCGCACAGATACCGGCCTGTCGTCTCGCTCCGGCGGAGGTATCCCTCGCGCTCGAAGGTGAGCAGCAGGCAGTGAATCGAGCTCTTCGGAAACTCCAGGTGCCGCGCGATCTGCGAGAACGTAAGGCCGCTTTTCGAATGTGCGACCAGCTCCAGAATGGCGAGGCCACGCTCCAGAGCCGGCACGGAAGGTGTCTTCGCAGCCGTCATATGTTTTCCAATAGGTTGGACTGTGCAGGCAATTCTAACAGAACCGCCTTTGACATGCCGGTACCTGGACCAAAAGAATGGATGTCAAATGGACAGGCTCAAAAACAAAATCGCAATCGTTACGGGAGCGGCGCACGGCATCGGGCGGGCGATCGCACAGCTCTTCGCGGAAGAAGGAGCCTGGGTGTTGATCGCGGATGTGGACGAACAGGCCGGGGAAGCTGCCGCGGCATGGATTCGCGAACAGGGAGGCGGCGTGGTGTTTCAACGAACCGATGTGTCGTCGGCCACCGATGCCGCGCGAGCGGTGGAGATTGCCGGTGCGCAATCCGGCCGCATTGACATCCTCTGCAACAACGCGGCCTATCTCGGCGAATTCCACGGAGTGCTGGAGGCTACGGACGATGAATGGAACCGGTGTATTCAGGTGGCCCTCCTGGGTACGCAGCGGTGTACGCGCGAAGTGTTGCCGTATATGATCCGGCAGAAACAGGGTTCCATCGTGAACATCGCCTCGATTCAGGCGATCGCCGGGTGCCCGGCGTCCGTTGCTTATACGGCGACGAAGGCCGCGCTTCTGGGCTTCGCGCTGAGCGCCGCCTATGACTATGGCCCGAGCAACATTCGCGTAAACTCGATCTGCCCGGGGCCGATTCAGACGCGCATCTCCCCGAAACCCGGCGAGCCGCATTATGACTGGCAGTGCGCGCAGACGATGTTAGGCCGTGTGGGCTACCCGGAAGAAGTGGCCCACGCCGCACTGTTTCTCGCTTCGGACGAAGCTTCGTATATCACGGGCGCCGTCCTGCCGGTGGATGGCGGCTGGACCTCCAAATAATCAGCGCGCCATCTGCTTCCGGAGGAATTCCGCGCTAACCTCTACTACCGGCCGAAACCCGGAGCCGGAGGCGTAACGCAACAGGCGGTCAAAAAGAAACACGGCCTCCGGATAGGCCTCATCCAGATGTTCGCGGATCGCGAGCGCTGTCACCAGAAGGCTTCCTTTTCCGACCTTCGCTTCGAAAATATAGCCTGTGCGGCTCAGATTCTTTCTCTTGCTCAGGAAGCTGGAAGTGGTGCGAATACCGCCTGCAATGGGCACCAACTCCTGCGGCCAATTGTCGAGCGGCAAAGACCATGCACCTTCCATCAGGTTGTAGAACTGGAGATCAAACATGCCTTCGTGAGGCATGCCCGCAAGGGCCGCGTGGTCCTGTAAAACACTGCCCAACGCGCCGCCGGAAGCCGGGAAGAATGTCGCATCGCCGGGGCGTCCGAATTGTTCACGGTCCGCCATCAGCCAGACGCGTCCACCGGATTCGATGTGCCGGAGCGCCTCCGCGTCGAGCCTGGACACGATCAGCAACGAATCGGGCGTCGCACCCGCCGCAGCGTCCGTGATGAAGGGATACAGCCGGCGCACCGATGCCCACCGCACGGAAGAAGCAACCGGCACGGGGCTCCGGTCGAGCAGCGCCTTCCGCGGAAACGTCCAAAAGTTCCACCGGTTCGTGTAGGTGTTGGTTCCGGCCGCAATCTCAGCCACCAGTTGCAGTTTGCGGGCTTCCTCCCCTCCCGTTGGCGGAAGCGTGATCCGGCCGGCTTTCGTCACCGTACCCAATTCCGAATGAACATCCGCGACGGAAGCGGACGCGATTTCGCGCGTGCCGTCGAGCAGCCGCCATCGGAGAACGCCTCCCTGAACCGGGTCGTTTCCGTAATTGGACACGAACACGTCCATCGTTTTTTCCGTGTCATTCCACAGGGTGCGCTCGTTCACCCCGGCGCTGAGAAGCAGCAGGATGGGGCTGTTAAGCTCCCTGCCTTCCGCCGGCTGAATGCCTTTCGGCTGCCAGAAGTAATCGAACCATCCCTCTTCCCACGAGTCGCCCTCGCCCGTTCCGCCAGGGTAATCGACAATCAGCCAGTAATGGTATCCGGTTACTTCGGGGCTGCGGCGCACACGCTCGATCTGGTACTTGCGCCCGATGTGCTGGAGCCGCTGCGAATTTCTGACGTACTCCGCGTACTTCGCCGCGAGGCCGCCCTTTTCCACCCAGGCCTTCTTCTCCTTGAGCCAGGTGGGCTCGATCACGCCGGTGAACTTCGGGATCAGCGAAATGTCCGGCAGAGAGCAGTAGTAGTTTCCGAATTCGTGGCGCACTGTGGGAGCGTCTTCGGGAGCGCCGGTGTACAGGCTGAACATGTCCGTGGGCCGCAGCACCAGGCCGTCGTTCGACAGTATGAGGCGTTGCGGGTCGATGGATTTCGCCAGGCGATAGAACTCCTCCACGCTGGCCTGGAACTCCTTGCGTTCGGCATCGGTCTCGAGCCAGCCCAGGTTGAATTCGTTGCCGAACGCCAGCGAGAGAAATGACGGGCTATTGCGATGTGCGCGCAGCACCCCTTCCATTTCGCGCTTCAGAAAATCCCTGTGCGGCAGAAAATACTGCGTATACGCGACAGGCAATTCTGCCATGACGAAGATGCCCACTTCATCCGCCGCTTCGAAGAACGCCGGAAGAGGCGTGGCCGAATGGAACCGCACGGCATTGAACCCGAAGCTGCGAGCCATCCGCAGGCGTTCCAGATACACCTGTTTGGAAGCGGGTGGAGCGCCCGTCAAAACTTCGATCATGTCGTCGCCATAGCCCCGCAGGTAAAGCGGCTTGCCATTGAGCAGCAGCACGTTGCCGCGAGTAGTGACTTCGCGCATTCCAAAACGTTCTTCGATACGGTCGCGCTCGTTTGCGCCCTGCACCAATCGAACGGTTGCAGTATAGAGATGAGGATCCTCCGGCGACCATAAACGCGCCTGTGGAATCGCGACCGTCGCTTCCGCTTCGCCGCCGCGCAACGCGGCAGCGCCTGTGGCACCGCCCACGTTCACCTCGACACGCACACCGGAAGCAGAGTCCGCTCCGGCGACGGACACGCGGAAGGCGGCTGTCTTTCGCTCGACGGAAGGAACAATCGCCACTTCGGCAATTCGCAGCGGGTCGCTCGCTTCCAGCTCGACGTTTCCATACAAACCGCCCCAGCTTGCGATGTAGTTGACCATTCCAGTGGGCTCGTCACCGGGCTGCGTGCGCGGGCCTTCGTTGATGGTCGCGCCCGGATTCACAATGCGGAATGCGATCGTATTCTCCGAGCCCGGCCGAATGGCTCGCGTCACATCAAACTCGAACGGCGCGCTGATGCCATCGTGCTCGCCGATCCGGTGGCCATTGACGTAAAGCGCGACCCGGCGCAGCGCCCCGCCTACGCGCACATGCACCGTTTTCCCTTTCCACGATGCCGGAATGGCAACCTGCCGGCGATACCACGCCTGCCCTTCATAGTGGTTTCGCACGATGCCCGCCGGTTCGCCCACGCCTTGCGCCTGCCACGTGCCTGGAACCTGCAAACGGCGATCGAACGGAACACCAGGCGAGTGCCACTCCTGCGTATCGCCAATGGACTGCGGGTCAGTGCGGAACTCCCAGGTGCCATTCAGGTCGATGCGCGGCCGGGTAGCGGAATAGCACACTGCTGAAACAACAGCGGCGGCTAGCAGTAGTCTCACTCCTAGAACGTAACACCAGCCGCGGCAATGAACCGGTTGCCGCGCGCATTACTCTCCAATTAGCTGGAAATTGCCGTCATGGAATGCGAGTGGCCGGTACCGTCCGCACGTATAATCGCGTAACGGATGATCATCGCGATTCTTGCGCTCCTGCTGGTTGTTTCTCCGCGAGCGGCTGCTGACCCTCTCGCCGAAAAGGTCACAATTTATCGCGACACGTACGGTGTGCCGCACATCGTCGGCGAAACGGAAGAGGCAACGTTCTTCGGCTATGGCTACGCGCAGGCGCAAGATCACCTCGAGCGGATGATGGTGCAGTACCTCGACGCGCAGGGGCGACGCACGGAGGTTCAGGGTTTTCAAGCGCTGGGGGACGGGTATCTTCACTTCATTCCGTACGAATATCGCTGGGACGGCGACTACCTTCAGCGATTGCTGCAAACGAAAAAGGGAGTCGTAGACGGACGCGACAAGATCCCACCCGATGTTTATCGCATCCTGGACGCCTTCGCCAGGGGCGTGAACTTTTACATCCGCGAGAACCGCGCGCGCATTCCGGCCTGGATTGAAGAGATCACCGCGGAAGACGTCGAGGCGCTGGAGCGAAGCCAGTACTTCCGCTTCTACAGCATCCACGACGCGCTTTCGAAATTGCCGGGCGGCAGCACGTACTCTTTCCCGCACCTGGGTTCGAACCAGTGGGCAGTTGCGCGCGGGAAATCGGCGAATGGACGCGTCATGCATGTCGAGCATACGCACATGCCGTGGGCAAACCGTTTTCAAAATTACGAAGCGCACCTGATGACGCCCGGCAAACTCAACGCCAGCGGCATCAGTTGGTTCGGCAGCCCGTTTTTTCTGGACGGATTCAACGACCGGATCACGTGGTCGGCCACGTACAACAATCCCAACATCGCCGACGTGTACGAAGAAAAACTGAAGCCGGACGACCCTGCGAAATACGAGTACGACGGCCGCTGGCGCGCGATGCGCGTGGAAGAGGAAACGTTCCGAATTCGCGGACCAAAGGGCGTGGAGACGGTCACGCTACCCCTTTATTACACGCATCACGGCCCTGTCGTGAAAGTGGATCGTACGCGGCATCGTGCCTGGTCGGTGAAACTCCCAAACTTCGAAAACGTCACTTACTCCGCCGCTCTCTATGGATTGATGAAGGCGCGCAATCTGGCGGAATTCAAGGCCGTGGTGGCGCGGCAATGGATGCCGCGCTGGAACCTGCTTTACAGTGATGCGAAGAGCATCTACTGGGTGCACAACGGCACGGTTCCCCTGCGGCCGGCCGGCTTCGATTGGAGCAAGCCGGTTCCAGGCTGGACGAGCGCAACGGAATGGACCGGTTATGTTCCGTTCGAACAGTATCCACAGGTGCTCGACCCACCATCGGGGTTTCTGCAAAACTGCAACAATCCGCCGTGGTTCGTCACCGCCGGTTCGGAACTGAAGAGCCCAGCGCCTTATTACCTCCACTCGCCTGATGCGGCCCTCAACACGCGAGGAGAGCGCCTGTTGAAGGTGCTCGGTGAGAATCGAAAGTTCAGCCTCGCGGACATGATCGATCTCGCTTTCGATACCTACATTGTCGCTGCAGAGATATTCATTCCGCTGCTGGAGCGTACGGATCCGCAGGATGAACAGGCGCGCCGCGCTGTCGCGCTGTTGAAGGAGTGGGACCGGCGCTCGAGCGTGGATTCCACGGCTTACACAATCGCCTACTATTTCGGAAAGGCCTACCAGGATCTGTTCGCCGGCCGGTTCTCGCGATTCAATTCACCCGCGCGTACCAAGATTGATATCGCTTCGGCCGAAGAACAGAAGATGGCCGCGGAGGCGCTGCGCGAAGCCTTGAACCGGTTGGAGAAGCGATTTCAAAGCATCGAAGTGTCCTGGGGCAGGATCAATATAACCCGCCGCGGCGGCGATTTTCCTATGGACGGAACGGGGCTCTACGGCGTGCTGCACCCGGATGCGGGCATCGAGCAGGAGGATGGGCGCATCCTGTGCAACGACGGCTGGGGCCACGTGATGGTGACCGTCGAAGGCGACCCGAAAGAGATCTGGACCCTGTTGCCGTATGGCCAATCCGAAGACCCGTCTTCGCCGCACTATAACGATCAGACCATCCTGCATAGCCGCCGCCAATTGAAACGGTTCTGGTTCACTCCGGCCGAAATTCTGAACAACACGAAATCGGTGTGGGGGAAACGCGAACGGCTGGAGAGCATACGGGAGCAATAATGAGAGCCTGCATAATATCGATCCTCGCGGCGTGCAGCTTGAGCGCCGCGTCCCAAAGCGAACGGAAGGTTCGCATGTCCTGGGGGCACGACGCGCCGGCCGCGACGGACTACTACATCCGGCTTGTGCCGGGACCCGGAGTCCGGGCCGGTGCCGCGACGGGAGTATCGCTGGAGACCGGCGAAGTGTCGAAAGACGGCGTCTGGCAGACACGCGCCGGCGCGCAGGATATCGACGGCATCGATTTCATAATCGGCTACGATGTGGAGGCTCCGCGTAGAATCGACAACCTGCACATCACCTGGTCGGACCTCATCAGCACGAGCGACGCCGATACGAGCCGCCGTCTGATGCAGGACCCCGCCTTCCGCCTGAATTCGCGCAAATTGACCGTGCAGATGGACCCGCAGGGCACGCGCGGATTCAGCGTCACGGTCGATCAACTGCTGGAGCAGAAAGCCATCTTTGTGCCGTCGCTCCACGTGTATCTCACCACCGGTGACCGCCCGGTACCGTTTGAAGAGCACATGCAGACGCTCAAATCGTGGATGGGCCGGCGCATTCTGGACGAGGTGCAACGCGAGCCGGAGGCCACTTACGACTACTACGCCTCGCGCTGGGAAGACATGGGCAGTCCTTCGTACGTCCATCCGCAACAGCCGCGCCCCGGCCACATCGTAGCGCTCACCTGGGATAGCGCGATTCCGAAGTTTGGCATCGACCGGGGCGCCGGAGTGTGGAACGACTATGGCAACCCCGACCGCTTTCAGTTCTGGTACAGCTTCGGAGACCTGACCTCCGGTATCGCGTCCTCCTGGAAGAAGCAAAGCTTGCACGATGGATTGCCGGTGATCACGACCGTATTCGAAAAGGAGGGCGTGCGGTACGAAGTGGAGCAGTTCGCCTATCCGCTCGACGGGCCGCCGCGGGAGCGGCGCGGCGATATCGGCATGGTCCTGATGCAGAAGGTCCGGCTTATCGAACTGGAAGGAAAGCAGCACGGCGTCCAATTCACTATCAGCCAGCGCCGGCAGTTTCCGGCATTTTTCAACTCCAGCATCGAAGGAGAGCGGGAAGGCCATCGCCTGTTGTTCCGCCTTGCCGGCCGGCGCGAAGTCCTCTTCACAATAGACGGCCCCTTCGATGACGCGCAGTGGAGCGGCGTCAGGGATTATCAGCGTGATCAGAAGCGTCTCGACGTTTTTCTGACCACCAGCCTGGAGCCGCGCGGCACCCGCGAGTTCATCGTCAAACTGCCTTCGCCCATGGTGGAGCCCGCCGACGCCGAAAAGCTCATCGCACTCGACTACACGCAATCCCGCGAGCAGACGATCGGGTTCTGGTCGAACTGGGTGGAGCGCGGCGCGCAGTTTCGCGTGCCGGAGAAAGCGGTAAACGATCTATTCCGCGCGGCGCTCTGGCATGCGCTACGCCTCCCTCGCCGGCATGGCGGCAGCGGACCGGATGTGCGCATCGACCTTCCCTATTCGAACTTCGCTTACAGCCAGACCGGTACGCCCTGGCCCGTGAACCAGGCGGTTTACGTCGATTACATGCTCTACGATCTGCGCGGCTATCATTCGGTTTCGGCCGAGGAATTGCTGGCACAGTACCGCAACAACCAGGAGGCGAATGGTCACGTCGCCGGATACGCCAACTGGGTCGTCTACACACCCTCCATGCTGTACTCCGTCGCACAGCACTACCTGCTTTCCGGCGATCGCGAAACATTCGAAAAGCTGCTGCCCGCGAGCATGAAAGCGCTCGACTGGTGCCTGGAAGAACTTCGAAAAGCCGCGCGAGCTTCCGGGCACGTGATGGGGCTTGTAAGAGGGCCCTTGAACGACGGAACGGGGGACGGCGTGTGGGCGTTCAACCAGGCCTACATGTACGCGGGCCTGGAGATGTTCGGCCGCGCCCTCGAACGCGCCGGGCATGCACGCACCGCGGAGTGCCGGCGTGCGGCACAGACCCTTCGTGAAGCCATCCAACGCGGCTTTCAGGCGGCAGCCATGAATTCTCCGCTGGTTCCGTTGCGCGACCGGACCTGGGTTGCCTACGTGCCGTGCGAAGCAAGAACGTTCCGCCGCCTCATCGACGACTGGTACGCCACCGATGTGGACACCGGCGCCGTACACATGATTCGCCTGAAGGCCGTCGACGCCGGCGGACCACTGGCGGATTCCCTGCTGCACGATCACGAGGACAACCTCTACTACAAAGGCTGGGGCATCGCGAATGAACCGGTTTATAACCAGCAGGCAACGGCGTACCTGTTGCGCGACGACCCGAAAGCTGTCATCCGCGCGTTCTACAGCTACATGGCGAGTGCATTCAGCCACTCCACGTGGGAGCCGGTCGAGCACCGCTGGACGCACGGCCAGTATTTTGGGCCTCCTTCCACGGACGGCGCCTGGTTCGACTTATACCGCAACATGCTGATCCATGAACGCGACGACGGCGCGCTGGTCATCGGACTGGCCACGCCGCGCGCATGGCTGAAGCCGGGAAACAAAATCGAGATCGAGCGAGCGCCCACTTATTACGGCCCTGTGTCCGCGCGTATCCAAAGCGGTGCCGCGCCGGGCAGCATTTCGGCGGAAGTCGAGATGCCTACTCGCGCCACACCGGATGCACTGCTCGTGCGCCTGCGGCATCCCGAGGAAAAGCGCATGCGGTCCGTCACCGTGAATGGACAACCCTGGAAAGATTTCGACCCCGATCGCGAATGGGTCCGGATCTCGAAACCCTCTGCGAAGCAATACCGCATTCAGGCGAGCTACTGAAGTTGTTTCCAATACTCTGGAATCCAAACCGGGTTTTGCATTGATTCAATCAGCCTATCGATCCAGAATTAAGCGCACAGGAGATGCTTATGAGAAAAGCCCTCTCGCTTATACCGGTTCTGTTGCTTGCCGCAGCCACACTGTTCGGACAGGCTGGAACCGAAGGATCGATCTTGGGTACAGTTCAGGATGCCTCGGGTGCTGTGATTCCCGGGGCACAAGCAACAGCCGTTAATTTGAACACAGGTTTGAAGAGAACGGTTGTCACAAACGAAACCGGCTCGTTCGAGATTTTTGCGCTGCCCATTGGCCAGTATTCCGTCGCCGTGACGGCCAAGGGGTTCAAGACCTGGAACCTCGCAAGAGTTGAAATTACCGTCGGCGCGCGCAACCGCATCACACCGGTATTGGAGGTGGGCGAGGTAAGCGAGCAGATCTCGATTGAAGCGACCGCGGAGTTGCTTCAGACAGAGCAGAGTTCGGTTCAGACCGTCGTACAAATGCACCAGATCCGCGAGCTGCCATTGAGTGTCCGTAATCCCGTAGTGCTGGTGAACCTGGTGGCCGGTATGCGCTACATCGGTCAGGGTGGGCCGGAGCGCGGCTCTACCGTACAAGGATTCGGCACGCGCGACAATCAGACACAGTTCGCTTTGGACGGGCTGAATGCCAACGCCGCGATGGACGAAGGCGGCATGGCCATTCCCAACGTGGATACCATTGCCGAGTTCAACGTGCAGACGAACAGCTTCAGCGCGGAGAACGGACGCAATCCCATACAGGTACAGATCGCCACCAAGTCCGGCACCAACGAATTTCACGGAGCACTGTGGGAGTTTTTGCAGAACGACAACCTGAATGCCCGAAATACATTCGCCGTGAGCATCCCGAAGCTTCGCCGGAACCAGTTCGGCGCGGCGGTGGGCGGCCCCATTTTCCGCAACCGGACCTTCTTTTTCGCAAGCTTCGAAGGCACGCCGATTCGCGGGCAATCCATCTATAACTCGGCGACGGTCAACCCGGCCATGCTGAATGGCGACTTCTCCTCACTGCCGAGGCAGATCAAAGATCCCACCACCGGCGAGGCTTTTCCGGGGAACGTAATTCCAGCGAGCCGGATCTCCTCCGCATCGAAGTTCTTCTTCCCTTATGTTCTGCTGCCCAACTCCCCCGGCGACCGGTTCCGGGCAAATGCCGCAACCAAGAACGACACCTGGGAAGGCACGGGACGCATCGATCACCAGATCACGGACAACCAACGCATCTATGGCCGTTGGGTCGTCGTCGACAATACATCGAGCTCGCCCGGCTACACTCCGGAGATTGTCTCCGATACCACCACGCGCCAGCACAGCGTGGGTGTGAACTACACCTACGCGCTGCGGCCGAACATGCTGCTCAATGCGAGCGCGGGGTATCTCAACTCCGACAACCGCTTCGGCTCGCCCATCACCGGCATCGACAACCTGGTGGAACAGGCGGGCATTCGCGGGATTCCCACAGCAGGACGCGAGGATTTCGTCGGGCTGCCAAACGTCGGCATCACCGGCTACACCGGTTTCAACGCGCCCTGGGGAGTTCCCGGCCGTCTCTGGAGCAACGTGAAAAACGCCAAGGCAGGACTGAACGTCATCCACGGCTTTCACACGTTGAACTTTGGATACGAATTCCAGGACCGCGCGGTGTTCGGCCGCCACGGCTCGCATTCTCCTCGCGGCAGCTTCGATTTCAACGGCCAGTACACGGGCGATGGATTCGCCGATTATCTTCTCGGCCTGACGTCCGGAAGCCGCCGCAACTATCCGCTGGAGACTTTCGGCCTGACGAACGCTCCTTATTCCGGCGCCTGGATTCAGGATTTTTGGAAACTGACGCCGAACCTGACACTGTCGGCGGGTCTGCGGTATGAACGGTGGCACGAGCGGAAGCTGCGTAACGGCAACGGGGCAACCTTCGACCCCACCATCGGCAAAGTCATCGCCGGTGTGGACGACGACGGCCAGATGAATCTCACCGCCCAACCCGTGGCGCGGTTCCTGGCGGCGGCCACGGAGGGCCTGTGGATTCCCGCAACCGAAGCGAACGTCCCCTATGGGCTTTCGGAGGGCAACGGCAACTGGTCTCCACGCGTGGGCATCACGTGGCGGCCCAGCATGCGGAGCGATTTCGTCGTGCGCGCGGGCTACGGGCTGTTCTACAACAGCTTCACTGGCAATCGCGCAGCATCGTCCATTGTGGGTCCGCCGTATTGGGCGTGGGAGGCGCTGACCTTCAGCGCGCTTTCTCTCCAGCAGTGGGAAACGGCATGGCCGGAAGATCCGCAGGCGTTCATACAGCCCTCCATCGGAGAAGCTCCGGCGTGGAACCTCCACCAGGCAAAGACGCACGAGTGGAACATCTCGGTCCAAACGGCGCTGCCGTTCAAATCCGCGCTCACCGTTTCCTACGTGGGTACAAGGATTCACGACCAGGTGGCCATGCGCGCTTACAACGAAGTGCCCCCGGGCGCCTATCCGAACCTTCAGGCGGCAAAGCCCTATCCGGCATTCGGAGCGATCAACGTGCTCGAAAACCTCGGCCGCTCCTGGTACAACGGCTTGCAGTTGAAATGGGAACGCCGCTTCGCAGAGGGCCTCTCCTTCATGGGCGCCTATTCGTTCGCTAAGGACATCAGCGATACGACACCCGCCGGCGAGTTCGATACCTTCGTGCCGTTTGCTCCGGAAGGATACCTGCGCGGGCGTTCCGGCTACGATCGCACGCACCTGTTTACAGCGAACGCCGTCTGGCAGATGCCGTTCGGCAGGGGCCGGCGATGGGGAGCGGACCTGCCGCGCGTGGCGGATCTCATTGCCGGCGGCTGGGAGTTGAGCGGCATCTACAGCTTCCGGTCCGGCGCACCGCTCAGCATCTCCGTGCCGGGTGCGACGCTGGGCAACGGCTGGGGAACCAGGGCGGTTCTCAACGGCGATCCGAAGGTCTCGAACCCCGATGCCAGCCGGTGGTTTAACACCGCTGTCTTCTCCGCCCCGCCGCAGTATCAGTGGGGCAGTTCGGGTATTGGCATCCTGGATGGCCCTGCCAGCCAGATCCTCGACGCCGCGCTGATGAAGAACTTCCACATCACGGAGGGACGTTATTTCCAATTTCGCCTGGAGGCTTATAACGCGTTCAACCGTGTGAATCTTGGCAACCCCGGCACCACGCTCGGCACCGCCACGTTCGGCCAGATTCTGAGCGCCGGCGGCGCCCGTACGGTGCAGATTGGTTTAAAGTTCATCTTCTGAAATGATGTGCATTGGGGCGGTTCGCGCGAAAACCAGCGGGCTGTCCCTCTCCACCATCCCATGGGAACCGGACATCTTTACATGCTCCTCGCGTTGCTGAGTTTCAGCACGCTGGGCGTATTTCACAAGCTGGCGGATGTCAAGAAATGCCGCCCGAGCGCAATCACCGCGCTGCTGTATCTCTGGTCGCTCGCCTTCGCGTTCCTGCTGCTGACTACCGTGCAGCGCGCCACACCGGCAGCCCCCGCAACGGTCGTCTCCATCGGCTTGCCGTTCGGAGTTTCGGCTGCCGTCGCGATCCTCGCGTTTCAGGCCGGAGTCCGCCACGGCAATATCGCCACAAGCTGGCTTGCGATCAATCTTTCCTCGGGCATTCCGACCGTCGGCTCGATTCTGATCTACGACGAGCCGGTCAGCCTGACGAAAGCGATCGCGCTTTCGCTCATCCCGGTGGCGATGCTTCTTCTGTGGAAAGACAAAAAGTCCAGCGCGGCGGCGCCCGGAGAGCTGTCGTGAAAGGAGACGCGGGCGTATGGCTCCGCTACATGCTGATCGCGTTCGTCGCGAACGGACTCGGCCCCTTCGGGCTGAAGATTCTGAGTGAGCGCGGGCTGGCAGGCTATCAGTCGCAGTATCTGCTGTACTGGTATCTGGGCGGGGTGATCTTCGCTCTGCTGGCATTTTCACGAGGACTGGGAAGAGTGCCCGCCCGAGAGGTTTTGATTGGCGCCGCGATGGGTGTTTCGAGCCTTAGCGGTCAAAGTTTCACGGGCCTGGCTCTGGCGCGCGACGTTCCCGGGCATATCGTTTTTCCGATCACGACGGGTGGCTCTCTGTTCCTGGTTGCCGCCGCCGGCATACTGGTTTTCCGGGAGCGTGTGGGTTTATATGGTTTAGCGGGGATCCTGCTCGGCATCGCCTCCCTGGTGCTGCTGAGCATCCCGTAATTTAAGGAGGCGTCATCTTGCCGGTTAATAGCAGTCCGGTCTTGCCAGCCGAGCTGGAGCTGTTCCAACACATTGAGAGCAGCCTATACACAGCCGTGTTATCGGATGCGTTGGACGAGTTGGGAATACGCGATCGCGCGATGCGGGAGCACCTGCGCCCGCTCGATCCCGATTCTGTTTTCGCGGGACGCGCCCGCACGATCCTCTGTATGGACGTGCACTACATCGCGAAAGAGCCCTATCGAAAGGAGATTGAAGCGCTCGACAGCCTGTTGCCGGGCGAGGTGGCGGTGGTGGCAACCGGCAATTCGAAACGCAATGCGCCATGGGGCGAATTGCTTTCGACGGCGGCCATGGCGCGCGGCGCCCGCGGCGCGGTCGTAGACGGCCTGGTGCGCGACGTGAAGAAGATTCTCGCGTTGCGCTTCCCGGTATTCGCGGCCGGTGTGAAACCCGTCGATTCGCGAGGCCGCGGTGAAGTGGTGGACTACAACGTCCCGGTGGAATGCGGCGGCGTGCTGGTTTCACCCGGCGACCTGATTGTGGCCGATTTCGACGGCGTCATCTCCATCTCTTCGAACGCCGTCGAAGAGGTGGTCCGGCTGGCAACCGGCAAAGCTACGCGCGAGAACAGCAGCCGCGCGGAATTGATGAAGGGAGCCTACCTGCGCGACGTCTATGCGAAGTACGGTGTCCTTTGAGCGGCAATGCGGAGAGCCGTCTTCCGGCCGTAGACATATCCGGCGCAGGCAATCAACGCCGTCAGAACGTGCATGGTAAATCCAGCCAGGTCGCAGAGCCAGCGGTTCTGCGGATCGCATCGCACAAACGCCGACAGCGCCAGGGTGCTGAGAAAAAATCCCAGCAACGATATGGCCAGCGTGATCACAAGCGCAGCAAACCATTTCATTCCGCTGGTCCGGAAAAGGAGGAACAGGATTCCCAGGATAGCGGCGGCGGCAACCAGCCGGGCGGCGAGCACCCAATGAAAACTCATGCCCACTATACCGGCGATTGCCAGCAGCGCCAGGGTGCGGGCCAACTCGTCCCGCCATCCATGGCGGACGATGCCATACACCGCGGGGACGGCGATCAAGACTACGAACATCCCGGAGATCCGTGCGCCCATTCCAACCGGATGAGCCGAAGTGGCGGCATTTAGAATACGAAAGACGGCCACCTCCGCCAGAAATGCGCAAAGGAGCGCGAGCAAGGTGCGGAGATTAAGTGAGCGCATTATGCGGACCCAGATCAAGTATGTTGCGGAGCCGCGCGCATAAGCAAGTGAGGATTATTGATGATTATTGACGTCCATACCCACGTTTGGGAAACGCCGTGCCACATTGGAGAATCATTTCTTGCCGATGCGCGCCAGACGGCGGGCGACGCCTACAAAGACATCAGCGTCGACCTGGAGAAGCATTGGGAAGCGATGCAGGCCGTCGATAAAGCTGTGGTGCTCGGATTTCGCGCG
>DASTMK010000225.1:0-5085 GCA_035714225.1 Bryobacteraceae bacterium | reverse complement strand
GGACGTCAAACTCGAACTCGGACAGGTAACCGAACAGATTACAGTGGAAGCCAGCGCCGCTGCGTTGCAGACCGACAAGTCGGATGTGCGGTCGGAAATTACGAGCCAGGCGGCGAGCAATCTTCCGCTGAACGCCTACCGTAATTTTCAAAACCTGATCAACCTGGTTCCGGGGGCCACGCCCGCCAACTTTCAGAACAGCGTGGGATCCACACCGGCGCGCGCACTGACCACCAATGTCAACGGCACGGCGCGCAACAACAATAACGCCAGAGTGGATGGCGCAACCAACGTCTATATCTGGCTGCCGCACCACATGGTTTATGTGCCTCCCGTCGAGTCCATCAGTACCGTGAACATTACGACGGGCTCCTTCGATGCCGAGCAGGGTATGGCAGGTGGAGCGGCGATTACGGTGGCCACCAAGTCGGGCACCAATGAATTTCACGGCTCGGCTTTTGAGTATCACGATAATCAGCGGCTGAGAACGCGCAACTTCTTCCTGCCGGCGAGCAGCGGCAAAGCGAAGTCGATCTTCAATATTTTCGGCGGCACGCTGGGCGGGCCGATCGTGAAGGACAAGCTGTTCTTTTTCGGCAGCTTTGAGGGAACCCTGGAACGCGCCGGCATCAGCAGAACCACCGACTCGGTTCCAACCAGCGCGATCCGGAACGGCATCTTTACGGGACTGCC
The DNA here is from genome assembly GCA_035714225.1 of Bryobacteraceae bacterium. Lineage (GTDB taxonomy): Bacteria > Acidobacteriota > Terriglobia > Bryobacterales > Bryobacteraceae > CAADGY01. The sequence goes on along the minus strand of DASTMK010000225.1, from coordinate 4,392 downwards.
GGTTACTCTTTACGACCCGACGACGGGTGATGCGGACGGCAACGGACGGCAACCCTTCGCCGATAACGTGATCCCGGCGAACCGCATCAATCCCATCAGCAGGAGAATACAGGAACTCGCGCCCCAGCCTAACCTGGCCGGGACCTCACAAGGTACTCTCAACAACTACTTCAGTTCCGGCACGGAGAAGCTCAACCGTTACAACTACGATGTGAAAGTGAACTGGAACCCGACCAGCACTCTGATGATCTGGGGCAAGTACAGCCGCATGGATGCGGCGGTGGATTCGAAGTTCGCCTTTGGAGAGCTTGGCGGGCCGGGGCTGAGCCGCGCCGGAGCGCCGGAAGTATCCGACGTCGGTGTCAATATCCCCACCTTCGGCTACACCAAAACCTTTTCCCCGACCTTCCTGCTGGATGGCACGATCTCCATCACGCGAATGGATAATTTCGGAGTCTACCCCGGTTACGGAGAGAACACCGGCAGCGAGGTTTGGGGTATTCCGAACACCAACGACCCCGTTGTGACTGGAGCGGGAGGAGCCGACCGCCTGAAAGACGCCTGCCCGAGCCTGGCGAATGGCGGCTGCTACACCGGCATGCCAAGAATCATAATGGGTTTCACCGACTGGGGAGCTACCGCCGGCTGGCAGCCGTACTTCTATAACGAACGATCGCTCACCTATACGACGAACGCAACGAAAATGAGCGGATCTCACGAAATCCGATTCGGGTTCGACATGGTTCGATACCAGATGGATCAGTGGCAGCCCGAAGTGAGCGGCGGACCGCGCGGGAGCATCACTTTCAGCGGCGACGTAACGGGAGCGCGCGGATATACGGCCAACTACCTGAACCAGTACGCCACCTATCTTCTGGGGCTCACCACCTCTATGCAGAAGGCTGTGCAGTTGTTCCAGTACACGAACCGGGAGTGGCAATTCGGCGGGTTCCTCCGCGACCGCTGGCAGGTGTCTCGCAAGCTCACTTTGAATATGGGCATCCGCTATGAGTATTACCCGCTGATCTACCGGAAAGATCGCGGCATCGAGCGGTGGGATCCCGCCACCAACCTGGTATACATGGGCGGTGTGGGCGATATCCCGCGGAATGTCGGCATTACGAGCAGCAAAAAACTGTTCGCTCCGCGCCTGGGGTTCGCTTACCGGCTGACGGAAAACACGGTAGTACGCAGCGGATATGGAATCACGTACGACCCCCTGCCTTTCTCCCGGCCCCTGCGGGGAATGTATCCGGCGACGATCGGCGCGACCTTCGTGACCACGACACCCTATAACTGGATCGACACGCTCGATAAAGGGATTCCCGCGATATCGCTTCCCGACACCAGCAGCGGCATAATCGAACTGCCGCCGACGATTGACATGGGTCCCCGCAGCGCATGGGGCGGCGAAATTCACCGCGGCTATATCCAGTCCTGGAATTTCACTCTGGAGCGAAAGCTGCCTGCCGAGATCTCAACCAGCATCGGGTACGTAGGCACGCAGACCGTACATCAGATGATGGATCGCGATATCAACGCCGCGCCTCCCGGTGGCGGGCCGGCAGGACGCCCGCTGGCCGCAACGCAGAATCGCCGGATTGCCGCGCTGATGTGGGACGGCTCGGCAAGCGGCAATTATCACAGCCTTCAGGTGGCAATGAACCGGCAGTTCAGTCAAGGCCTGCTTTTGAAAGGCGCCTATACCTGGTCGAAGGCGATCAATTGGATTGACGACGACGGATGGACGGGCGCGCCTACTTTCAATTGGGAACCGATGATGTATCGCAACCGCGCCACCGCGGGCTACAATCGCGCCCATATGTTCACCTTGGGCTCGGTCTATGAGCTGCCGTTCGGCCCCGGCAAGAAATACGTGGTCAGCGGGCCGCTTTCCTGGCTGGTGCGAGGATGGCAGACCAACGGCACATTCGCCGCATACACCGGAACACCGTTCACGGTCTCCGCGGCGGCTACTGAGTTGAACGCTCCCGGCAATAGCCAGACGGCGGACCAGGTTAACTCCGGAAGGGTGCAAACCATCGGCGAGATCGGTGCGAACAAGTCGTGGTTCGATCCGCTGGCATTCCGGCAACCAACCGGTGTGCGCTTTGGAACCAGCGGGCGCAATTCGATCTTCGGCCCGGGCATGTGGAATCTCGATCTGAGCCTTTTCCGCAATTTCAACGTGACGGAGCGCGTGAAGATCGAATTCAAGGCGGAAGGCTTTAACATTACGAATACGCCCAAGTTCTCCAACCCGGGCGCCAACGTCGCGTCGATGGTGCTGAACACCGACGGCACGGTGCGGGCATTGAACAACTATTCCTCGATCACCAGCACATTGCCGAACATGGGCGCTCCGTCCGAGCGCCAGTTGAGATTCGGCTTGCGGCTCAGTTTCTGACCGCGATAACGACGAAGTTAGCGGGGATCTCATCTGCCGCATGAGATCCCCGTATAATGGTGGGCGAGCGATATTCATCCGTATAGATCCGGTTTCGTTTCCCTCGCTTTGGAGAAATTAATGAGCGCTAGTCCTTCCAGAAGAAATTTCGTTGCGAACTCCGGCGCCGCCGCGGCGGCGTCTCTCGGCTTCCTGATCGTGAAACCGGAATCCGTCTCCGGCTCCCAGGCCAACTCGGCGCTGACTGTGGGCCTGATCGGAGCGGGCCGGCGAGGCACCGCTATCAGCGGGATCTTTGCAAAAAACGAGTTTGCGAGAATCGCGGCCATCTGCGACATCTACGACGATCAACTGGAAGCTGCGTCGAAGAAATTCGCTGGTGCGAAGACTTTCAAGGACCTGAACGATCTGCTGGCGAGTGACGTGGACGCGGTGTACATCGCTACCCCGCCCTATCTGCATCCACCGCATTTTGAGGCGGCGGTCAAGGCTCGCAAACATATCTTTGTGGAGAAGCCGGCCGGCGTCGATGCCGCCGGCTGCCGGCGCGTTATCGAGGCCGCCAAGAAGGCGGATAAGTCCAAACGGATTTCCTTCGATTACCAGCAGCGCTACGGAAAGGAGTACAACCAAGCCTACGACCTGGTTAAATCTGGCGAACTGGGAAAGATCGCGATGGTACGAGGCTCCTGGCTGGGCGGTGGCCTGCCGGTTCGAACCGGACATCCCAGCGACCAGGAAAAGATGCGGAACTGGCTCTTCTATCGTGAGTATTCGGGAGACATCATCGTCGAACAGAATTGCCATAACCTGGACGTTGTGAACTGGTTCATGGGAAAACATCCCGTGAAGGCGAACGGTTACGGCGGCCGGAAGGTGCGTACCGATATCGGCAATATCGCGGACCACCTCGCGGCCAACTTCCTGTTTGCCGACGATGTGGTGTTCAGCTACAGCGCCAACCAGATTGCGCAAGGCGGATACCGCGATGTCGGCGAGGTGTTCTTTTGCGAGAAGGGCGTGGTAACCACCTCGCGAACGGGCATCGAGATCTATCGCGAAGGTTCCCGGAAACCGGAAGTCTTCCCGACGAAGTATGACATTACGCAAGACGCGGTCAACCAGTTCGTAGAAGGGGCACGGACTGGAAAGATCGAGAACGCCGCCTTTTGGGCCGCCGAAAGCACACTCACCGCGATCATGGCCCGCGAAGCGATTTACGCGGGCAAAGAGATGACCTGGGACCAGATATCGAGAGCGTAAGTATCTCCGATACCGCTTGCTGGCGCGCGCGGCTCGGTTCTGAGCCGCGCGCGAGGGAGCGTGTATCAATAATCGAGGCGCAGGCCGAACAGCATCGATCGCCCGGAACCCGCCGACGTTACTAACCCGAAACTGCCACTCTGGATGTTGGTGGTCGGATTCGAAAAGTTAACCCGGTTAAACGCGTTGAACAACTCCCACCGGAATTGCATCTGTGCGCGCTCTTTTATGTTCCAGTTCTTGTGAACGCCCATGTTCCAGGTCATATTGCCCGGACCGGTCAGAAGATAGCGGGCGGAGTTTCCGTAAAAGCCGCGCCCGGAGGCCGGAAGCACGAACGCGTTCCGGTCGAGGATCGGCTGCCGCGCGCGAATCGAATCGCTCATCTCCCCGGAATCGAAATTGCCGTCGCCGATGCGGTCCGGCCGCCCTCCGAACTGGTTCGTGTTCGCCGGATCGGCGTTGCTATAGGTGGGGCTCAACCGTGCCCCGGTCATCATCGTCGTAATACCCGCGACTTGCCATCCTCCGGCGAAGAAATCCACCGCCCTTGGCAGCCCGCTTCCGAAGCGCCGGCCACGGCCGAACGGGAGGTCATACAGGTAGCTGAAGCGAAGCTGCTGGCGGCGAATGTTGCCGTCGTCCGCCCGCTCCAGGTATCGCTGATATTGGTTTTGCTGGGCGCCCGAAGAGTAGGAGCGCAGGTCCACGTCGGTCAGCGC
>DASTMK010000224.1:0-3926 GCA_035714225.1 Bryobacteraceae bacterium | reverse complement strand
AGGGCCCGTGCCGTGAACTCCCGCATACTGACGTTCTGCGGCACGTAGGGGGTGTATTGCTTCTCGTTCATTCGGCGAGTCCTCGAAGTTGGAAAGACATGACAGACTGAAAGGCCGGATTCCTCAGGATAGCCGCGCGCGCACTTTGTCGCTCAATGCCTTGCCGTCGACGCGTTTGCCGGCCAGTTTGGCCTGGGCGGCCTTCATTACCACACCCATCTGCTTGAGTGAATTCACGCCGGTCTCCGATAGCGCGGCGGCGATGGCCGCCTCCACATCCTCTTCGGACGCGGCGGCGGGCAGGTACGTCTCAATCAGCCGCATCTCCGCCTCTTCCTTTTCGGCCAGCTCGGCCCTTCCGCCCTTGCGGAACATGTCCGCGGATTCGCGGCGCTGTTTCATCAAGGTGTTCAGCACCTGGATCTCGGAGGTTCCATCGAGCGGCTTCATGGAATCCACCTCCTGCTTCTTCAAGGCGGCTTTCATCATCCGCAGAGTGCTGAGACGGGCTTCGTCATGGTCCTTCATCGCCTGGACCATGTCCTTCTGGACTCGATCGAGTAAGGGCATGACGTTTGATATTCTAGAATATCTAATCACATCCTCATAACCGACATGTATATACGCAAGCAAAGGCTACTGACCCCGGGCCCCACTCCTCTCTATCCACCCGCCCTGCAAGCGATGATGGCCAGCGATCTGCATCATCGCACGGAGGACTTCCGCAAGCTGTACCGCTCAACACTCTCCAGCCTCAAAGAAATAATGGGAACGGAGAACGACGTCCTCATCCTGGTCTCGTCGGGAACCGGTGCAATGGAGTCGTCCGCCTCCAACTTCTTTTCCAAAGGGGACAAGGTGATTGTTTGCTCGGCCGGAAAATTCGGCGAGCGTTGGGGCGAGATCGCGAAGGCCTACGGCCTGAACGCGACGGTCCTCAAAGCCGAGTACGGCCAGGTGGTTCCTCCGGAGCAGGTGCGGGCGGCGCTCGATGCCGAACCCGGCACGCGCGGCGTATTCGTGCAGGCTTCCGAAACGTCGACTGGAGCGGCGCACGACGTGCGCTCCATGGCCAATATCGTTTCGAAGACAGACGCCCTCTTTGTAGTGGATGCCATTACCGGATTGGGCACTATGCCGCTCGACATCGACGGATGGGGCATGGACATCGTAATCGGCGGATCGCAGAAAGCATTCATGATTCCGCCGGGGCTGGCGTTTCTGTCGATCAGCAAGAAGGCGTGGGCGCGCTCCGAGAGCGCCGACCTTCCGCATTACTATTTCGATCTCACCAAAGAGAAGAAGAATGCCGCGAGCGGCGAATCGAGTTGGACGCCGAATACCAGCCTGATTCTCGCATTGAACGCCGCCCTCGAATACATCAAGTCCATTGGAATGGACAAGCTGGTGGAGAACGCGCAGTTGCTGGCGCGCGGCACACGGGAGGCCGTGACGGCGCTCGGGCTCGATCTGTTTGCGCCGGACTCTCCCGGCTCGTCCGTGACCGCCGTGCGTGCGCCGAAAGATTTGGATTCCGGCGTGATCGTGAAGGAATTCCGCAACCGTTTCAACTCGATCATCGCCAATGGCCAGGGATCGATGAAGGGCAAGATTTTCCGTATTGCCCACCTGGGGTACTTCGATTTCGCCGACCTGTTTGCCGTCATTTCCGAACTCGAGATCATCCTGAACGCCAACGGATTTCCCGTCGAATTCGGCAAGGGTGTGGCCGCGGTCCAGAAAGTGTATGCGGACTCGGCCGTAGAAAAGCAGGAAGCCGTGAAGGCCTGAGGAAGAGCCACTCTACACGATGAAAATTCTGATAGCGGAACCCCTCTCCCCGGCGGCGCTGGACGTCTTTAAGAACCAGCGGGATTTCGACGTAGTCGTCTCCAATCCGAAGGAGTATGCAGAGCATCTTGCGGATGCCGATGCCCTCGCAGTTCGCAGCGCGGTCAAGGTTACGCGGGAGGTGCTGGAAAAAGCTCCCAAGTTGCGCGTCATCGGCCGCGCGGGCGTCGGAGTCGACAATGTCGACCTGGAAGCGGCGACGGCGGCGGGTGTCCTGGTGATGAATACGCCAGGGGGCAACGCGGTCTCGGTAGCGGAGCACACCCTGGCGTTGATGCTCGCGCTGGCCCGTTTCATCCCGCAGGCGGATTCCTCCACCTCAAGCGGCAAATGGGAAAAGAAGCGCTTTCTCGGTAACGAGCTGCGAGGAAAAACGCTGGGAGTGATCGGGCTCGGCAGTATTGGCCGGGAAGTGGTGAAGCGCGCGCGCGCGTTCGAGATGCGTATCATCGCCAACGATCCTTATGTCAGTTCGCAGACGGCGGCGGACCTGAACATCGAGTTGCTCGACCTGCCCGTTCTCTATGCTCTCAGCGATTACATCTCGCTGCACGTGGCGTTGACGCCCGAGACAACCCATATGCTCAACACACAAGCGTTCGCGCAGATGAAAGCCGGCGTGCGAATCATCAACTGCGCACGCGGCGAACTCATTGATGTGGATGCTTTGCGCGAAGCATTGGCGGCAAAGCGGGTCGCAGGAGCGGGCTTGGATGTCTTTGAGCCGGAGCCGCCGCCGGCCGGCTACGAGCTTTTCGGCCACGATAACGTGATCACTACTCCGCATATCGCCGGATCGACCGAGGAGGCGCAGGAGATCGTCGGCGTGCGGATCGCCCAGCAGATGGTGGAGTACCTGAAGAACGGGGTAGCCATCAACGCGGTGAATATGCCTGCCCTGTCGCCGGAGCAGTACAAAACGGTGCGCCCGTACATCCTGCTCGCGGAACGCCTGGGAGCCTTTGCGGCGCATATCGCCACCGGCAATCCGCGCTGTGTCCGGCTCGTATATGCGGGCAAAATCGCCAGTAGCAATACAAACCTGGTGCGAAACGCCGGAATCGCGGGCGTGCTGAACCGGTCGCTATCCCAGAAGGCGAACCTGGTGAATGCGATGCAACTGGCAAACCAGCGGGGGCTGGATATTGTCGAAAAGCATGAAACCCGTTCCGAGTACATGGATTCCGTGCGCGTAGAACTGGAGACCGACTCCGGGACAACCGCGGTGGAAGGAGCGGTGCTTCTCGAGAAACCCCGGTTGATTCAGGTGGACGGCATCTATTGCGAAGCCCCGTTGAGCGGGCACCTGACCTTCATGAAGAACGAGGACGTTCCCGGCGTAATCGGTCATGTCGGCTCCGTGCTGGGGAAAAACGGTGTCAATATCGCCAACTTTTCGCTCGGCCGGCAGGATTCTCCAGCCCATGGGGCGCCGCTTACGGCTATAGCCGTCGTAGAAACCGACGGGCCTTTAACGGAACCGGTGCTTTCTCAGCTACGGGAGCATGCCGCGGTGAAACTGGCGCGTGCTGTGACGCTGCCCGGTTGACACAATCCACCATCCGGCGTTCACAGTATTCAGGCGCTTCGAAAACCTTGCCTGGAAACGACCTTTTTGTCTGAAAGTAGGTGGCTTTCGTTTGCTCGCGTCGATTTACGTATGCTACGATGGTAATGCTCGCATGGACCCAACCCTTCAGGTCCCAACAATTCCCAAAGACGGAGTGATTCACACCAGAGAATGAGTTTTACTGTTTTCCTCGGAAATTTACCTACCTGGGTTACGGCTGACGATATTAAATCGTGGCTGATGGCGGAGAGCCTTGTCGCCGATGCGGTGAAGGTGATCCGGAACCCCGAGACCCAGGAATCCAAAGGCTTCGCCTTTATCGACGCGCCCAATGCGGAGGAGATGCAATCCATCATCAAGCGATTCGACCGGGCGCCTCTCGAGGACCGGTTGCTTCGCGCAAATCCCGCGCAGCCGCCGCGGCCTAAAGGCCAGACAGGTGTCAGACCCGGCGCTCCGCCCGTGCAGACGGTGGACAAGGCCCGCCGCGGAGGAAAGAAGCACA
>DASTMK010000223.1:0-6467 GCA_035714225.1 Bryobacteraceae bacterium | reverse complement strand
ACCGACTCGTCGCAGAAGGTTCGCCGCATCAGGCCGGACGGTATTATCGAGACCGTTGCCGGAACCGGTGAGTACGGCAGTTCAGGCGACGGTGGCCCCGCGACGAACGCGACCTTGCAATCGGTCAGAGGGCTCGCCGTGGATGCACGCGGGCGGCTATTCATTAGCGATTACACCGCCAATCGCGTTCGTGTTGTCGAGACCGATGGCACGATCCGCACCTATGCCGGGACCGGAGAGCGCGTAAGGGGCGGTGAGGGAACGCCGGCGGTATCGTCGCCGATCTACGACCCTTCGCAGATTACAGCCGATACGCACGGAGCGCTCACGATCAACGAAGGGACGACAATCCTTCGGCGGATCACACCGGATGGCGTGATGACAACGATCGGCCCGACCATTCCGTTCGGCCGGCCCGGCGACGACGGTGCGCGGCAGTGTATTTTTTCGAACCTATGGGGACTAGCGGGGCTCGAACATGATACTGATGGTAGCCTGCTGGTCTCCGGATCGAACAGGATCTGCCGGCTTATGCCGGACGGAACCAGTTGGCAGGTCGCGGGTACTCATTTTTTCGGATTTTCAGGTGACGGAGGGCCTGCCGCCAGTGCAACACTCTGGGCTCCTCAGAGGATAGCGGTTGATCCCAAAACGGAAACGATCTATGTCGCCGACGCCGGCAATCACCGGGTCCGCAGACTCCAACCGGACTATCCGCCGGGAGCCTTCCCCAAAGCTCCCTACATCGCCGCGGTGATCGGAGCGGGAGCAAGCGCGGCGCCCGTGACCCGGTTATCGCCGGGCGGACTTGCATCGGTCTTCGGCACGGATTTTGCTCCGCCGGGAACTTACGCGGCAGTGCAATCGAGTGATTTCGTCGCGGGAGTACTCCCCACGAAGCTGGCAAACACGTGCGTCGAGGTGGGCGGAAAACGGGCATTTCTCACCTATGCTGGAACGGCCCAGATCAATTTTCAGGTACCGGATATTCCCGTGGATACCGACGTGTCTGTGCAGGTAGTCGCGAATTGCGGTACAGCTACCGAGATCAGGAGTGCCGGATGGATGGTGGAGGCCAGGATAACGGCTCCGGAGTTCCTGTATTGGGTGCATGGGACGAACGGGCGCAGCCCTGTTGTTGCCGTTGATGCGACCACAGGAGCGAAGATCGGTCCTCCCGGACTCATCGCCGGACTTGCCTTCCGTCCGGCCAAACCGGGAGACATCCTCACGATCTATTGCATCTCGCTGGGTCCGGCGAATCCCCCGGTCCAGGCCGGCGCCGGCGCGTCAGGCGAGGCACGGATTACGACAGCGCTGCCGGTCGCAATCGACGGCAAACCTGTTCCGGCGGAAAATATCCTTTACGCCGGCCTATCTCCGGACAGCCCGGGTCTGTATCAGATCAACCTTGTTTTGCCGGCTCTCTCTGACGGCGATCATCCCATCACAATCGGCGATTCGCCCGCGGAGGGATTCATTAGGGTCGGGAATCCGTAGGAAGGCAGCCGGTTGCCCGGCTGCCTTCGACTTCAACTGCTGGGGTTACTTGCTTACCACTCGACGCGGAGACCGGCGCGGAACTCGCGCGCCCGGTAGTCATCGCCGATCAGGCCGGTGATGACGCCCGCGCTGGCCGCCTGCGAAATGTTCATACCCGGGTTGCCATAGTTCGGGCGGTTAAACATATTGACGGCGGTGATCTCCAGGTTGATTCGCGGTAGACGCTCGCCGAACATCAGGTCTTTCTGCAAGCCCATATTCCACGAATTGATGCCCGGACCTTCGATGATACCCTTGGCCGCGGAGCCGAAGCTGCCTTTGGCCGGCGGTCCGAATGCACTCACATCAAACCAGCGGCCGGGTGTCCGCTGATCTACAGGAAGGTTCGGGTCGCGTAGTACATTAGGCCGAAGAGTCACCGAGGCTGGCGTTGTCGAACCGGTGAATGCGATCCCAACCGGATCCGGGCCCGACCAAACCGGCGTCAGGAACTGGCCGGTTTGCAGGGTGAGAACACCGCTGAGCGCCCATCCTCCCACTGCCATGTCGGCGTACTTGGGAAGATTCGATCCCCATTTCTGTCCTTTACCAAATGGAAGCTGGTACACGTAGCTGTTCACCACGCGGTGGGTAGGAATGGAACGCGACACGGCGCGCTCACGCTCGCGGTCGAACGGGTTCTCCGGCATCTGGCCGCTGGTCAGATCGTAGATATCCCGAGCCCAAGTCCAGGAGGACTGTAGCATCAGGCCGTTCTTCATGCGGCGCTCAACCGCGGTCGTCAACGCATGATACTGGTGATTCGCGCCATTGGTGTAGTAGCTAATACCGCTGTACTGCGGGTACAAGCGCGCCTTTTCGACAAAAAGACGGCTATCGGGAACGGGCGAGTTGATGTTATACGCCCAATCGATCTGCCGGGTATTCGTGCCGATATAGCTCACACGGAAGCCCGTGTCCCACTGCTGGCGTTCGATGGTCAGATTCCACTGCTGGCTGTAAGGGAACCGGAGATCGGGATTTACAGCGGCCGGCAGGCTGAGGCCAGTCGCTCTTGTGGTTGCGCCATCGGGATAGACGCGCGGCAGGGTGACTGTCGGGTTCGTTAGCGGGTTGGTATAGGGCTCCTCGCGCAGGACGAACGGCATGCCGCCCATCGTAAGGTTGCGCGGAACCGGATCGTAGTAAATGCCATAACCGGCGCGTACCACTGTGTCCTGGCTGAACGGGCGATAGGCGATGCCGATGCGCGGCGCGATATTGTTGCGGTCCGTGCGAATCAGCGTGCGGCCCGGCAGCCCCGCATCTTTGGCTTCTATGACAGGAGCAAAGTCCGCCGGATACAGCGGGCTGATCTTCGAGAGCGCGCCATCGGGAACCACAACACTGCCGGTACCGATGTCGAATAGCGAGATGAAGTCATTGTTCTCGCGCCATGGCTTATGCAGTTCGTAGCGCGCGCCGATGGTCAGAGTCAGCTTCTGGTTGACTTTCCATTCGTCGGTAATGAAAAAGTCGTAATTCCAGCGATTGCGATCGGACCGCACCGGAGGATACGCACGCGCGGCCGTAGTCGGAATTCCGAGCAGGAAGTCGGCGTAGGGATGTCCCTGGCCGGAGAGGCCGTTGGAGGTGTACTGCGAAGAGAACGTCAGCGCACCGAACAGCGCATCGTTCGCAGCTCGCTCGTCCCACTCCGCGCGGGTCAGGTCGAAGCCCATGCGCAGATTGTGACGCCCACGGAACCAACTGAAATGCTCCTGAAATTCCTGGTTGTGATTGCGGTAGCCAGGATTCGTCCAGTCGATCTGCTGAAGAGGGGTCAGTCCGATGTTCTGCCACCGGATCTTGAGCATGCCGCCGACATCCGGAAGATCCGGCGCCAAGCCTTGCAGTCCGAGTTCCCTCGCCTGCTCCAGACCATTCACGGGACCTTGCAGCGGGTTGTTATTGAGGTTCATGCCCCAACGAACTTCGTTTACCATCTGTGCATTGATGGTACGGGTCCACGACGCGGACGCGGCGCGCGTGTCGCGGCGCTGGATGCGCTGTCCGATCGTCGGCAGATTGCCCTCCCACGGCGTGACAGGGCCGCGAGTAAAGGTGAAGCGCCCGAAGATCAGGTCCTTCGCGCTCAGGTGATGATCGCCGCGCACCACCCAGTATTTCGGAATATCCCAGCCGCGGCTCTTCATCTCGCGGTAATTACTGGCGAGCAGGCTGCTGGTGTCGCCGAAGTTTGGCAGAGGGTAGTAGCGGTCCTGCAACTTCTGGGAGACGGGGTTGATCCGGCTGGCGGGAATCTGGTTGTTCGCGAACGGCTGTCCCGTGGTGGGATCGTAAATAGCAGTCCCCGGCAGCAGGCTGGAAAAATCGCCTTTGCGCCACGATTCGAGCGGCACCGTGGGATTCAACATCGTTGCCGTATCGCCACCGATGGAGCCTTCATAAACCGTATAGAAGAAGGTCTTATTCCTGCCGTCGTAAATCTTGGGCAGATAGACTGGTCCTCCGATGCTGCCTGCATAGATGTGATAGACACCGGGAGTGCGGGCGTTTGCGAATGGGTTGCGTGCGCGGAACCACGGCGTGTGGAGGTAATCGGCAGCGCTGCCGTGCAGGCTGTTCCCGCCGGATTTGGAAATGACTGTGACCTGGCCCAGGGTACCGAACTCCGCAGAGTTGTTGGCCATATCAATTTTCACTTCCTGGAAGGACTCGACGTAGTTTGCCAGCGGTCCGATAGCCGATCCGCCGCCGACGTTGTCGGAAAACGTGGTGCCGTCGATGGCCCAGTTCACCTGGCTTGCTTGCGCGCCGGCGAAACGATAGCCTTCACCCGCGTTTACATATCCGGGAGTGATATTGAAGAAAGCCCATAGCCAGCGGGCATTGAGCGGTACGCTCTTCAGCATGTCTGCGGTCTGCGTGTTGCTGATGCGCGCCGTTTCGGTTTCAATCAGAGTGGCTCCGGCCGAGACTTCGATAGCCGTGGCCGTCTGGCCGAGTTGCAGGACCGCGTCAATACGGCGGACGTCCCGCGAAGTCAAAACAACGTCTCTTGCGGTAAAGGGCTGGAAGCCCGCCGCTTCGACGGTGAGAATATAACGGCCCTCACGAAGTTGCGGCAGGCTGTAGTTGCCGACTTCGTTCGTAGAACCGATAACTTCCAGATTCGTGTCGATATTCGTTACGGTAATCTTGGCGGCCGGAATAACTGCTCCCGAGCTGTCTGTAACCGTGCCGGTGATTGTCGCATTCGTGCTTTGCGACAGTGCGAAGCCTGCGGCGAGCGCCAGCAGGCAGAGTAGACAAACAAAGATCCTCACTGTAGGTTCTTGACTCCTGAAGCGAAATTATGGGAGATAAACATAACTCCCGCACCAAAGCTTATGGTCTGATTATACCAAAATGACCGTACCGGAAAGTTAAGGTCGATGCGCGGAGAGGCGGCGTTTTACGCCTGGATACGACTTATAAAACGCGTTGCAGTCACTGTTTCATGACGCTCGCGGCTCTGTAAGTTACTGACTCTGAGCCGCGCGCGCCAGCAAGCGGTTTTCTACGTTTTTCAACAAACTCCTAAGCTGCCCGATGAACTCGCCCGTGATGCAACCGCATTAGTTGATCCGCCTTCAATGCGACCATGGCGTAGCTCCTGCCGTTGTCATCGCAGAACTCGACTTCATATACCCCCGGAGCCCAAGTCTCAACCACAGCGCCGACCTGGCCGCGGACAAGGCCCTCTTCGGGAAGGTCTTCGAGCAATGCAACAACCGAATGCATCTCAAGGCCCGTCATGGCTCAATTGGCTCCGCACCAGCGATAGATGAAAGATAGCAATACACGCGCCGCGTCGATGACCGAGTCGATCTCCACGTATTCGTCGGCCGCATGCGTGTTCGCTCCCTTCGCTCCCCAGAGGATGGCAGGGATGCCGAACTGCTGGTGAAAGATGTACATGTCGCACGGCCCTTCGATGCCCGCGATAACCGGTTCGGCTCCAAGCAATTCCGTGGCGCAGGCGGCGAATTCCGCAACCAGCGGCTCTCCTTTCGAGATAGCGGACCCCGGCAGCCATCGTATCGGGAATTCCGCTCGCGGGCGTTCCGGAAACAGATCCGGCGCGCTGTCCACAACGGAATCCAGCCATGCATGAAACTCGCGATCGATGTCTTCCAGCTTTTCGCCGGGCATCGCCTGCCAGTACATCTCCACCATGCAGGTCTCGGGAACCGAAACGGGTTCCCCTGTACCCCAGGGCCCGGTCCACACTTTGGTGATCGCAACCGGTACCGGATCGGTGTGCCGCGGATATAGGGGATGCGAGGACGCGCGTTCCCGGCGCTGTTGGGCGAAGTCCCGCACGCGCACCAAAAAGTGGCGCAGTTGTTCGGCCACACCGGCCGCCAGCCGGCCTCCCGTGAGAATGCCTCCACTTGGCCCGGTGTTGAGCGTGAGATGAACCGTGCGTCCGCCACGTTGCGCCGGGCAGATTCGTAGCAGCGAAGGTTCGGAGATGATGGCCGCGTCGGCGTTATAGCCCATCAGACGGCCCGCAAGGGTTCCGTTAACGCCACCGAACTCCTCATCCACCACGCTCTCCACTATGAGGCCGCCTCCCAGATCGATTCCGAATTCGCACACCGCCTCCGCCACAAACAGATTGGTGGCGATCCCGCACTTCATATCGTTGGACCCACGCCCATAGAGGCGGTTTCCCTCGATTTCGCCGCCAAAAGGATTTTTGGTCCATGGCTGCGTGCCCGCGGGAACCGTGTCGATGTGGCCGGACAAAACAAGAGACCGGCCGCGGCCGCGGCCCCGGCGCCGGGCACCCACGTTCGGGCGGTCCTTGTAATCGCGCCCTTTCCAATACAACGGGTGCTCTGCGAGTCTGGGCACGTCCTCGAGCGAATACATGGAGGTCTCGAATCCGATGCCTTTGAGGAATCCCGCGACGT
>DASTMK010000222.1:0-7956 GCA_035714225.1 Bryobacteraceae bacterium | reverse complement strand
GGCGTTCAGAGGAGGCAGAGCAAAGCCGGTGTCTTCTCCTGGAACCACACGATCTCTCCCACCATGGTGAACGAGTTCCGGTTCGGCGCCTCATACCACAACAACCCGTACTGGATTGAGGCGGTAGGCAGCGACATTCTGAAAGATGTCGGAATTCAGGGTATTTCCACCGGCCCCTACAACACCGCACCGGTGTTTTACATCACCGGGGTGAGCGCGACACCCTGGGAGGATTCGCTCTATAATCCCGTAACCAACTACCAGTGGATCGATAACGTGAGCATCACGCGCGGCAAACATCTTATGAAATTCGGGGTGGATGCCGGCCGGGTTCAGGTTAACGGGGAATCCACCAGACCGGAGACATACGGAGCATACACCTTCAGCGGCATCTATTCCGGCTTCGGCTATGCGGATTTCCTGCTCGGAATCCCGCAGACGACATCGGTGACGATCCCCAATCCACCACGCGACTTCCGGGGCACCACGCTGGGCATTTACGCGCAAGACCAGTACAAAGTGAACCGCAGCCTCACCCTGAACTTCGGCATACGCTACGAACTGGCGAAGCCGTACAGCAGCAAGCACGGCACTATGTACAGCTTCGATCCGCGGACCGGATCGCTAGTGATCCCGGACAAGGGTGTGGAGAAGCTCAATCCGCTGTATCCGCGGAACATAGAGGTCATCACGGCTTCCGCGGCGGGCTTCCCGGCGAACCTGCTGGAGACACACCATCTCTTCTATCCCAGGGTGGGCTTTGCCTACAAGCTTTTCGGTGGCGAGAAGTCCGTAATCCGGGGTGGGTATGGCATTTACGGCAACGCGATCCACACGGCGCTCGGCGCCCAGGGTATGACCGGAGGGCCGTTCTCCGGCTCCGTGACTTATAACAATGCCATTGCTAACGGGGTGCCGCTTTTCAGCTTCCCTTCGCCGTTTCTGAGCTCCGGCTCGACCTCGACGCAGAACGTCAACGGTTTCAATCCAAGCCTGAAGCAGCCGTATACCCAGCAGTGGAACCTGACCCTCGAACAACAGATCGCGACTGTCGGATTGCGAGTGGCCTACCTGGGAACCAGGAGCGTGCACCTCCTTTACAGGCGCAACCTTAACCAACCCCCGGCCAGCACCACTCCCTATTCCGTTTCCCGGCGGTTCTATCCCGTGTACAACCAGATCATCTACACCGACAGCGGCGGCACCCAGTCCTACAATGCGCTTGAGGTCGCGGCCGATAAGAAATACGGGAACAACCTGACGTTCAGCACAGGCTGGACTTGGGCGAAGGATTTGACGGATACGCTGGACGCGGGCTCGCCGTGGTCGGGCCAGGTGATTCAAGATCAGTTCGACCGCAATGTCGAGCGGACCAACAATTCGACAACCCGCCCGCATCGGATCTTCGCCTATTCGCTATACACCCTGCCGTTCGGGAAGGGACAGCGCTTCCTTTCCAATGCCAGACGGCCCGTCCGGCATATACTCGGCGGGTGGGAACTCGGTGCGATCATGGTGATCCAGTCTGGTCAATACTTCACGCCTTCGTTCTCCGGATTCGATCCCTCGAACACCCAGACGTTCGGAGGACGGCCGGACCGGATCGGGAACGGCAATCTCGATTCCGGGCGATCCATCGGCCGCTGGTTTGACACCAGCGCGTTTGCGATTCCCGGCTGTCCCGCGGACAGGCCCGTGTGTACGAACCCGGCGGCAGTCGGGAGGTTCGGCAACTCGGCGCAGAACATTCTGGCCGGTCCCCGCCTTATCGGGCTCGACGCCACCCTTATGAAAGCGTTCGACCTGGGCGAGAGATTCCGCCTCAATCTCAGGCTCAACGTGGCAAATGCGCTCAACCATCCGAGTTTCAACCTGCCGAACGCGAATATCACCTCTGTGGGTACGGTGGGCACGATCACCGGCCAAAGCCGTGGCGCCCTGGGCGGCCAGACAGGGCCTCGGGAAGTCGATCTCGGACTCCGCCTGGAGTTTTAGCGCGGAGTTCGTTTAAAGCATGATGCCACGAAAGCTGCCCTTTACACGGAGAGAATGGCTGGCATTGGCGGCGGCTCTTCCGCTGGCGGGTCAGGAGCAAGCCGGGCAAACCCTGCCGTGGCCAGCCTCTCACCCGGGCGATATTCCGTCCGGGTGGAACGTGTTACACGGGCATCCGGAGTTTGTTCATGCCGAAGGCATGTCCGGCGCCCACGTAGGAAGGTTGCTCGATGCCTTCGAGGAGGAGAGGGCGCGGGTAATAAGGTCGGCCAAAACGCCCGATCAGGCGCAGAAATACCAAGCCGAAGCCCGCGCGATGCTGATTGAGACCATCGGGAAACTGCCGCCGCGCACACCCCTCCGGGCCAGGCTGGCGGGCACGCTGGACCGCGGCGAATACGTTATCGAGAAAGTGATCTTCGAGAGCCGGCCGCGATACTATGTGACGGCCAACGTGTACGTGCCGCGTGCGGCACGGCCGCCGTTTCCCGCCGTGCTTGCCAGTGTCGGCCATTGGGGCGCGGGCAAGGCGTTTCCCGATTACCAGCGCCTGGGCGCTTATTTCGCCAGCCGTGGGTTTCTCGTGATGGTCTTCGATCTGCCGGGAATGGGCGAGCGGGTCGAGTCATGGGACACCGTCTCTCGCCGTCCCATCGTCCATCCCGGAACCTCTGAGTACTTCGTGACCACCGAGCATGGAATCGCCGCCGGCCGCACCATCCTGACTTCGGGCAACCTGGTGACGTACCTGATTTGGGATGCCGTCCGGGCTCTGGATTACCTGGCCGCGCGGGACGATGTCGATGCGGCCAGGATCGCAGCGACCGGAGTATCGGGGGGCGGCTGGCAAACCGAACTGCTGGCTGCCTTCGATCCGCGCGTCAAGGCCGCAATGCCCGCCTGTTACGGCGGTTGCATCGCTGACTTGCTGTTCGGAGCGAAAATCTCGACCGCGGACGTCGACGCCCTCATCGCGCCTCGCCCTCTGCTCCTGATGGAGGCAACCGGTGATTCCCGCCTCTCGGTGATGGAAAAGCTGCGGAGGCGGAAACTCGTGGGCGATTTCTATCGTGCGGCCGGGGCGGGAGACCGCCTGCGTTTCATGCTCGCCGAGGGCCCCCACGGCTACACGTCTTCCATGTTCGCCGTCATGCTCGACTGGCTGGTGCGCTGGCTTCCGGCGCCCACGCCCCCGGCGGCGCAGACCGCGGAACGTCCGCTGCAACTCGAAAGCGAATCGGAACTGGCTTGCACCATGACGGGTCAGACTGTCACGGCGCTGGGCGGTGAGACCCTCTTCTCTCTAAACCGCACTGAAGCCCGCCGGTTGGCTGCCCAGTGGCCGGCCCCGCGGCAGTCCGCGGACCTGGAGGGCTGGCGTGGCCAGCTCCGGAAGCGGGTTCTGGAGCGGCTCGCGATGCCGGAACGCGACCAGGCTGTCAAATCGTCGGTTCTGGACCGGAATGACAGGCACACGTATTCCGTCGAGCGCCTCGTTTACTACAGCGAGCCCGAAGTCTACGTTCCCTCGCTTTTACTCCTGCCCAGGCGGAACGGGCCCGCACCCGCGATCATGGTCGTAAATGAAACGGGGAAGAGCGCGGAGGGATTGGCTGAAACCCATCTTGTGCCGCTGTGCGAGGCGGGTCACGTGGTCTTTTCCATCGATCCGCGCGGCATGGGGGAGACCGCTATAGCCAGGCAGCGCGCCGACTACGCGGGCTTGGCCGTCGGTGAAGATGCCGGCTTGTTTTACCGGGCGCTTAGGTCGCGCCGCACCATGGTGGGAATGCGTGTCTTCGACGTGATGCGGGCTGTCGATTATCTGCAGACCCGCCCGGAAGTGGATAGTGGCAGGATTTCCGCAATTGGGATGGGTGCCGGCGGACCGCTGGTCCTCTTTGCCGCAGCACTCGAGAACCGGATTCGGCGGGTCGCGGTATCGGGCGCGCCCGTTTCCTATATGGCCATTGTGGAAAGCAGGATTTTCACGCATGCGCTGAGCAATTTCGTGCCGGGGGCGCTACAGCATTTCGATCTGCCGCAGGCAGCCGCACTGCTGGCGCCCAGACCGCTGCTCATCGTCAACCCCGTGGACGGACGGCACCGCAGGGTGGACGAGGAGCAGGCAGCCGGAACGTACAAGTTCACCAGCCGGGTATACGAGATGGCGGGTTCCGGTGAAGCGTTCGGGCTGGCAATGGCGGATACTGCCGGCGAGTTGCTGAAACTGTGGTCAGAACATATCCGTCCACTCGCCGGCACCGCCTAAAATCAAGTACGCTGTCCTGGAACGCAGCGGCGGAATCAGCATCATTCCAAAGTGACCAGCTACCCCAAAATAAAGTTATAGGATATTACGGTCTATTTGGGATATAATTTTCTTTTCGCGCTACTAAACAGATGTGACCTGAAGTACGGGTACGGACCCGAGCAGGCCTGTTACCGCCCGCCTATTTTCCTTCCGTCCGTTTCGCTTCAGACTCTTCAGTGTGAACATTCGGATTCAAATACTAGCCGGTTGAAATGGGCCAGATCAGACTCCATCGGACAGCGCAGGGGTTTGTGTGTGCGGCCCTATCCTGTACGGCATTCTTCGCTATTTCCTGCTCCAGGCACCATGGGGTGAAGGAGCTCTCATTATCGGAAACAGCGGAACCTGCGCGGATGCCGCGTGTCGAGAAAGCGGTGTATCCGTATTCGGTGGTTCCCGGCGGCGTGTGGTCGAAAGAGGATGTAGCCCGGGCCGCGCAATCCGATACCGTGGTCGCGGATCATTATGCGGAAATCGATGCGGACCACATCCGGCCGGTCACGGTCGTGAAACCCGCACGCGCCTACGTATCCTACAGAAAAAACGGGAAAATCTACTGGAGCTCACGCAGAATCAGCCTGCACCAGGGCGAGACTCTTTTGACCGACGGCAGCCAGTGTGTGCGAGGCCGGTGCGGCAACCGCCTGTCGGAGGTGCCGCGAGAACCGGCACTCCCGCCCGCCCAAGAGCCCGATGAAACGGCCTTGAACTCCAACCCGGTGCTGATCGCGGATGCTCCGTCGGCCAATGAGCCTGTTTTCGAGTTTCCCACAACGGGGATGCGCATCCCGGTGCTTCCACGCCCGGCGTTGATCTCCGAGATCGCATCGGCCGCTCCGGCAAGCGCAATTTTGCAACCCGCTCGCGAGGGGAGCGCCGGCGCCGACCCGGGATGGTATCTGCCGGGGCCCGCGGGCATCGCTCCGCTCCTGCTGGCGCGCGGTTCCACACCTGGAGGCGGCACAGACCCCGTAACTCCACCGACAGTGCAACCACCGGAGGTGATCATAGATCCGGAAAATCCTCCGGATAAACCGACGCCTGGCGGGCCGGATCCGGGAGGAGAACCACAAGATCCTCTTCCCTTTATTCCGCTGCCACCGCGCCCGCCCGTGCCACCACCTTTCGTAGTGCCGCCCAATGTGATTGTTCCGCCGGAAATTATCATTCCGCCCGATGAGCCGGAGATACCCGTCGTACCACCCGACGGACCCGAACCCCCCGGTCCTCCCGGGCCTCCCGGTCCGCCCGAGATATCGGAGACTCCGGAACCGGCTACGCTGCTCACAATCCCCGCGGGGCTGGGGCTGCTGATTCTACGGAAGCGCTACTCGAGAAGGAAAACCGGACAAGAGAACCGCATGCGCAGTTCGAAAACTCTTGACTAACCGTACACGGAGCGCCATGATCAATCAGGGCGCTGACCTCGAATTTTTTGGAATTTGGCGTTAGTTTTTAGCGTCTACGATTCTTAAATGCCTGAAAATACGTATTCACGTACCGGCGTTGATGAACCCGTCGCTCTGCTCGCCATTACCTCGAACGGGGAAAGCCTCTCCCGCTTCCGTGAGATTGCCGCGTCCTCAAAGTGGAAACTGACTTCTGCGTGCGGCTGCGCCGAAGCCCGGCAAATCTTCGAAAAAGAGTGTATTCCCATAATCGTGACAGATACGGCGTTGAGTGACGGCCATTGGCGCGATGTGCTGGAGACCTGCGCGAAGCTACCCGAATCGCCACTGCTCATCGTGACGTCGCTGCATGCCGATGAGTTGCTCTGGGCGGAGGTCCTCAACCTCGGCGGATACGATGTCCTCATGCAGCCGTTCGATCGCGCGGAAGTGACTCGCGTGATTGAACTTGCCTATGCGCAGTGGACCCGGCGGAACACCCGGCGAACCGCCTCCAAAGAGAGTCCCGCCGATACGGCGGGCCTGCCCGCCTCCGCTTGAACCGCGCTCCCAACCCGAGACCTTCGATATAGCCGATATCAAAGAAACACGGTGTGCGGGGAATACGTCTGTTCGAGCGGGGGAAGAGACAGCCGGCCACCTCTGACATCGATCTGCCACGTGCCGGGGCGGCCGGCTGCGTGAGTGCCGTCTCCCCGATTGGCTAACATAGTTATTTGTCTCGAATTTCTTCATCCACGAGCAGAGAGGGGCTGCATTGGCCTCAAGTGTACTTGGGTGTCGCGCTCACCACTCTCGCGGCGCTCCTGCTCGAGTTGTCGCTAACCAGGCTTTTTTCGGTCGTCTTCTACTACCATTTTGCCTTTCTGGCAATCTCCATCGCGCTTTTCGGGTTCGGAGCCGGCGGCGTTTTCTCCTACGTTGCCATCGGCTGGCGCGGTCATTTCTATAGCAAACTCGGCTGGCTTGCTTCCGCTAATTGCATGGCTGTACTGCTGGCTCTGGTTTTTGTGCTCACCAGAAACGGAGAGCCCGGCTACGGGACGCTGGCGCTGGTCTATTTGTTCAGTGCGCTGCCATTCTTCTTTTCGGGGATCACGGTTTCCCTGGCTATCGCCGAATCCATCTCGCGCGTTGATCGCGTGTATTTTTTCGATTTGATTGGAGCGGCAGCCGGCTGCGTGTTATTTGTGCCGTTCCTGAACGTGATTGGCGGGCCCAACACGGTGATTGCCACCGCGGTGCTCTTCGCTGCATCCTCCGCCATTTGGCACAACCTGGCGGGCAGCACGCGCGGCCGGATCATCGCCGTCGGACTGGCCCTTGCGCTGGTGGCGCTGGTCGTAGTGAATACCAAGAGCCCTTTGATCGACGTGCGCTATGCAAAGGGACAGGCACTCGAGAACGAGCGCTTTGTCCGCTGGAACAGCTTCTCCAGGGTGGCGCTGGCGCCGGAGAAGGGTTCCGGACAGATGAGCATTATTATCGATGCCGATGCCGCCACGGGAATCGCCAATTTCGATATCGACAACCTGACCCGGGAGCAACGCAGGGAACTGCTGCATCAAGGCCCGGGGTTTCCGTACGTCATTCGCCCGGCGGCCAAGACGCTTATTATCGGACCGGGCGGCGGATGGGACGTCGCTCGCGCCCTGGCGTCCGGCAGTAAGGATGTAACCGGGGTTGAGATCAACCCGATTATCGCGACTACGATCATGCGGCAGCGATTCCCGGAACTCAGCCGCCGGCTGTACTTCAGGCCCGAGGTAAAAATCGTAATCGAGGACGGCAGGAGCTTCATCCGCCGCAGCACCGGCAAGTATGAGGTGTTACAGGCGACACTGGTGGACACCTGGGCTTCAACGGCGGCAGGTGCGTTCGCATTGTCGGAGAACAATCTTTACACCACCGAGGCTTTTTACGAATATCTGAGCCACCTGACAGGGAATGGCGTGCTCGCGTTCTCGCGCTGGGGTTTCGATCCGCCGCGGGAATCCCTGCGGCTCCTGTCGCTGGCCCGGGCCGCACTGGCACGTCTCGGCGAACACGATCTGTGGCGTCACGTCATGGTGGTGCGCGAAGGGGACGTGAACGGCTGGGGTTCGCTCGATACAGTGTTGATTTCAAGAGAACCGTTCGCGCCGTCGGATCTTGCGCGAGCCACCGAAGCGCTTGCCATGTCGAAACTCCAGCGCGTTTATCTGCCCGGCGATGGAGCGGTGAACCTTTTCGGCCAAT
>DASTMK010000221.1:0-11745 GCA_035714225.1 Bryobacteraceae bacterium | reverse complement strand
ATCAAACTGCCCGTCGGTCGCACCCGGATTGAAGCCGAGTTCCTTGAGCCTTTCCTGCAGGCGTACGACGTCCGGGCCGCTGCTGCCTTCTCTCAAATTGCGCATGGTTAAGACCCTTTATAATTGCAGCCACCGCTCCCTCGCGGTCGCGGCTCAGAAGCGGAGCCGCGCGCGTCCGCAAGCGGTTTTCTGCATTTTTCAACAAGCTCTCAAGTGCCGCTCACCGGCGTGAATTCCAGCATATCGCCGCGCGCCGTCTTCGTCGCGTCAATCGTACCGGCTGGCAGTTCCAGTACGGAATGGGCGCGGAGGCAAATCGAAACGCGCCATGGCGCGACTCGCCGGGCCACCTTCACGACCTTACGTTTCCGGCTCAGGTATACGATGTCGATGGCGAACTTCATCCAAAACGTATGAACTCCCTCACAGGGGACAATCCACAATCCTTCGCCGGCAGGCAGAAGATCGTGTTTCAGCAAGCCCGTGCGGCGCTTGCTGCTGGTGTCCGCAACAGCGGCGTGTTCTGCCAGAATAGTCTGGCGCGTGACATTGTGAACTCGAATGGTATGCAATGACAATTTGAAACGCTCAGCGTATCGAAATTAAACCAGCGGAGCAATTTTACGGCCCGGCTTTACTGAAACCAAGCCACCCGCTGGAGACGTCGAATATATACTCCGCGAAGGGAGGATTTATGCGCGTTCTTCGCCTGTTGATTCCTGGTCTCGGCTTCGCTCTTTTTATAACCGCCACGCCGGCTTCGGAGCAACCGGCTGCCCCGGAAAAAAACGAAGAATCCGCAACCGTGCAGCGGGTGAAGCACAGGCGTATCCGCCTCGGCGGCATAAACGTGAGCGCCGGCTACTCGCATCATTCCGGTTATTGGCGGCCCTATTGGTATCCCTATGGAGACCCCTGGTATTCTCCGTTTTCTTACGGCTTTTACTCGCCGTTTTATCACCCTGGGCACTATTACGGATTCCGGCAGCAGGATGGCATGGGAGAAGTGAAGCTTCGCTCGGTTGACGAGGATGCCAGTGTGTACCTGGATGGAGCATACGCGGGAACCGCGAAAGACCTGAAGAGTATGTGGCTCGAGCCCGGAGCTTATAACCTCGAAATACGGTCTGATGGTACGCAGCAATTCAGCAAACGAATTTATGTTTTAAGCGGCAAAACCTTGCGCCTGGATACAGGCGGGAAGGACCCACGGCAATGAGATCGATCGGAATCCTGTTGTTCGCATCGGTTTGTATCGCCGCCAATACAGACGGACTGAAGCCTCGCCCCAGCGTTACCGATTATCCGGCCCGCGCTGTTCTCCCTCCGATGGAAATCGGGGCCAAGCTCCTGACGCCGGAAGAGGTCCGCGGCGCTTTCGTGACGGGACTCGACAAGGACTTCCTCGTCATTGAAGTAGGCCTCTACCCCGGCGCAGCGAAGTTGGACGTTGACCGGGACGACTTTCTGCTTCGCGTGGCGGGCAAAGATATACTCAGGCCGGCGGATTACAAGGCGCTTGCCACGGCCGTTCAGAACGCCAATACGGCGTCTCCTTCCGACGTGACGATTTATCCAACCGTTGGCGTGGGGTATGGTACCGGCCCGGGCGGCTACGGCCGCGGCACATCCACATCGGTCGGCGTGGGAGTGGGTATCGGGGGCGCGGGCGGTCCCCGTCCGGCATCAACGGATCGTGATCGAAAGACGATGGAGACGGAGCTTTCCGACAAGTCTCTGCCGGAAGGGCCGGCGGCACAACCCGTTGCCGGATACCTGTACTTTCCCTTACCCAAAAAGCACAGAGGGGTGCTCTACGAGCTGGAGTATGTGCGCGGCGGCGACCGCGCCCGGCTGAACCTTGGAACCTGGGGTGGGGATGCGAAGAGCCGCTGACGGATCTGACTTCAGCGAGAATCTTCGGAGTGCTCTCCGGTATACGAGTTGACCGTAAAGTAAAACTTCGAGCCCGCCCCCGGGTCGGACTCCGCCCAGATTCTGCCTCCGTGCCCTTCAATAATCGCCCGGCAGATGGACAAACCAATACCCGAACCTGGAATCTCGCGCCCGTGAAGGCGCTTAAATACTCCGAAAACCTGTCCGAGGTTGGCGCGATCAATCCCTATTCCATTGTCCTGTACGCAGAAAATCCATTCGCCGCCGGCCTCCTGCGCGCATACGTGAATCACCGGCGGCCTTGCCGCGCAGTACTTGATGGAGTTACTCAGCAGATTCTGAAACACCTGCATCAGCAGTTGCGGATCGACGGCGGCAATGGGCAGTGCGCCACATGTGATAATCGCGGAGCTTTCCGCGATAGCGGCCTCCAGGTTCGATAATGCCGCGTCGAATACCGCTTTCATATTCACCGGTTCCGTCAATACCGGCGACTGCAACAGGCGGGAGTACTCGAGCAGGCTGCGAATCATCGATGTCATTCGCTCCGCCCCGTCGGCGATCTGTTCCAGGAACTCGACGCCCTCCTCCGGCAGCGCCTTGGAATGGCGGGCTGCCAGCAGACCCGCAAAACCGGTAATACTCCTTAGCGGCTCCTGCAGATCGTGGGATACGGTATAGGCGAATTGCTTCAGAGCGTCATTCGAGCGCGCGAGTGCGGCCGTTCGTTCCTCGACCCTTTGCTCCAGTTCCGCATTCAGCGTCTGAATACGGATTTCCGCCTTCCGCCTGGCCGTGATGTCGATTAATGCCGAACGCATGCCCTGCACGTCTCCCCGCGCGCCGTAAATCAGGCGCTCGTGAATCTCAACAATGATCCGCGTTCCATCTTTGCGTTCGTATTCCCGGACAAAAGGAGCAATTTCCTGCAATCCCGCCAGTTTGCGATGCACCTCCCGGCGGCTGTTCTCGCGAAATTCAGGCACGACCTGCTCCCACACGGGCCTGCCGATCAACTCCGAACTGTCTTTGCCGAGCAGATCGCATTCGGCATTGTTGACACGCCGTATGATCCCGTTACGGTCTATCTCGTGATAGGCGATGGGAGCATAGTCGAACAGTTCCCGGAAGCGTTCCTCGCCGTGTTTGAGCGCCCGTCCCGCCTGAACGCGATCCGTAATATCCAACGCGTGTCCGACCACGAGGGTGGGATTGCCATCGGATTCGTACTTACTGTTGCGGTACAGCCATACCCGTTCGGTACCGTCCTTCGCCACCAACCGCATCAGCCCGGAGGCGGCAGCGTTGTTGCGAATCCTGGAGAGATACTGGTCGAACCGGTTCCGTACTGAGGGGGCAAGCCAATCGCGCAGGTTGCGGCCGGCACCTTCGTGCATCTCAAAACCCAGAGAGCGCGCGGCGGCGGGATTCACGGCCACCAGCACGCCGTCGAGATCGTGAATGCACATCAGGCCGAGACTGTTATCGACGAGGAGACGGTTCAACCGTTCGTGCTCACGAGCGGCACCCCGCTGGTGCTTAAGCCCAGCAATGAGTCTCCGGCCGGAACGGATTTCCCGAAGCAGACGGCTGTAGTTCAGACGCGTTCCTCCGTGCCGCGCGTCCACCTCCCGGTCGCTCTAAAAACTATTGCCGGCGAGGGTGAATGTAGTGCGAGCGCAAAAAGGCCCGCGATTATGAACCGGATTTTAGCATATTTCGGCGCGATTTTCGCTGGAACGCAGAAATCAACCGCCTAATGAGTCCGGCAATTCCGCCGGTCAGGCCGCCTTCGCCCGCTGGGAGGCAGCGGGAATACGCTTCAGCAGATCCGCGAGTTCGTTCCGGTTCTCCGGCCCGATGGTGAAACAATCGACGCAATCGAGCGAAAGAGCGAAGCGAAGCGCTTCATCCACGCGGTTGCGCAGGCCGCCTTCGCCCAGGATCTTCATCCCGATTACACCCTTACCGTTTGCTTTCATTTTGCGCAGGACGTTCACCACGGTATTCGGATCGGAGTCCATCAGCAATCCTGCCGGATTCACACGCGCCAGGTCCACTCGCACCCACGGCGTTCTCGATGCTGTCTCCAGCGCTTGCAGCGAATGACAGGAACAGCCGTGCGTCCGGATGACTCCTTTTTCGCGGGCCTCCGACAGAACTTCCATCGCGCCTTTGCGCTCTTCGGGCCAGTTACCGGCTTGCAGGGCATGGAGCAGCACGATATCGATGTAGTCGGTTCCCAGTTCCTGGCGAAAGCGGTCGAGATCGGCTTTGGCTTCCTCCGCCGTCCTGGCGCGCGTTTTGGTGAGAATCGTGACTTTCTCGCGAGGAACGCGATTGAGAGCTTCCTTCAGATGCGGATGCGTCTTGTAGGAGTCCGCCGTTTCCCAGAAGAACAGTCCATTGTCGTAGCCGAAATGGAGAAGGTCGGCGAAACCCTGGACACCCAATTCGCGCTGAGGCCGGCCGCCTCGGGTACCCGACCCGATAGCGAGGCGCGTGAGCCGAATCTTGTCGGGTCCCAGATGGACAATGTCCGTGGCTTTCTTGTCCGCCGCGGCAGCGAGCGGCGACGGAAAATTTGCAAGTCCGGCGGCGACAGCGCCAGCAGTTCCCAGTGTGTTCTCAAGAAATCGACGGCGATTCATTCCCATTTTTGGCTCCTCGGCCGGGTCCCTGAAACCGGCTTCTTAACAAGTATCATTGGGAGACCATCAGGAGCAACGGCCGGGTGCGTATTTCGCGCCGTATTTTTATGCAAGATAGGACAAGATGACACGACGAGAATTTGTTGGCATGGCATGCGCCGGATTAGCCGCACCGTCGCGTGCCGCGGAGCGCCCGCCGAACTTCCTCATCATTTATGCGGATGACCTTGGCATCGGAGACCTGGGGTGCTACGGAGCGAGGGACGTCAAAACGCCTCACATCGACAAGTTGGCGGCCGCGGGTGCTCGATTTACCGATTGGTACACCAACTCCCCGGTGTGCAGCCCCTCGCGCGCATCGCTTCTTACCGGCAAATATCCGCAGCGAACCGGAGTGACGGAGGTGCTGGCTTCCACCGCGCAATTCGAAACACGCGGGCTCGCGCGCGGGGAAATCACGTTGCCCGGCGAGCTCCGTAAGCGCGGCTACAGGACCGGACATATCGGAAAATGGCATCTCGGCAGCGCACCGGAAAGCCGCCCGGCGGTGCAAGGCTATGACGAGTTCTTCGGATTCTATTCCGGATGGGCCGACTACTATTCCCACCGCTACTACCGCCAGGGCAGAGTGCCGCAGGAGATTTTTCACGATCTCTGGCGGAACGAACGCGAAGAGTTTCGCGATGGCGAATATCACACGGAGATGTTCGGGGCCGAAGCCGCGGCGTTTCTGTCAAGGCAGCAATCCGGCACACCGTTCTTTCTCACGGCAGCCTTCGGCGCGGTCCATTATCCGATGATGGCGCCGCAAAAGTATCTCGACCGCTTTTCGCCGCAGATGGACCGTGAACGCCGCATGCACGCGGCTGTTACGGCGGCGATGGACGACGCCGTGGGGTTGATCGTCGAGACTCTGTCCAGGCGCGGACTTCTCGACAACACGGTCATCTTCTTTCAGAGCGACAACGGCGCCACGAACGAGATTCGCGCGCACTCGCGAGCCATGCCCTACCGCGGCGGCAGCAATGCACCGTTCCGCGGTTTTAAAGCCGGGTTGTTCGAAGGCGGCATCCGCATGCCCGCCGTCCTGGCCTGGAACGGCCGAATACCGGGAAACCGCAGCGTTTCCGGAGTCGCCGGGGCCATGGATATTTTTCCGACGTTTCTCAACTGGGCGGGCGTGACCCAACCGTACCAGGTGGACGGGAAAAATATAGCAGCCATGGCGCAGCAGGGCGCGCCTTCGCCGCATGACGCGTTCTTCTGGGGGTATCTGAAGCAGCGTGCCGTGCGGGAGGGACCGTGGAAGCTAATCCTGAATCCGCCGAGTGTGCCGGGAGATCCGGTGGAGAGCGATGTGTGGTTGTCGAACCTGGCGGAAGATCCGGGGGAACAGGTAAACCTTGCGAAGCGCGAACCCGAGAGAACGGCCCGCCTGCAAAAACGCATAGAAGATTGGTTCGCCGGATTCGATTCCGCGCGCTCCGGAGTAAGGGCATGAAGTCTTACGCGCTTCTTCTCCTGAGTGCGCTCATCGTACACGGCGCGGAAAACCAGGGGCCGCGGCAGTTGGCGGACTTCGGCATTGCCGGCGATGGAAAGACCGATGACACGGCGGCGATTCAGAAAGCGGTGGACGCTGGGATAGGCGAGCTGCGTTTTTGGCGGGGCACGTTCCGGATCAGCAAGCCGGTCCTGATTGATCTCGATCGCGTGGGACCTGTATCCATCAGCGGCGCGGGCGTCGCGACCATCGTTATGACAGGCGCGGGCCCCGCGTTTCGCATCACCGGCACACACGCGGGCAACGCCGCGCCGAGCTCGATCAAGCCAAACGTCTGGAGCCGGCAGCGGGCGCCCATGATCGATGGAATCGAGATTGTTGGAGAGCACGCCGGGGCGATCGGGATACAGCTCGAAGGATTGATGCAACCCACACTGACGCGCCTTGTGATTCGAAATGCGCTGCATGGAATCCGCATTACCGGCACAAACCGGAACATCATTCTTTCGGAATGCCATGTCTATAACAACCGCGGTGTGGGAATTCTTCTGGAAGACCTGAATCTACACCAGATCAACATCACGGGGTCACACGTCAGCTACAACGGGGGCGGCGGCATCGTCATCCGGCGCTCGGAGATCCGCAACATCCAGATTGGAACCAGCGATATCGAAGCGAACATGGATGTGAAAGGCCCTGCTACGGCGAACGTGCTGTTCGACGCCCGGGAGGGCTCGATTCTGGAAGGCGCCATCACCGGCTGCACGATTCAGCACACGCGCGACGCGCCCGGATCGGCCAACATCCGCCTGCTGGGGCGCAGCGCGGACGATCCCAACCAGGTTGGAAATCTGATCATCGCGAACAATGTGTTCAGCGATGTCGGCGTGAACATTCATCTCCGGCATTCTCGCGGTGTGGTCGTTACTGCCAACACCTTCTGGAAAGGTTACGAGCACCACATGCTGGTGGAAGGCAGCTCGAATATCGTAGTTGGCCCGAACCTTCTGGACCGGAATCCGATTTATCGCACCCCCGACAGCCCCGACAATATCGTATTCACGGACTCGACGGACTCCAGCATCGACGGTCTTCACATCACCGCTCCGCGAAACTCCGAGGCTGCCCTCGTGCTTCGGCGCTGCCGCCGCTTCCGGTTATCGAATATTTTCATTCTCGATGCCGGCAACCGCGGGCTCCTGTTGGACGACACCTCCGACATCGAGATCTCCGGAGCCGGGATCGGCGGCCGTCTTCCTTGACGCCCGGCCCACAGTGGGAGACACTCTGAAGAAAGCTGGAGGGCTGGTTCATGCGTTACAGTCGGAGAGGATTTCTGCGCGGCAGCGCCGCCGTTCTGGGTTCGGCGCCGGCAATTATGGGTCAAAAAAACTCTGGTGGGAAAAGGCCGATTACGGGATCGGGGGAATATCGTTATGAAGTGATCCATGACTGGGGCGAGTTGCCGGCCAACATCCGCTACGGGAACACACACGGAGTTTGCCAGGACTCCCAAGGCCGCATCTACGTCCATCACACGGTGAACGATGCGAGCGAAAGCCACGACACGATGGTGGTTTTCGACGACAAAGAGAAATTCGTCAAGTCCTGGGGGAAAGAGTTCAAAGGCGGCGCGCACGGGCTCCATATTCGCAAGGAAGGCGGCACGGAATTCCTCTACCTGTGCGACACCCGCCGCGGCATTGTAGTGAAGACGACGCTCAATGGCGAAGAGGTATTCGCTCTCGGCTATCCGAAGGAATCGGACGCCTATAAGCCGGATGCCGAGGGAAAGCCGGCCAAGTACAGTCCCACAAACCTGGCCATCGCTCCGAATGGCGACATCTACGTCGGCGACGGCTATGGTTCGAGCTACATCAACCAGTACAACAGCAAAGGCGAGTTCCTTCGCACGTTCGGAGGCAAAGGCTCCGAGCCCGGCAAACTGAACTGCCCGCACGGACTGATGGTGGATACGCGCGGGCCGGAACCGTTGCTGCTCGTCGCCGACCGCACCAACAAGCGGCTGCAATACCTGACGCTCACCGGGCAGCACGTGCGGTTCGAGACCGGCGTGAACCTGCCCTGCCATTTCGATGAACGCCAAGGCATGCTGGTCATTCCCGACCTTGGTGCGCGCGTGACGCTGATGGATCGCAACAATCGCGTGCTCACGCACCTGGGCGACGATTCATCAGGCAACTGGAGTGAGTTGCGGAAACAGTCCCGCGATCAATTCATTCCTGGAAAGTTCATCTGCCCGCACGGCGCCTGTTTCGACCGCGACGGCAATATCTTCGTCGTGGAATGGGTGGAAGTGGGACGCGTCACCAAGCTGCGCCGCGTCGCGTGAAGCGCCGTTTCACACCCTGACAGCGGACCATCGGGCGCGGCCATACTCGCCGAGGCCGACTTCGCCCGACATGTGCTCGCCTTCCACCTTACCGGTGAATTCGTAGGTCAGCCGTGTGCCTTCGCATGGCAGTGCGCTGCGAAGCCGTACATTGGAGCCGTCCACCGTCCCTCGTACACGTCCGGTGAGAGACGTTGCACGATGCGTGCCCGCGACCGAGGCGCCATCCGCGGAAAGCTCCAGGTGGTGTTCCGCCGAACCCCGGATGAATTCGACCGTTACGCGCCAGTTCCCGGAAATATCCCTTGCGGGCACGGCAGCGCTCGCAGTGCGCACCGGTGGAGCCTGCCGCAAAATCTCCGCGAGCCGCGCCGCGACGGCTTTGTGATCGCCCCGCTGCATCGCGACAGGCCGGATGATAAACGAGTGCCCTTCGCCTTCCGCATGCGACATAATTCGAGGCTCGCCGTCGAGTAATTGCTGCCCGACTTCTCCCGCGGTAAGCCCCACGCGTGCGGAATCCCACGAGACTTCCATCACCGGAAACGGGCTCGCACCGGCGGGAGGCAGAATGCGGGTGCTGACTCCTGCCACCTTCGTAACCGCGCCGGCGATGTCCTGGAACCAGCTTTCCCACTCCCGGTATTCGGCTTTGAGATCGTAGCTGTTCTTCCAGACCTCAATGGCGGCGAGCATACCCATAATTTCTTCCTTGCCCACTTTCATGGACCGGCCGAAGGCGTGATGGGGAGAGCTGTTCAGCCAGGCCGCCTGCACCAGGTCTTTGCGCCCGAGCAGAATGCCCGCGCATTGCGGTCCACGCAGGAATTTGCCGCCGCTGTACGCCACCAAGTCCGCTCCCCGGCTGAGATACGGGTTCGGGGTAAACGGAAGTTCGGCCGCCGCATCGACGATGACCGGGATGCCGCGCTTGTGCGCCGCCGCAACCATTTCCTCCAGGCGGATACGGCCTTTCGGCTCTCCCGTGCCGAGCACGGCCACCAGCGCCACGCGATCGCTTAGCGCGTTATGGAACTCTTCCGCCGTATCGATCTCGACGATGGTTGCGCCGGGACTGCGAAACGCATGGTCGTAGGCGTTTCTCGATTGCTTCGGCATGATCACCTGGTCGCGCAAACCGTCGAGATGCGGCAGCCGCTGCATCTTTTCCGGATCGGCGCCGGCAATCGCGGCGGCTGTGGAATGCGCCAGCGCCGCGGCGCATCCGGAGGTGACAATGGCCGCCTCCGCACCCATCAGTTCCGCCAGCCGCGCTCCCACCTTCTCCATCAGCTCGTCGAGGTTCACGGAGTAGCGCGATGCCTCGTCCATTGCGCGCTTGACCTCGGGAAGCGTCAGCGCTCCGCCGTTAATGGTGTAAGTTGCCGTCAGGTTGATGAACGGCTTCACACCGATTCTGGTGTAGATATTCGACATGTTCTTCGCCCGCGCCGGTTTGCGCGTGGCCATGAGCCCCGCCGCCGCGCCCCCGCTCAGACGAAAGGCATCCCTGCGGCTCCATGCCCGGCCTTTCATAACGGCACCCCCTCCTCGTCAGTCCACATATGCAATGCAGTCGATTTGCAGCAATTGGCCTGGCCTGCGAAACCCCGTGCTGCCGAAATACGACCGCGCAGGCCGGTCTTTCACGAAAAACGT
This sequence comes from Bryobacteraceae bacterium, assembly GCA_035714225.1. Lineage (GTDB taxonomy): Bacteria > Acidobacteriota > Terriglobia > Bryobacterales > Bryobacteraceae > CAADGY01. The sequence continues at coordinate 1,682 of DASTMK010000221.1, read as the reverse complement.
GTTGTAGACCTCGTTCATCGGCTCCCAATTTTTTTCCGGATCGACAAGCGCCACCTGCACCTTGAGTACGTTCTCCATGGAAGATCCGGCCTTTTCGAGCGAGGTTTTCATAATGGTGAGCGCGTCGGCGGTCTGCTCGCGGATGTCGCCCGCTTTCGGCCGCCTCTCGGGATACCAGCCGCCAATACCGCTCAGGAACAGCAGATGTCCGGAACGGATCGGTCCTCCGGCCGATTGCTTCTTTGGGCTCCACCCGGAACCGGCTTGGGCTTGCAACAGTCCCGCTCCCGCACCTCCGGCCAGGATGGCCCGCAACATGGCCCGGCGCTTGTTGCCTCTCTGTTTCATTGGTCTATCCTATACCGCCGCACACCATTTTGCGCAATCCCCCATTGACGAAAATCGAATCGCGGATACCATAGAAAAACCAACTCAGGAGGAAGTGTGGAAAGAAGACGTTTTCTGGAAGCATCTCTGCTCGCCGCACCAATGCCCGCAAGCGCCCAAGCGCCGCCAGCCCCGCGAGAGGCACAAGGCGGTGGAACCGGCAGCACTTCGTACCAGGTTCAGACTACCGTGGAACGGCGGCAGACCGGCAAGCCGCATCAGGGCAAAGTGCTGGCTGCGATTCAGCCGCATTGCGACGATATCCCGATCTTCGCCGGCGGCACGGTTCTAAAGCTGATCGATGAAGGCTACACCGGCTATCTCATCACCGTGACGGATGACTCGATGGCAGGCACAGGGGCTACCTATGGGGAAATTGTGCTGAAAAACGAGCAGGACACCAACGAGGTCGCCAAGCGCCTTGGCTGCAAAGATTCGATCTTTCTGAACTACCCGAACCACAACATGGACGCGATGCCAGTGATCGAGATGCGCGCGCGATTCGTGTTTCTGTTCCGCGCTCTCAAGGTGGACACGGTGATGGTCTACGATCCCTCGGCGCTTTATGAGCGCAACCCCGATCACTACGTGACGGCGCGGGCAGTGGAATGGGCGGCGGCCATTGCCGGAACGCGTTGGGATTACCCTGAGCATTTCCTGGCCGGCCTCAAACCCCACGCGGTGAGAGAACGGTACTATTTCGCACGTGGCCCGCAACTGGTCAACCGCGTCGTGGATACCTCCGCATTCATGGACGGCAAAGTCTTCGCTAACATGGCAAATGTGACGCAGGGCCCATCGGGCAACACAGGCGCCCGTTTGCGGCAGCGCCTGGCCCAGCAGAAAAAGAAGCTCCCCCTGCTTGGCAACGACGATGAGACCGCCAATCGTGAGTACACCAGGCACTTCGCACTGGCACGGGACCGTGTGCGCGGGCAGGCGCACAGCCTGGAGTACGCCGAGTATTTCCACTACATCGGGCCGGATGAATCCGACGTAGACGCTTATGTCGAGCGCAACGCGGTGCCGCTGTAGTCCAGTTGGTGCTACATCTTCTCCGCGGCGGCGGCAAGCTCCGACAGACGCTTCTGAATTTCGGACTCCGCCATCCAGCGGCCGTTGACCACCACACCGGCCCGGCGGCGAACGTTCGTCACGTCCTCCAATGGATTGGCATCGAGTAGAATGAGGTCGGCGCGCTTGCCTTGTTCAACCGTGCCGGTTTCTTTAAGTGTTCCGAAATACTCCGCCACGTTGCGCGTGCCTGTCCGCAGAACTTCGAAGGGCTTCATTCC
>DASTMK010000220.1:0-14149 GCA_035714225.1 Bryobacteraceae bacterium | reverse complement strand
CGAAGTAGTTACCGGACTGGCTTTCTTCATCGGTTTCGTCACGCTGGTGATCGCTCCGGCGCCGGGCTTTTCGCTTCCGGCTTCTGTGCCGCTGGCGGCGGCCCTGCTGTTTGTGGCCAGGCGATTTGAGTGGACCCGAATGGCTGTCGCCGGGCTCGTTTTCACCTACAGCGTTTATGCCCTCGAGGCGCAGCCGGAATGGGCCATGGTGGGCCACCCGGTGCTTTGGCTGTACTGGATTTTGTTTGAAGGCTTCGACCTGCTGAGAATCACCACTGACCGGCGGGGCGAAAGCATTGGGCGCACCTTGTTCCCCCTGAACGCCTGCGGATTTCTGGGTGCGGCGTTGTTGCGTGCGCGGGAGATCGATTACTTCCTTTTTGCCGCCGCGGCGGCGTATGCCGTAACCGCCATCGTGCGTGCGAAGTTGCGCCGCCGCGAGGCGGCCGTTGCTCCGGACCAGGGTCTTTTCGCAATGGTCCCGGGAACGTTCGAAGCGGCTGTAACCATCTCCGCCGGAGTTCTGGCTGCCGCGTTTTTACAGCGTTTCACCGGTTGGCGCGCGAACATCGCATTGCTGATGGAAGCGGAGTTTCTGGTGTTTTCAGGCGTCCTGCTTCGCGAGCGCTACTTGCGGACACTGGGCGCGCTGGTGTTCGCAGTGCCGGTGCTAAAGCTGTTGCTGGTGGATGTTCCCCAGGGCGGCGAATTTCAGACTTTCGGTCCCGCGCTTTTCAACTGGACCCCGGCGGCTTTCATCATTATGGCTGCCGCGTTCGTGAACCGTGTCCTCACGCGGTCCGGACCGGCATACACTCACGCCGGAGTTCTATTGCTTGCGCTGGTGCTGGCCTTTGAGCTGCCGCACGCACAGATTGGCCTGTGGTGGATGATTGCCGCCATTCCCATGTTCGCCGCCGCCGAAAGAACGTTCGTAACCGAACTCCGTTACGACGCCTATGCGCTCGGTACGCTCGGAACCATCTTCCTGTGGCTGACACAACTTTCCCGGACTCACCCCTGGTGGCCCGTCGCGGCCGGCGCCGCTCTCGCGTGCGCCGCAACCATCGCGGCTTTTATCAACCGGCCGCGCTCGGAACCGGAACGGCAGCTTGTGGACCTCTTCACTTCCGGCGCTGCTGTTCTGCTATCGGCCACGCTCTTCTGGCGCGTGTTGGATGAGCGCGCCATTGCGCCGGTTTGGGCGGCGATTTGCGCGGGCCTGGTCCTCGCGGCGAGGCGCATAAACGTGCCCAAGCTGCAGTGGCACGCCTATGTGCTTGCCGTCGCCACGTTCTTTCGCGCCTGGACGGTAAACCTGGAAGAGGCGAACTGGCGTATCCTCTCCACCGCCGCCGCAATCGGTGGCTTGTATGCGGCCCAGTTCCTGTCTCCGCACAGGACGTACGGGCGCGCTGCGTTCTCCGCTCTGGCCACGCTATTGACAACCTTGCTACTGATAAGCGAGGTGTCCGGGCGCCTTCTCACGGTGGCGTTCGGCCTCGAAGGAGTGGTTCTGCTTTCGGCGGGCTTTGCCGGCCGCGACAGAGTCCTGCGGCTTTCGGGCCTGGGTTTGTTCTTTGTATGCGTAACCAAGCTCTTTGTGTACGATCTGCGCGAACTCGATACGCTCAACCGCATTATTTCGTTTATTGTGCTGGGTCTGCTGCTGCTCGCCGCCTCCTGGATTTACACACGGTTCCGCGAGCAGATCAAGCGCTATTTGTGACGGCCCGCCACGTTCCAATAAATCCGGATGTTTGCCGTTTTTCTGCCGCCGGCAACAATCTCCGGCCGGCCATCGCTGTCGAGGTCCGCGACCACCAGGTCCTCCGCCGCCATTCCGCCTTCGTCGACCATGATCTTTTCGAAACGTCCTTCGCCGCCGCGTTTGTACACCGCTACGCCAAAAGCGCCTTCGCGCCAGCCCACAGCCAGTTCGTCGTCGCCGTCGCCGTCGAAATCTCCCCATCCGAGTGCGTGTGCCTGGTGGAGTTGGTCTTCAACAACAACGCGCGGCCACTGGGCGCCGCTATTCTCCGGTTCGGAATAGATCACAACGGAGTTTCCGTGCCAGGGCTCCACCGTCGCCAGCACACGCTTGCCGCCTGAGCGGCCCAACTTGATTTCACCGGGAGACCCTTCGCCGATTCGCGTCTTCCGCCACTTCCCGTCTTTCTCCCGCGCCAGGACGTGCACGCCTTCGCGGCTGGCGGTAATCAAATCGTCGCGGCCGTCTCGATTGAAATCGGTGACAAGAAAATTATGGACGATGTGCAGCGAGTTGTCTGCCACCTCCATGGGCCACGGCTCGCTCGCGGGGTTCTTCGGAATTTTGAACACCAGTATTCGGGCGCCCTGCCCGTTCCAGTCAGGCCTTTGGTTGCCGCGTCCGTGCAGAGGCGCGACGATGAGCTCCGCCCTTCCGTCGCCGTCCACATCGCCCCAACGGATACGGTGCAATGTGGGTTCTTCCGTGATCGGTGTCAGACTCCACGGCCCGCTCCGATGCGCGGCTGGGCGCCCGATCCACTGCAAGCTTCCGCCCGACTCGGTATTCACGGGTTGCCAGTCGGCGCCCACGGCAAAATCGACGTATCCATCGCCGTCAATGTCATAAGGCGCAATGCATACGTTGTCTTTCTTCGTAGCGCCATCCAGGATGACGTGCTTTGTCCAGGCCGGGTTTTCGAACCAGACAACCTGGGTGGGATTGATCGCGACGATATCGGGCTTTCCGTCGCGATTTACATCCGCTATGGTCACGGCGTACGTCACACCGAACCCGGTGGCGATTTCCTGGGCTTGAAACCGCATCTCGGCCGCCAGCGGCAGGAAAAGAGATCCCAGCAGAAACAGACTCCGCATAGCCCGATTTTGCCCTATCTGTAGACCGCCCGGCGGCCTGGAATTATCGTGTGGTGAACGCGAGACGATCCGTTAAAGCTGGAATCGTGTTCAAAAGTACGTCTTCGATTCTCTCGGCCGGAATGAATTCGATTTCGTTGCGAACGTTTTCCGGCAGCTCGCGCAGATCCTTTTCATTGGCTTTCGGCAGAACGATACGCTTGATGCCGGCTCGCCGGGCCGCCAGTGCTTTCTCCTTCACGCCGCCGATCGGCAGCACCAGGCCGGAAAGCGTGATTTCGCCGGTCATTGCCGTATCCTTGCGCACCGGGCATTTGCTGTACATCGAGGCAAGCGCCACCACCGCCGTCACGCCGGCCGACGGACCGTCCTTGGGAATGGCCCCGGCGGGCACATGCAGATGCACGCCCGCGTCTTTGAACAACGCGTGGTCGATGCCAAGCTCCTCGGCATGCGACCAGACATAGCTCTGTGCCGCCCGCGCGGATTCCTGCATGACTTCACCAAGCTGCCCGGTTAGCGTCAGCCCCTTGCCATCGGGCAACAGAGTAGCCTCGAGATACAGCACGTCACCACCGCTTTCCGTCCAGGCGAGGCCCGTAGCGACACCCGGGGCCAGTTCTTTCCGGGCTTGTTCCGGAGTGAACATCTGTGGGCCCAGCATGTCGTAGAGATCCTCCGGCCGCACGGTGAGCGCAGCCTCGTTGCCTTCGGCGACCCGCAACGCGGCCTTGCGCGCTACACGTCCGATCGCCTGCTCCAGGCGCCTCAAACCCGCTTCCCGCGTATAGCCGGAGATAATGGCCCGCAATCCTTCATCCGTGAAGTTGAGTTGCGCTTCCGTGAGGCCCGCTTCTTTGAGCTGCCTCGGAATCAGATACCGCCGTGCGATTTCGATTTTTTCCTCTTCGCTATAACCCGACAGCCGGAGAATCTCCATCCGGTCGAGCAGCGGGCGGGGAATCGTATCCAGCGTATTCGCCGTGGTGATGAAGAACACCTTCGACAGGTCGAACGGCAGATCGAGATAGTTATCCCGAAAGTTCTTGTTCTGCTCGGGGTCGAGGATCTCCAGCAGCGCCGCCGCCGGGTCCCCCCGGAAATCGCGGCCGAGTTTGTCGACCTCGTCAAGCAGAATCACCGGGTTGTTCGAACCCGCGCGCCGCACCGCCTGGATCAGTCTTCCGGGCATGGCTCCGATATACGTACGCCGGTGGCCGCGAAGCTCGGATTCATCGTGCATGCCGCCCAGGCTCATCCGCTCGAACTTGCGGCCCAGAGCGCGCGCCACCGATTGACCGAGCGATGTCTTTCCGGTTCCGGGAGGTCCAACGAAGCACAGGATCGGTGCTTTCGCACCGGGATTGAGCTTCAGAACGCCCAGGTGTTCGAGAATGCGTTCCTTGACCTCTTTAAGGTTGAAGTGGTCTTCGTCCAGGATCTCGCGGGCGCGGGCGATGTCGAGATGATCCTCGGTGCTGGCCTTCCAGGGCATCTCGAGTATAAGGTCTATGTACGTTCGCGAGACGTGGTATTCCGGTGAGGCGCCGGGAAGCCGCTCCAGCCGCGACAATTCCCGCTCGACCTCTTTACGGATGTCTTCCGGAAGCTCCGTTTTTTCGAACCGCTCGCGCAGCAAATCGATGTCGGCCTGTTCCGGATTCTTCTCGCCAAGCTCCTGCTGAATGGCACGCATCTGCTGCCGCAGCAGGTACTCCCGCTGCTCCTTGCTCATTTCGCTGCGTGCGCTCGACGCGATCTGGGTGCGCAGTTCGAGCACTTGCACTTCATGGTTGAGATAGGAATGCATCAGCCGCAGCGCGTCGAGCCTGGTCTGCGCTTCGAGCAGCGCCTGCTCTTTATCCAGGTCGAGGCTGAACATGGATGCCAGCATGTAGACGACACGCAGAGGATCGTCGGCGCCCGCCAGCAGGCGCGTGATCTCCGGTGTAGCCTGGGGCTGTGCCAGGGAGATCGCTTTTCCGGCGAGTTCGACAATGGACTGGTGCAACGCTTCGACTTCCGGCCCTCCATCTTCCGGCAGCGGGTAGGGCCGCACGCGTCCTGTCATGTACGGCTCGGTCTGCTCCAATTTGATGAGCACAACGCGCTCGCCGCCCAGCACCAGCAACTCCATCGATTCCTCGTTCGGCCGGGACATCTTCCGCACCACGGCCTTGGTTCCAATGGTGTAAAGCTCGTCCTGTCCCGGTGTGTCCACCGATGGGTCTTTCTGCGATACAACAATGATTTCTTTACCTTCGGTTGCCAGGGCAGCCTCAACAGCTCCGATGGAATGCGGCCGGCCCACTGAAAGGGGCATCAGCAAGAACGGGAACAGCACCGTATTTTTCAGCGGCAGTACCGGCAAGATCTGAACGTTTTCGTTATTTTCGTTCACGGTTTTCTCCTGTCAAGTCCAAACGAACCAGAACAAACCCGTGCAGGAACTCCACGGTCCACTGCGTACCGTGGAGCTCGCACGGCAAGTCGACAGTTCGCTCGAAGCTGCTGTACGAAATCTCCATGCAGTAGTAAGTGCAGCCTTCCTCGAGAACCCAGTCCCGCCGGACACCGCTCACCGAAACGCGGCATCCGAGGATCTGCACCAGGATGTCTTCCGGCCTGACACCAGCAAGATCGAATTTCAGAATCCAACCGGTCTGTGTCCGGTAGATATCAGCCGCCGGACGCCACACACCTTCCGCGTAGCGCTGCGGAAAGAAAACAGACTGCCGCATATAATTCGACATGGGTTAGCGGTTCCCACCCTGTGGCCGGACCACTACAAACCGCGTAGCACCGCGCCGGTTCACCAGAAGCACGACAGGCTGACCCGCGGTGGAGCCGAACAACTTCCGGAACTCCGCCACGCTGGTCACCGGCTGGCGGTTCACGGATTGGATGACGTCGCCGCGCGCCAGGCCCGAGTTGGCGGCGTCGCTCGAAGGATCGACGCTTGTCACCACAACGCCCTTCACCTCGGGGCTGAGACCAAGCTGCTGTGCGATCTGGGGTGTCAGATCGTCCACTGACAGACCTTCAAGAGCACTGGGCTCCCCCCCACCACCACCGCCGCTCTCTTCTTCCGCGCGTTGCGACGGAAGCTGCTTCAACGTCACTGCCAGCGCGACAGGCTTACCGTCGCGCTGCACGCCGAGCTTTACGGTCTCCCCGGGTTTTGTCCCGGATATGCGAAGACGCAGCTCATTGGCCGTCTTCACCACGTTTCCATTTACGGAGACCACCACGTCGCCCGGCTGTAACCCTGCCTGCTCGGCGGGGCTGTCTTGTTCGACTTGCGTGATGGCGACGCCGTTTGCGCTGGACAGGTTGAAGGCTTTGGCCAGCTCCGGCGTCAGGTCTTGAATCCCGGCGCCCATATAGCCGCGCGACACCTTGCCTGTGTCGCGGATCTGTCCCATGATGTCCTTGGCCATATTGATCGGAATCGCGAAGCCGATGCCCTGGTTCCCGCCGGTACGCGACAGGATTGCCGTGTTGATTCCGATCAGCTCTCCCCGCGTGTCGATCATGGCCCCGCCGGAATTTCCGGGGTTGATGGCCGCATCGGTCTGGATGAAATCCTCGTATGTTTCGATGCCCAGTCCGCCGCGTCCGGTCGCACTGATGATTCCCATCGTCACCGTGGATTTCAGCCCGAAGGGATTGCCGATGGCGAGGCAGATATCCCCCACCTCGATCGAATCCGAATTCCCCATCGGCAGGGTGGCGAAGCCGGTGCCCTCCACTTTCAGCAGGGCAATGTCGCTCAGCGCATCGCCGCCAATCAGTTTGGCTGAGAACTCCCGCCGGTCGTCAAAGGCAACGGTGATATCCGTCGCTTCCTCCACCACGTGATTATTCGTCAGGATGTATCCGTCGGCGGATACCACGACGCCCGAACCCAGGCTCTGCGTGCGCCGTTCGCGCGGCGCGGGCGCCGGGGCCGGCCCGAAATCGCGGCCGCCGGGGCCTCCGAAGCCGAAGAAATCGAAAAAGTCGGGCAGTTGCGGCAGTTCACCGCCTCTCGGCGGGCGTACGATACGCGACGTCGATATATTGACCACCGCCGGAAGAGCTTTTTTGACTACCGCAGCGTAACTGTCCTGGATTGCACCTTTCTGCGCATAAGCGGGCACGGCCATCAACACAGCCGTCGCGAGAACGCATGAAACAGAATTGAACATCATGGATTTCATGAACTTTTCTCTTTTCCTTCCTCTGTTTAGACGCGTGCAATTGCAGGTGGGTATCAAAGAACCCCACCGGATTAGCTGTCAGGTAACGGTTGCCGGCTCGATCGTGAACTGGAGTTCTCCAGAGCCGTCCGCATCCACGACAACCGAGCTGCCGTCCCGCACTTCGCCTTGCAGCATTCGCCGCGCCAGCGGCGTCTCGATCTCGCGCTGAATGGCGCGCTTCAATGGCCGCGCTCCGTAATTGGGGTCGTAGCCGGCGCGAACCAGGTGCTCGCGGGCGGCATCGGTCAGCTCAATACGGATCTTGCGGTCTTCCAGGCGCCGGCGCAAACCGGAGAGCTGGATGTCGACGATCTTCTTCAAGTGCTCCTCAGAGAGGGCATGGAACACGATGATCTCATCCACACGGTTCAGAAACTCCGGACGAAAGCCGCGCCGGAGCTCTTCGAGCACGGCGTCTTTCATACGCTCGTACTCGTGCCCTTCGAAGGCGCCGCGGTATTCGAGAATGCGGTGGCTGCCGACATTGGAGGTCATGACGACGATCGTATTCTTGAAATCGACCGTGCGGCCCTGCCCATCCGTCAACCGTCCGTCGTCCAGAATTTGCAGCATCACGTTGAACACATCGTGATGAGCTTTTTCGATCTCGTCAAAGAGAATAACGGCAAAGGGCCGGCGCCGGACCGCTTCCGTCAACTGGCCGCCTTCTTCAAAACCGACGTAGCCCGGAGGCGCGCCCAACAGGCGTGCCACAGTATGTTTTTCCTGGTATTCGGACATGTCGATGCGGATCATGGCCCGCTCATCATCGAACAGAAAGCCGGCCAGGGCACGCGCCAGTTCCGTCTTACCGACACCCGTGGGTCCCAGGAAAATGAAGCTCCCGATGGGCCGGTTCGGGTCCTTCAGGCCGGAACGCGCGCGCATGACGGCTTCGGAAACCGCCAGTACCGCCTCATCCTGGCCGATGACCCGTTTGTGCAGCTCATCCTCCAGATGAAGAAGCTTCTGCATCTCCCCTTCGAGGAGTTTTGAAACGGGGATATGTGTCCAACGGCTGACGACTTCGGCGATGTCTTCTTCGTCTACTTCTTCCTTGAGCAGCCGCGTCTGGCCCTGCTTGTTCGCCAGTCGCTGCTCCTCGTCGTTCAGCCGCCGTTGCAGTTCTGTCACCTTCCCGTACTTCAGTTCCGCCGCGCGGTTCAGGTCGTACTGCCTCTCGGCCTGCTCGATTTCAATTCGGGTCTGCTCCAACTGCTCGCGAAGCGAACGAAGCTGCTGCACCCCTTCCTTCTCCGCCTGCCACTGGGCCTGGAGCGAACTCGCTTCGCCGCGCAAATCCGCCAGCTCTTTTTCGAGCTTTTCGAGCCTGTCCTTCGACGCCTGGTCGGTTTCCTTTTTCAACGCCTCGCGCTCGATTTCGAGCTGCATGATGCGCCGCATGATTTCGTCCAACTCCGCGGGCATGGAATCGATTTCGGTGCGCAGCTTGGCGGCCGCCTCGTCCACCAGGTCTATGGCCTTGTCCGGCAGAAAGCGATCCGAGATATACCGGTTCGAGAGCACCGCGGCCGCTACCAGGGCAGTGTCCTTGATGCGCACGCCGTGATGCACTTCATATCGCTCGCGCAATCCGCGGAGGATGGAAATGGTGTCTTCGACCGATGGCTGATCCACCAGCACCGGCTGGAAACGCCGTTCCAGGGCGGCGTCTTTTTCGATGTTCTTGCGGTACTCGTCGAGCGTAGTGGCGCCGATGCAGTGCAGTTCTCCGCGCGCGAGCATCGGCTTCAGCAGGTTCCCGGCATCCATCGCACCCTCGGCCTTTCCGGCGCCGACCACGGTATGAAGCTCGTCGATAAACAGGATAATTTCGCCTTCCGCCGACTGCACCTCTTTCAGAACGGCTTTCAGACGTTCCTCGAATTCGCCGCGGTACTTGGCGCCGGCGATCAGCGCGCCCATGTCCAGCGAAACCACGCGGCGATTTTTCAGGCCCTCGGGAACGTCGCCGCGCACGATGCGCTGCGCGAGGCCTTCGGCAATGGCCGTTTTTCCGACACCTGGTTCGCCAATGAGAACCGGGTTGTTTTTCGTGCGCCGGGAAAGCACCTGCATGACCCGGCGGATCTCGTCGTCCCGGCCAATCACCGGATCGAGTTTACCCTGTGCCGCCAGTTGGGTGAGGTCGCGCCCGTAGCGCTCCAGCGCCTCATAGGTTGCCTCCGGGTTGGCCGAGGTTACGCGCTGGCTGCCGCGTACCTCCTGAAGTGCCCGCATGAGGCGGTCGCGCGTGACGTTGAATTCTTTCAGAATTCGTCCGGCTGCACCCGAATCGTCCACCAGGGCGAGCAGGAGGTGTTCAACGGAGATGTATTCGTCCTTCAGCCTCTTGGCTTCGTCTTCGGCTTGCGTAAGGATGCGCTGAAGCCGACCCGTTATGTATACCTGGTCGGACGCTCCACCCGGCCCCGAGACCTTCGGTAAACGGTTGATTTCGTCTTCTAGACGGCGGCGTAAGGCTGGCCCATTGACATCTGCTTTGTTGAAGATAGAAGTAGCAAGGCCGCCTTCCTGGTCCAGGAGCGCGAGCAACAGGTGCTCGGCGTCGACCTGTTGGTTGCCATATCGAACGGCTATGGATTGGGCGCTGCGGATGGCCTCCTGTACCTTTTCGGTGAAGCGATTGGGGTCCATAAGTTTAGTATCTATCTATCAACTTATATCAGCATATCGCTGATAGGTTAACACTGTCAACCGAGTCATTCTTCTTCCATCTGCCGCTTCATGCGCGCCAGCAGATCCACTGCACCCACCGCGTACCGGCTGATCCACCGGTCGTAGATCTCTTTGATCGGGATCGGGTGGATATAGTTCCATCGCTGCCGCCCCTGCCGCTTAACGAGGATCAGGTCCGCTGCTTCCAGCACACGGAGATGCTGCATCACCGTGCACCGGTCCAGGCTGTCGAAATGCCTGCACAACTCTCCGGTGGTCTTCGGGCCATCCCGCAGCAGATCGAGCATCTCCCGCCTGCGGCCATCGGCAAGCGCCTTGAATACTGCGTCCTGCCGGTCCTTCTCGCTTGACATGTTATATAAATATAACATAAAATTCTGAACTGGAGGAGAAACCGTGGAACTGCGATTTCAGGTACAGACGAGAATCAACAAGCCGCTCAACGAGGTCTTCGATGCCGTGTATAACCCGGACAAATTGCGCGCTTATTTTGCGAACGGTGGCGCCAGCGGGCCGCTCAATGAAGGCTCAACGGTGATCTGGAGGTTCGCCGAGTTTCCGGCGGACGTGCCGGTGACGGTCAAGAGGGTCGTTCCAGGCGAACGGATCGTACTCGAATGGGAAGCCTCCGAGTATGACGACTTCAAACCCGAAGAAGGGGAACTGCCGCCGAGCGCTGGGTACAACACGACAGTGGAGATCGCGTTCGAAGCCCTGAGCCCCGAATCGACGATGATCCGAATCTCCGAATCGGGTTGGCGGGAGACGCAAAAGGGCCTCAACAGCTCTTATGGAAACTGCCAGGGATGGACGCACATGATGTGCTGCCTGAAGGCATGGATCGAGCACGGCATCAACCTGAGAGACGGATCGATCTAAACGCGCTCGGGCCGGCTGCAACGCTGCGCCACAGTGACGGGACCGTAGGCTTCCGGATAGCGCCTAGGCGTTTGCGATGGAGAGGGTTCGCCACACTCCGGTAAAGGCGTTTTTCGTCAACGCGACGCTGAAGGGCCCTGGTTGCGGAAAGGGCGTGATCCGACGGGGATATGGCGGCTCTAGGCCCGATCCACACGCCGGGGCAAACTAACGTCCTGCTTTGTGTAGCCGTTGCTACGGGAGGTTCCCAGAACCTCCGAATGCCCCTCAACCTCTAAGCGTTGTCATGGTTGCGTCGCGGCCATCGCGGGATTTTTGCGGTTCTTGAGTTGCCAGTGTGCTTCGAGGATACCGAGGAGTTCCTTTTGTCGCGCGGCTACGATTGCTGGCGTCCATTCGTTCTTATTCAGAACTTGGGTCGTTAGGACGAAGGGGGAAACGCCACCTTGGGCGAAATAAGACTGCTTCTTCTTGTCGAACTCGTAATTTGAGGCGGCACTGTTCTTCTTGCGCGTGAGCAGCGCGAGATTGCCGAGTTTGTGGACCCATTGGTACCGGTCTTTCACATCGGGGAACCATGTGAGCCACTTGCTGTCTGCCGGCGGATTCTGTGGCAGTACGTGCTCTACCGTGATGGTCTGGTAGTCGTACTTTGCGCCGCCGCCACTGACCAAGATATCGAGTCGGAGGAGGATGGTCGTGCGTGCTCGCGCTGCGAATGTGTCGTAAACCATCCCATCAAGCTGTGTGTAGACGAGGTATTGTTCGTTCGGCGTGAGTTGGAGCGGTGACTTCTCATCGTAGAGGCTGCTGCCGTTAATGATCGCGCTCGTGAGTTGCGAGAATCGTTCGATGCGACCGTTGATCCCGGACTTCTGGATGAGCATCGCATATGCGAGTCGTTCGAGACCGCGAAAAAAGGCAACCATCGCCGCGGGATCTTGATGATGCCGTGTAGTGAAAGCGAGGGCCGGCGGTACCCAGTCGTTGAATTCGAGGCGGTTTAGCCATTTGAGGTATTCATTCACCGTCTCGGCGTGGGCCGTGCTCTCGTAACCCGCGTCGAGAACTTCCTCATACGCTTTCGCCATGGGGATAAGAACATGGTCTATAAACTGAGCTGGCTGCTTCGCCTCAGTGACGTGGTCTTTGAACTCCTTGATGAGCGTGCCTTTCGGTTTGAGGCGTCGGTACACCATCCGTATATGGCTGAAAAGATCCGTGAAGGCTTCTCGGCCGAGGTCTTCTTCGGCGTCCTCCCATTTCTTCGTGTACACCTCCCGTTGTCCCGCTGCTATACCACCGGTAATTTCTGATTTCAGGATGTCGGTCGGGGCGAGATCGAGCCCGCGGCTGTTGAGGACAGAGAAGATGCGATAAGCGGAGTCGAGATCGGGAGTTGCAACTACGACGAGGTAGCACCGCGTAACGACGAATTGTGCGAGTCGCAGTCGGTCGGCTTCGGGGAGAGTCGCGAGGCTATTGGTGTATAGCGTTGCGTTCGCGCGGATGTTGTGTTGACTGTCCTTCAGGTCACCATTAACTTTGAGGAGTTTGTCGATGCCATCTTCCTTTTGGATGTAGCTCTGGAAGAAGTCGCTGTCCCGCTCGCGAAGCGTGAGGCGGAACCGGTCTTTCGTGCCGAGTATGGCACTCCCCTTTTCGTAGATGAGCTTGGTTAAATCCGATGCGCTGGGTTCGCTCACGCTCGCGCGGATCGCCGCCAGCAGGATGGTCAGCGTAGTGAGTCGCTGTTGTCCATCGACGACGTCGGCTTGGGGCGCAGCTTCCTCCTTGATGAGCACGATACTGCCGAGAAAGTACGGCGGCATCTCTTCCACTGGTCGCCCGGCGGCTTGCATGAAAGTGAGCAGATCATCGAGGAGCTCCTGCGCTTGGTCCGTCGTCCATGCGTATGGCCGTTGGTAGCCCGGAATGCGAAAGACGTAATCGTCGCTGAAGATCTTCGCTATCGGCTGCTCGTGCGCTATCAGTGTTTTCGCCATTGGTCGTTCTTTCGGAAGATGTGTCGCGAAACTGGTTCGAAAATACCGCGACGCCGGTGGAACCCGTTTTCGGGGCCGCACGGAATTAGCCGGCGCCAACCGCGACTTCTTCGACTCGATTCGCTTCGCACCAAGAACTATAGCAGGTTGAGATCGGAATCTCTCGTAATACGCCGTAGCCATCCTGCGTGAATCATCCGGACTCGGAAGCAATTGGCCGAAGAGTCATGTCGGAGATGTGGATCGTCGGGTTTGTTTCTGGATCACGCGACCTGGAACTGGGAGACTGGCTCGCATCCGAAACGATGAGACGGGGAACGCTCCGGTAGCGACGAGCCGTCTTTAGCGTTAAGCGCTGGACGGCGAGTCCGGATTCCGGCAGGTGATTCCACATCGCGCTGGAAGGACGCATCATCACAGTGCAAACGACGCCATCGCTCCGTCGTGGTCGAACAGCCTGATTGCTGAGGCTGCGGATTCGGTTGCAGCCGGCACAAGGAACACGCGGCGAGTACACTCCGGCATCTTTTGGCCTGTAGAGAAAAAACCCATCCCGCAAAACGACCCGGCGGACCGGCAGGAGACTGCAAGGTGAGTACCGCTCGCTGACCACGACGGCCGGGCACAAGACCAGGCTGGATCAGAGGTGACTTGCCGGACGTCTGCGCCGTCGGGCTTCATCACGAATACCTGCTGGCGCCTGTTCGCGTCTGTGAACTGGTCGAAAGCAATCTCGCGACCATCCGGAGACCATGCCGGTGATCCGTTGTCGGCGTCAGGGCTGCCGAGGGCGGTTTCACCCGTTCCGTCCACATTAGCCGTGTGTACTCGCCAATGTCCGCGTGGATGCTCGACAGTGAAGGCCAACTTCCGGCCGTCCGGAGACCACGATGGCGTCCAGGCGTTTGATCGGAACAGCCGAAGTTCGCCTTTGCCCGTTGCCGGTAGAAGAAACAGGCCGACCGGCGGCTGCTCACCAGCCGTTGGTGCGGTTGCGGCTGTGATCGCAAGAGTCTCACCGTCGGGTGACCACGCTGCGCTGTGTACAACCGGCTCGATGCGCCGGAGGACCCGGCGATTCCCCCCATCCGCATCCATTACGGACAACTCGATTGGATGGTGCGATCTGGTGTCCTCTGTTTCCCGATACGGCGGCTTCGTGCTCAACGTGGAGTCATGAATGAAGAGGATGCGCGTCCCATCGGGCGACCATGATGGATTGTGGCTATGATCGTCCGTTGTGAGACAGCGATCATCGGAGCCATCGGACCGCACGGTGCAGATATTCTGAACCGGCCACGGCGGAGCGCCTTCGGGGGCACGCGTGTAGGCGATGACTCCCGGCTTCATGAGCAAAACGACGTACGAACACCAGGCGTGAGTGAGGTTAACGCTGATCGCCCGTGCGCCCTCCGTTGTCGCTTCGTAAACTCCAGGTTCCACGCCTTCAAA
>DASTMK010000219.1:0-3939 GCA_035714225.1 Bryobacteraceae bacterium | reverse complement strand
TCCTTGGATTGGGTCCGAATGCTGCGCGACTATGCGTGCGCTTCTGGATTGACAGCACTGTGGGCGAAATGAAGCAACGGCTCGGACAGCATCTCCGGGACGTGGAATTGATCGGGGCTGGTGACGGAGGCCCTCCGCTCAGCATCCGCAGGATGGTACAAGCCACCGGCCGATTCAAAGGCAATGGGAAGGGGTACGACAGCGATAGCGTTTCTCCGGTGCTCGCAGCGGCCGTTTCGCGCGCTGTACTCGCCGGGACGCCATATCCCCTCTCGCTTCTCACAGCCATGATCGGCCGAATCCGGCGAGACGGAGAGGCTTCTCATCCGAGAGTCGCTGCTATCAAGGCGTGCCTATGCCGCTTGCAGAGAATGCGCGAAATAACCAAGGAGGTCAGTGTGGGATTAGATCGAGACCGAACGGAGCCGGCATATCTTGCGGGTCGACTCTTTGCCGCGTTGGAAAGGGTGCAGACGGACGCGCTTGGACGCGATCTGAACTCAACGATCAAGGACAAGTATTTCTCTTCTGCGTGCGCGACGCCAGGAGTTGTGTTTCCTCGCCTCATCCGCCTGAATACCTTTCACTTGGCAAAGCTGGATGGAGGGCTGCGTGTCGTCAGAGAGAAGCTGATCGGAGAGATCGTCAGGGATTTGGATCGGTTCCCGAAGTTCCTGAACCTCGAGGATCAGGGGTTGTTTACCGTCGGATATTTTCACCAGCGACAGGACTTTTTTGCGAATAAGAGATCGGAAGGAGAGACAGAATGAGCGTGCCCCTAACGAATCGATACGACTTCGTTTACCTCTTTGATGTGGTTGACGGCAATCCGAACGGAGATCCTGATGCGGGTAATCTGCCGCGTGTGGATGCCGAGACAAGCCAGGGGCTTGTCACGGACGTCTGCTTAAAGCGGAAGATTCGAAACTACGTAACTGAAGCCAAGGGTGGCCAACCTCCTCATGAGATCTACGTAAAGGAAAAGGCTGTACTCAATTCGAATAACGAAAGGGCGTATACAGCACTCGGGCTAAAGCCGGAACCAAAGAAACTGCCCAAAGAGGAGGCGAAGGCCCGCGAGGTGACGCGATGGATGTGCAAAAACTTCTTTGACATCCGAGCGTTCGGTGCAGTGATGACGACGGAGATCAATTCTGGCCAGGTTCGTGGCCCGATTCAATTTACGATCGCCCGGAGCATCGATCCCGTGGTTTCGGCGGAGTTCTCCATCACCCGCTGCGCGGTGACCAATGAGAAGGATTTGGAGAAGGAACGGACGATGGGCCGCAAGTTCACGGTGCCGTACGGGCTCTATCGGTGCTACGGGTACATCAATGCCACGTTGGCGGAACAGACGGGATTCACCGAAGACGATTTGGGCCTTGTCAAGGATGCCCTGAACAACATGTTCGAACTCGACCGCTCGGCAGCGCGAGGATTGATGGCCCCGGTGCGTTGCGTTGCCTTCCGGCATGAAAATCGTCTCGGCAATGCCCGCGCTGACCAGTTGTTCTCCCGCGTGAAGGTCCAGTTACGACCAGAATTGAAGACGGAATCGCGCCCCGCCCGCACGCGGGAGGATTATCTGATCGAGGTCGACAGGACAAGTCTGCCTGCAGGAGTCACGGTGGAGGAATGGGTGAAGTAACCTACCCCGAATCCGAACTTCTTCCGCTGTCGGCATTGCAGCATTTGGTCTTCTGCGCACGCCAATGCGCGCTGATCCATTTGGAACAGGCCTGGGAAGAGAATGCGCTGACGGCGGAAGGCCGGATTCTGCACGAAAAAACGGATTCGGCGAAGGCGGAATGGCGGGGTGGGGTGCGGATCGCGCGGAGTCTGCGGATTCGCAGCCTGCGCCTCGGTTTGGCCGGGGTGGCGGACGTCGTGGAATTTCATCCGGTGGATACCGATTCAGACAACCCGGATGACACTTCCGAAGCCGGGGTGGCGCTGCCGGGAATGCGCGGGCGGTGGCGTCCGTTTCCGGTGGAGTACAAGCGAGGGAAGGCGAAGAAAGACGATTCAGACCGGGCTCAGCTTTGTGCGCAGGCGCTCTGTTTGGAGGAAATGCTGGGCGTGGCGGTTCCGGCGGGGGCGCTGTTCTATGGGGAAACTCGCCGGCGGCTGGACGTCGCTTTCGATGCGAGGTTGCGCGGTAGAACCGTGGCGCTAGCCGAAGAACTCCACACGCTAATGGCGTCGAGGGTGACACCCCAGGCGGAATACGAAGCGAAGTGCGATCGCTGCTCACTGATCGAAATTTGCATGCCGAAGTTGCCGGGAAGCTCTGGGCGGGTGGACCGCTTTGTTGCAAAAGCCATTGCTGCGGCGATTGGAGAGCGGCTGCCATGAAGCGACTGCTGAATACGCTCTATGTCACCACGCAGGGCGCCTATCTCTCGAAAGAGGGAGAGGCCGTGCGGGTACAGGTGGGGGATGAACTGAAACTGCGGCTGCCGATGCACACGCTGACGAGCGTCGTGTGTTTCGGGCAGGTGAGTTGCAGCCCGTTTCTGCTAGGCGCGCTGGCCGAACGGGGCATCGCGGTGGCTTACCTTACCGAGCACGGGCGTTTTCTGGCGAGCGTCCACGGCAATACCAGCGGGAACGTGCTGTTGCGGAGGGAGCAATACCGGGCCGCCGACGATGGCGGACGATCCGCGGCCATTGCACGAAACGTCGTGCTGGCCAAGGTGGCCAACAGCCGGAATGTGCTGCTGCGCGCGGCGCGGGAGACCGGGCGGAGCAGCGACGAGGAGGCGGGAAATCACGGCCTGCCCGAAGCGGCCGAGCGTCTGGCTAGTTCGCTGCGGGAACTGGAGCGCGAGCAGTTTCTGGCCCAGGGCGGCACGGTGGATTCCGTGAGGGGTATCGAAGGGGACGCGGCCCGGGTATATTTTGGGGCATTTGGTTCGTTGCTGGCGACTGGTGATGAGACGCTGCGGTTCAAGGGGCGGACCCGGCGGCCGCCGCTCGACCCGATAAATGCTGTCCTGAGCTTTGTGTATACACTGCTCGTGCATGACGTCCGGGGAGCGTGCGAGAGCGTTGGATTGGACCCGGCGGTGGGTTTTCTTCACCGGGACCGCCCTGGACGCCCGAGCCTTGCGCTGGATCTGATGGAGGAACTAAGGCCCCATCTGGCAGACCGGCTGGCGCTCTCGATGTTTAACCGCCGCCAACTGCAGAGAAAAGACTTCGAGTATCAGGAGAGCGGCGCGGTCACGCTGGAGACCGACGCGAGAAAGCGGGTGCTGGTGGCTTATCAGGAACGCAAGCAGGAGGAAGTGCTGCATCCGTTTCTGGAGGAGCGTGTTCCCATTGGCTTGATTCCATTCGTGCAGGCGAAGCTGCTCGCACGACATCTGCGCGGGGGCCTGGATGGGTATCCACCGTACTTCTGGAAGTAGGGGAAGATGCTGGTGCTGATCGCCTATGATGTGTCCACGGAGAGTGACGGGGGCAAGCGAAGACTCCGACGGGTGGCGAAGCTCTGTGTGGACTATGGCCAGAGGGTTCAGAAGTCGGTGTTTGAATGCGTTGTGGACCCGGCGCAGTGGGCGCGGCTGAAGCACGCACTCGCACAGGAGATCGATCCGGAGAAGGATAGCCTGCGGTTCTACTTTCTGGGAGCGAACTGGAGAACAAAGGTGGAGCATGTGGGGGCGCATCCTGCGTACGATCCAGAGGGTCCGCTGATCCTGTGAGAGTGGCGTGAAATGCGAGCGCGGACCGGAAGCGGTGGCAAAATCGCCGGGAGATTCGCGCTGTGGCTAACCGGTTTCGATTGTGCGGTTTACTGCGAACACCCGCAATCGGGTGGAACCGCTTGGGTACATGTGTCGCTGGGTTCGCGGGAAATCGCTGCTAAGCTGTTGGAGCTAGGCGTGTTCTACGCTGGCGGTCGCCCCCCGCGCGGGGGCGTGGATTGAAACG
>DASTMK010000218.1:0-15812 GCA_035714225.1 Bryobacteraceae bacterium | reverse complement strand
CCGGTGAGCCGCTGGAGTTGCAGTTCGATGATCGCCTGCGCCTGCCGTTCTGTGAACTCAAACCGGGTCACCAGGCTTTCGCGGGCTTCCCTCGGATTTCTGGAAGCGCGGATCAACTCGATCACGGCATCCAGGTTTTCGAGCGCTTTTTTGAAGCCGAGCAACAAGTGTTCGCGTTCGCGTGCTTTTCGCAAGAGGTAATCGGTGCGCCGCCGCACCACATCAATGCGGTGATCGATGAATCGTTTGATGCAGTCGATCAGCCCCAGCTCGCGCGGCTGCCCATTGACGATGGACAACATGATGACGCCGAAGTTAACCTGCATCTGCGTGTGTTTGTACAGGTTATTCAGAATCACTTCGGCCTGCTCGCCGCGTTTCAGTTCCACGACGATACGCATGCCATCGCGGTCGCTCTCGTCGCGTACATCGGAAATTCCTTCAATCTTCTTGTCGTTCACCTGCGCGGCGATGTCGGCCACCAGCCGGGCCTTGTTCACCTGGTATGGAAGCTCGGTGACGATGATCGCATCGCGGTCTTTAGTGACATGTTCGATGGCTGCCCGGGCACGCAGCTTCAAGGAACCGCGGCCTTTGGTGAAAGCGTCGAAGATCCCCTGCCGCCCCAGAATGAAGCCTCCGGTGGGGAAGTCCGGACCGGGCACCATTTGCAGAATTTCGAGCAGCGGCGTCTTCGGATTCCGGATCAGCGCGATGGTGGCGTTGACGACCTCGGTCAGATTATGCGGCGGTATGTTGGTCGCCATGCCCACCGCGATGCCGGACGAGCCGTTGATGAGCAGATTGGGGACACGCGTTGGCAGAACTTCCGGCTCTACCTCGCTTTCGTCGTAGTTCGGCCGGAAATCGACGGTCTCCTTGTCGATATCCTCGAGCAGCGTGCCCGCGATGCGCGACAGTCTTGCCTCGGTGTATCGCATGGCCGCGGGCGGGTCGCCGTCGACGGAACCGAAGTTCCCTTGACCGTCCACCAACGGGTAACGCATCGAAAACGGCTGCGCCATACGCACAAGCGTGTCGTAAATGGAGGCGTCGCCGTGCGGGTGATATTTTCCCATCACCTCGCCGGTAATTTTGGCGCACTTCCTCGTAGGCCGGTTGTAGTGCAGCCCCATCTCGTGCATACCGTAAAGAACGCGGCGGTGAACGGGCTTGAGGCCGTCCCGGATGTCCGGCAAGGCACGCCCGACGATCACGCTCATCGCGTAATCGAGGTAAGACCTCCGCATCTCGTCTTCGATGTTGATCGGAATCAGGTTCCCGTCCCCTCCCAGCGGGATTTGCCCGCCTCCACCCGAAGGTGGAACCGGGGGCGTTGGCGGTTGCGGGGTTTCCGGAAAATCAGCCAAAATAGACTCCTTTTTTGTGGCCCGGCAGGAGCTTCCGGCACAGTTCGCCGGAGCATCATCGTCGCCAGAAGGGGCCTGCGAGGTGTAACTCTAATTTTACCAAAAACCATTGAAAAATTGGGGTCTTTTGGACGGCTTCCCTCTGTCTGCCAGACCCTCCCGGAACTTTCTTTGTACCGGGCTAATACAAACATCTCTCATACCGATAAGGCCAGATGGGAACGGAAACAATGACCGCCGACACTACTATCCACAGCTCCGCACCCCTGCCGGACCTCGAAACCCTTGACAGGTCGAATAGCGGCTGGCTATCGCATAGCCGCAGGGTGGCGGTGCTGGCGATGGAGGTCGGGACTGCTCTTATCGAACCGGCGCACCGCGAATTGCTGGCGCAGGCGGCGCTGCTGCACCATTACCCCGCCGTGTTCCTCAAACCCGACGCCTGGAGCCGGATGCTGGCCGATCTTTACGGGCCTGAATGGCACTCCCTGATAGGCTACGAACACAGCCCCGAGTTTCCTCCCGCGATGGTGGCGGAAGTCCTCCGGGCGCTGCACAGCCGCCGGACAGGAAAAGCAGCCAGTCCGATCGAGAGGATCGCCGATCTACTGGAAGTCTGTTGTCTGTTCGACGAACGCCTTGAGTTTCTGCCATTTGAAGATACAAACTTAAAGGAGATTCTCGCTGAATTCGATTTGATGGCCTCCAGCGGCGTATTCGATGTCGCGACGGTACGGGCCCTCCACCGCTTCCCGTTGGCATCCCTGGAGCAGGTGAACCGTCTGATGGGCCATCTGCCGGTTTTCCCGGCCGTTGCCGTCAGAGTCCTGGCTACGTTTCGTTCTTCCAACTCCGAGGTGAGCCCGTCCCGGTTGGAGGCTTTGGCAGGCAACGACCAGGTCCTGGCGGGTGAGATCATCCGTGCCGCCAATTCCTGTGTCTACGGCGTATCCCGCACGATCTCCAGGTTAGGCGAGGCTATCGTATACGTCGGTTCCGAGACCGCGCGCAACCTGCTGATTGCGGCTGCCATGAAACCCCTGTTTGCCTCCGCTGCCATGCGCGAGCTCTGGCGGCATTCTCTCGACGTAGCCCAGTTGGCCCACACGCTGGCCGTGAAATCCGACACGGCAGACCGGGATGAAGCGTTTCTGGCGGGATTGGTGCACGACGCCGGGCGGCTGCTACTTTCGCTGCTACCCAGGGAGATCGCGGAGCTTCACGCCAGAGTCACCGAACAGGGCTGCCCGGCGCTGATGGCGGACCTGTTGGTATCAGGCCTGGATCACGCCGAACTCAGCGCGATGGTCCTGAAAAAGTGGAAATTCCCGGAACATCTGGTGCAAGCTGCCGGGTTGCATCATAAACCGGAGTTATCGGGTGAGTCCCTGCCGTCTATCTTGTATCTGGCGGAAATCCTCAGCGGATCGAAAGAAGACATACACGCCGGGACACGGATCGACGCCGCTATGACGCGCCTGCATCTTGCGGCGCAAGACCTGGTCGATTTGTCCGATCGGACCAGCCCTGCTATCGATGCCATTCGCGGCGCCGCATAAAGCTGGGCCGGACCCTCTTCGGTGACCTGCAACGGCGCCTGGCCTCATTTCAGCGTGCGAGGAAGCCACCGTTTACGAATATGGTCTGTGCCGTTACCCATCCGCCTTTCGGGGAAACCAGGAATTCGATGAGCGGCACTACGTCCCCTATCTCCCCGAGCCGGTTCTGTACACTCATGTGCTTGAAAAATTCGATCGAATCCGGCGTTTCCGCGGGATAAAAGAAAGATGTGTTAAGAGGGCCGGGGCATACTGTATTCACGGTGACTCCGCGTTGCCCGATTTCTTTGGCCAGCGCGCGGGTGAAGTCCTCCAGTGGCGCTTTGCTGCCGGCGTAGACGGAATAGGAACCAGTCGTGGCGCCAAGCAGGCTTGTGCCAATGTTGATGATGCGGCCGCCGTCGGAAATGCGCCGTGCCGCCTCCTGCATGCAGAAGAAGGCGGCTTTGGCGTTGATCCCGAAGGCACGATCGTATTCCTCTTCCGTGATCTCAGTGAAGGGCTTCTTGATTACGACGCCCGCGTTGTTAATGAGGATATCGAGACGGCCGAAGCGTTTGTCGCTCTCATCGAACATCCGGCGCACTTCGCTCACCTTCGTTAGATCAGCTTGAAATACGAGCGGTTCAGCGCCTTTAGCACGGACCGCGTTGGCCGTCTCTTCCGCTTCGGATCGCGAATTTTCTCCCCGGTGGTGGACGACGACATTGGCGCAGCCGTTTGCGGCGAGCATTTCCGCGTAGGCGCGCCCCTGGTTCCGGGTCGCTCCGGTTACGATCGCAACTTTACCTTTCAGTTCATTCGCCACGTGATCTCTCCCTGATTGCATGGATTCGGCTGTCGCGTGCTCTGTCCGCGCAGCGCCTACAACTTAAAGCCTCCTGCACCATACGGACCATTGAACTCGCGTGAATACGCGCCCAGCCAGACATATCCCCGATTATGCCTCACGACAGAAACATCGTCTCCTCCCGGCCACCGCGCATTGGAGTACACTATCCGACATGCGACGCCTGGCTGTGTTACTTGTCATTTCCCCGCTGGTTTGCCTCGCCCAAACGCCCACGTTCTGGACGCCTGAAGTAAGCATGCAGGTCAAGGGCATCGGGTCCGTTGTTCCTTCGAATGACGGGACGCTGGCCGCTTACGAGCAATCCATACAAGTGATGGAAACAGAGCGCAGCGAAACGCTCACACACATCTACCTTGCGAAGTCCGACGGCTCCGATCGTATTCAGCTTACGCGCGGAGAAAAAAACTGCACGTCACCTTCTTTCTCGCCGGACGGACAGTACGTGTATTTCAAATCGTCACGCACGGGTGCCGGTAATCTCTGGCGCATCGCCGTACGGGGTGGAGAGGCGGAGCAGTTGACCGATTGGAAAGGAGAAATCGGCTCGTACGAAGTTTCGCCCGACGGGAAACTGGTGGCTTTTACAGCACGCGAGAAGGACCCCGACGAGGAGGCGGCAGGCAAGGAGAAGCGCGACTTCCGCGTTGTCGACGAGAAGCCGAAGAACCACGGGCTCTGGGTGATTGAAGCAGAGAGCGCCGCAGCGGAGAAGCGTGCCCCTCGCGCGATCGTCAAGGCGAACTACCATATTGCCGGATTCGCCTGGTCGCCTGACTCACGCTTCCTCGCCTTCGCCCACGTACCCACTCCAAACGCCGACGATTGGCCGAAATCGGATTTGTCCGAGGTGGACGTGGTTTCGGGCGCCGTGAAAACGCTCGCCGCGACGGCGGCTGCCGAAAGCGATCCGAGTTATTCGCCGGATGGACGGCACATCGCATTTGAGCGCTCCTCGATTCCGCCGACGTGGCAGTATGACACGAGGATCGTGGTGCTGGCGCGCGACAGCGGCGCCTCGCGAGAGCTCCCCGCCACTTTCGACCAGAATCCTGTTCTTGCCGGCTGGAGTTCCGATTCGAAGAGTCTGCTGGTCAGGGAGCCGAAAGGCACACGGGCCGCTCTCTACTGGATTCCTCTGGATGGTCCGGTGAAGACTCTCTATGTGCCGGAACGGGGAATCATCGGCCCGCCGCGGCTCAATCAAACCGGCACTCATATGGGCGTCGCAATGGAGTCGTCCGGTGTGCCGCCCGAGGCGTTTGTCATCGCGCTCAATGAATGGAAGCCCGTGCGGGTGAGCGGGGCCAACGTGGATCTGCCGAAGTATCCGTTCGGCGATACGGCGGTCATCGCCTGGAAGTCGAAGGACGGCATGCCGGTGGAAGGTCTGCTGACATACCCGGTGGGTTTCGAAAAAGGCAGGAAGTACCCCTTGATTCTGAATATCCACGGCGGACCGGCCGGCGTCTTTGGCGAATCGTTTATCGGACGGCCCGGCGCGTATCCGCTGGCAACCTTCGCGGCCAAGGGATATGCGATCCTGCGGCCGAACCCGCGCGGCTCCAGCGGTTATGGAAAGAAGTTCCGGTTTGCCAACCTGTCGGACTGGGGCTACGGCGACTATGAGGACCTGATGGCCGGGGTGGATCATGTCGTCACCATGGGCGTTGCCGATCCGGACCGCCTGGCGGTGATGGGTTGGAGTTACGGCGGATTTATGACCAGTTGGGTCGTCGGCCACACGGACCGGTTCAAGGCTGCTGTCGTAGGCGCCGGTGTCACGGACCTGCTCAGCTTCACCGGCACGGCAGACATCCCCGGGTTCCTGCCGGACTATTTCGCCGGTGAGCCGTGGAAGAACCCCGAGGCTTACCGGAAGCACTCGCCGGTTACCTACGTGGGGAATGTGTCCACGCCCACGCTGGTGCTGCACGGGGAGGCGGACGAACGCGTTCCGGTCACGCAGGGTTATCAGTTCTACAGCGGATTGAAGCGGCGCGGCGTGGCCACCCGCATGGTGGTGTATCCGCGAACACCGCATGGAGTGCGCGAGCCGAAATTCATGCTTGATGTCATGCAGCGCCATCTGGACTGGTTGGAGCGCTACATAAAGTAAGCATTTCCCGCCGGGCAATGACCGGTTTCTGGTTCGCTCACGAACTGCTAAGATGAAGTGCGTCGGGCCTTTCGGCTCGAATTATGCGCAACATTTTCGAGATTGCTAACTTCCTGATTGAACGGCCCGCATTGACGGGCGCGGTGGTGTGGGGCGTGTTGTATGCGGTTCGCCGGTCCAAGAGGCACAAGCTTTCGGAGAAGGAAAGAGAGCATGCGCTTCAGGTCCACAGCGAGCAGCGCTCCTATGCGGAGAAGATGTACGATCCCCTGCAGGAGACCGAAACCGGCGCGAAACCCCGCTGATGCGATGCCATGACGCGTGAAGAAGCATGGGACATCCTGTGCGAATTTACCAGGTCCGAAAATCTCCGTAAACACGCCTTAGCGGTGGAGTGCTGTGTCGTGGCTTATGCCCGCCGCTATGCGGAGGATGTCGAGAAGTGGTCCGTCACCGCATTGCTTCACGATTTCGATTGGGAGATCCATCCGGAAGCGCCGGATCATCCGATGAAAGGGGAACCGATCCTGGCCGCGCGGGGCGTCAGCGAGGAGATTCGGCGCGCTATTTTATCTCACGCGAACTACAGCGGAGTGCCCCGCGAATCCCTGCTCGAGAAAACGCTGTTTGCGTGCGACGAACTGGCGGGCTTTCTCACCGCCGTTTCCCTTGTAAAGCCCGGCCGCAGCATCTTCGAGGTGGATGTGAAATCGGTGCGGAAGAAGATGAAAGACAAAGCGTTCGCACGCTCGGTCAGCCGCGAGGACATTGTGAACGGCGCGGCCGGATTGGGTGTCGGACTCGACGAGCATATCGACTTCTGTATTCAGGCGATGCAGGGACGGGCGGAGGAGCTGGGGCTCAAGGGAACTGCCGGCTCACAATAGCGCCTGCAACTCCCGGCTGAACCGCTCCAGGTCCGCTTCGTTGTTGTAGAAGTGGACGGAAATCCTGACGTTGCCATGGCGTGCGGAGACCAGCACACGCCGCTGCTTCAGTTCCCGCGCGAGGCGGGAAGCGTCCACGTTGTCGAACCGGGCGGCGGTGATGGGTGAGCAATAGTCGCGTCCATCCAGAACCGAGGCGCCCATCGCCCGAAGCGAATCGCGCAGTTGTGCCGTTAAACCGAGCACTCTGTTTTCGATCTCCGCGGGTCCAATTTCGAGCATCATCTGCACGGACGCTTCCATCGCGTAGAGCAGCGGGAAGGGGAGCATTCCACCCTCGTACTTCTCCGCCTCGTGTTTGAATTC
This sequence comes from Bryobacteraceae bacterium, assembly GCA_035714225.1. Lineage (GTDB taxonomy): Bacteria > Acidobacteriota > Terriglobia > Bryobacterales > Bryobacteraceae > CAADGY01. The sequence continues at coordinate 8,661 of DASTMK010000218.1, read as the reverse complement.
GGGTGCGCCGTGGTGTAGATTGTCCACGTTACGCCAGTCCTTATGGCTGCGCCAGCCGATCACCGAGGGTTGCAGTCTCTCCCGAAGCTCCGGTGCAACGTACATAAAGCCGGCTCCATTGGGTGACAGGAGCCACTTGTAGCCATGAACGGCGAGCACGTCGGGACGGATACGAGCGGTATCGAACTCCAGCGCGCCGACGCTTTGCGTGCCGTCCAGATAGAGCACCACGCCGCGTTCGCGCAGATAGCGTGATACCTCTTCCGCCGCCGGGCGCAGCCCGCTGGTGTAGTTGACGGTGCTCATCGCCACCAGCCGCGTGCGCTCATCTATCGCCTGGTAGAATTCGCTCCAATCCACTTCCACGCATTGGACGCCTTTGGTTTCCAGAACCGACGGGTGATAGAGGTTGTTCGGAAACTCGTCCCGCAGTGTCACAATGCGGTCGCCCTCTTTCCACTCGATACCGTCGATCAGCAACGAGAGCGCTGAAGCCGCGTTCTGTATAAAAGCGATATCCCCGGCCTCGCAATGAATCAGGCGGGCAACGCTTTCCCGGATCCGGTCCGCATCGTCGAACCAATCGAGGAAGTCCCAGCACGCCATCTTATCCCGGTGGAAGAAGTGCCGGTTCACAGCTTCCGTAGCCCTGCGCGGGAGTTGCCCGAATGTCGCGGTGTTCAGGAACGTCCAGTTCTGGAGGGCGGGGAACTCCGATCGGATCGCGGCCCAGTCAACCGGCATGGACTTTATCCGCGACGAACTGAGCCGCGCCTTCCAACGGTACGTCGTAACTTGTTTTGGTACGCCGTTCCACCACTTCCGCGATGCCTTGCGCCAGCTTCTTGCCAAGCGTGATGCGATAGGGAACGCCGATCAGATCCGCGTCCTTGAACTTGACACCGGGGCGCTCGTCCCGGTCGTCCAGGAGGGCGTCCAGTCCCAGCAACTTTGCTTTGCGATAGAGATCGCCGGCGGCGGCACGCTGCTTCTCATCGGCCCAGTTTACCGGCGTGATCACCACGGTGAATGGTGCGATGGAAGACGGCAGCGACATGCCGTCTTTGTCGTGGTAGAGCTCGATGGCCGCACAGAGAATTCGTTCCATGCCGATCCCATAGGAACCCATGATGGGCGTTACTTCCTGACCGGCTTCGTTGAGCACACGCAGTCCCATCGATTCCGAATATTTGTAACCGAGCTTGAAGATGTGGCCGATCTCGACGCTCTTTGCGATTTCGAGCGGTGCGCCTGTAGTGATCTCGGTATCGCCGGCCGTGACCTGGCGCAGATCGCAATACTCGGGCGTGAAATCCTCACCCGGTGTGACGTGGCGCAAATGGTAATCGTCGCGATTGGCTCCCGCGATCATGTTGCGCCTCCCTTCGAGCGCGGAATCCGCGAGGATACGTAGATTGCGGACGCCGACGGGTCCGAGAGAACCCGCATCGGCGCCGAACCACTCGCGGATCTCTTCCGGATGAGCGGGACGAATATCGGCAGCGCCGGTGACACTGGCGAACTTGGTTTCGCTGAGTGTATGATCGCCGCGCAGCAGCGCCAGAACGGGCTTGCCATCGCCCACCATCACCAGGCTCTTCATTTGCGATGTCTCGGGCAGGTTCGTGAACTCGGCGACTTCGGCAATCGTTTTTCTGCCGGGAGTATGGAACTCCTCGGGAGCGAGATCGCCTTCTGGGTCCGCCGCGGCGGGTGGAACCGGGCGCGATACGGCTTTTTCCAGGTTAGCCGCATAACCGGTTTCCCGGCACAGCACAACGAAATCCTCGCCGGCGTCTGAAGACACCATGAATTCGTGGGATTGGCTGCCCCCCATTGCCCCGGAGTGCGCTTCCACGACTGTGTATTTCAATCCGCACCGGTCAAAGATGCGGTGATAGGCGGCATAGTGCTTCTGATAGGCCGCGTCGAGACCGGCGGCATCCATATCGAAGCTGTAGGAATCCTTCATGAGAAATTGCCGCACCCGCAGCAGCCCCGATTTAGGCCTGGGTTCGTCGCGAAATTTCGTCTGGATCTGATACCAGATCTGCGGAAGGTGCTTGTAACTCCGGAGCTCTCCGCGCGCGATGGAGGTCATGATCTCTTCGTGTGTCATGCCCAGACAGAGATCCCGCTGCCAGCGGTCTTTCAGCCGGAACATGTTCGCGCCCATGATGTCCCAGCGCCCGGATTCCTGCCAGATTTCCGCCGGGTTTAGCGCGGGTAAAAGCATCTCCTGCGCTCCAATGGCGTCCATCTCTTCGCGAACGATGTTCGTGATTTTAAGAATCGATCGTTGTGCGAGAAACAGATAGCTGTAGAGTCCGGCGGCAAGCTGGCGAATGTATCCGGCGCGCAGCAGTAATTGATGGCTTACAACTTCGGCTTCCGCGGGATTTTCCCGCAGAGTAGGAATAAACAGTTTGCTCCACTGCATGGATGTTGCTCGTTTGTGAAAGGAAGACGCGCCGCAATGTAGCGGCACTGCGATTCCCCGGCGGAACGAGATTTCAATTCTAGCATGTTAGAATTGATCCATTAACCCCAATGAAGATCGCCATTGCCGCGGATCACGCCGGGGTGTCCCTGAAGCGGCGGCTGCGGGAAGTACTCCGGCGGAAAGGTCATGAAATCGTGGATCTGGGCACCGATTCCGAAGAATCCGTCGACTATCCGGATTACGCTCGCGCCGTTGCGGTCAAGGTCGCTGAAGGCGCGGTGGATCGTGGAATTCTGATTTGCAGTACTGGCGTGGGCATGTCCATCGCAGCCAATAAAGTGCCTGGTATCCGTGCGGCGCTTGCGGTAAATCCCGAGGAAGTACGCCTGACCCGGGCTCATAACGATGCGAATGTGCTCACCATTGGCGCGAAATTTACACCGGACAGCGAAGCGGAACGGATGGTGGATACCTTCCTGGCGACTGAGTTTGAAGCAGGCCGCCACGCACGCCGTCTCAAGAAGATCTCGGAGTTGGAGCACGTATCGAAATGACTGAACAGGAACGAATGTCACGGCCCCTGGCGGACGTGGACCCGGAAGTGTACGAGGCGATTCGCCATGAAACGGAGCGGCAGCATTCGCGGCTGGAACTGATTGCCAGCGAGAACTTTACTTCGGAAGCGATTCTCGAAGCCGCGGGCAGCGTTTTCACGAACAAGTACGCGGAGGGCTATCCCGGAAAGCGCTATTACGGCGGCTGCGAGCACGTCGATGTCGTGGAGAATCTCGCCCGTGAAAGGGCCAAAGCCCTTTTCAAAGCGGAGTACGCCAACGTTCAGCCGCATTCCGGTTCAACCGCCAATGAAGCCGCCTACGGCGCCGTGCTGGAACCAGGCGACACCATCCTCGGGATGAACCTGGCACACGGCGGCCATCTGACGCACGGCCACCATCTGAATTTTTCCGGTAAGCGGTACAAGGTGGTGCCGTACGGCGTGCGAAAAGAGGATGAGATCATCGATTATGACGAACTCGCGCGGCTTGCAGATGAGCACCGTCCAAAGATGATCATTGCGGGTGGCAGCGCGTACCCGAGAATTATCGACTTTAAGCGTTTTCGTGAAATCGCCGATTCGGTGAACGCCCTGCTGCTGGTAGACATGGCCCATTTCTCCGGCCTGGTGGCCGCGGGGGTGCATCCCAACCCCTGCGAATACGCCGATATCGTGACGTCTACGACGCATAAGACCCTGCGCGGCCCGCGTGCCGGACTGATCCTTGCCAGCGCGCAATATGGTCCCGCGATCGACAAGAGTGTCTTTCCCGGCATACAGGGAGGACCGCTGGTGCACATCATCGCGGCAAAAGCGGTTTGTTTCCGTGAGGCGGATACACCCGAATTCCGCTCGTACGCCGCGCGTGCCGTCACGAATGCGCGGGCGCTGGCGCGCGGGCTGGCGGCGGAAGGCTACCGCGTGGTATCCGGCGGCACCGATACCCACCTGCTGCTGGTGGACGTGTTCGCCAAGGGCATCCGCGGCAGAGATGCGGAGACCGGTCTGGATAAGGCGCACATCACAGCCAATAAGAACGCGATCCCGTTCGATACGAATCCTCCGCTGAATCCGAGTGGGATCCGGCTGGGCAGCCCGGCGGTGACCACGCGCGGATTCGGGGAACAGGAGATGGAACAGGTGGCCCGGCTCATCGCCGAAACCTTGGCGAATCTCGATTCCGAAGAGGTTCTGGCCTCGGTGCGGCGAAAAGTCGCCATGCTGGCGGAACGCTTCCCGCTGTATAGCTGGAAACTGAGCCCCGCCGCCGCGCGGTAACCCGCGCCGGAAAATCCGGAGTGTGGCCGTCCCCGGTCGGCCCTTTTGCTATATCATGTCCGCTCGAATTGTCATCGACATCCGGCACATCAAAGATTTCGGAATCGGCACGTACATCCGGAACCTGCTTGAGTCGATCGGCAAAATCGATCGTGAGAACCGTTACATCCTGGTTGGCCGGGAGCCGGATTTCCATTATGTCTCATCGCTGCCCCCGAACTTCGAGCGCATTCGTTACGAACACGGAGACGCGCACTGGTTCGAGCAGGTCCGGTTACCGGTGTTCCTTCGAAAGCTCGCGCCGGACTTGTATCACATCCCGCTGAATGCCGTTTCGATTCTGATGCCCAAGCCATACGTCGTCACCATTCACGATATGGGCAGCCTGATGTATCCGACGCGAAAAGCCCGGGCGAGCAAGTTTTCGCTCTTCCGGTTTCGCAGGGGGCTGCAGCGCGCCGCGCGCGTCATTACCGTTTCAGGCGCCACGCGGAGAGATGTCGAAAAGCTGTTCTCCATACCGCCTGAACGCATACGCCAGATCTACAACGCCCCCGACCCGAGGTTTTTGGCGAAGGCCAGGTCCGGCCACCCGAGCCCGTCCGAGGCCGAGATGCACGACCGCGAACGCATACGGATTCTGGGACGCTATCAGATCGACTACCCGTTTCTGCTGTATGCCGGGACCATCCGGCCGCAGAAGAATATCGCCAGGCTGGTGGAGGCGTTCGCGGTGGTGAAGGGCGAACTGGAGGATCATCCGGACTACAAGGATCTTCGCCTCATCATTATCGGGGACGAGATTGCGCAATACCCCTCCGTGCGCCACGCCGTGATCCAAACGCGTGTGGAGCAGCGGGTCCGGTTCCTCGGGTTCGTCCCTATCGACACGCTGCGGATTTTTTATGAATCGGCCGCGGCGTTTGTTTTTCCGTCGCTTTACGAGGGGTTTGGACTTCCGCCGCTCGAAGCGATGGCATCGGGAACCCCGGTGGTCGCCTCCAGCGTCAGTTCACTGCCCGAGGTGGTGGGGGACGCCGCGATGATCGTCAACCCGGAGAACGTCTTTGACATCGCGCGCGGCATCAAAGAGGTCCTGCTCGATATGAATTTGCGGGAAAGGCTCATCGCGAAAGGCTATGAGCAGGTAGGCCGCTTCAGTTGGGATCACACGGCACGGGAAGTTCTGGCAACGTATAAAGAAGTGATCGAGGGGAAGTGAAAAGCGGCGGCAGAGCTTGCGCCCTGCCGCCGTGAACCGTAATTAGAAGGTCAAGCGTGCAGACGCTTGCATGGTGCGTGCCGTGTTCTGATTCGTCCAGGTGCCGACCAGGCCGTCGTTTCCAGCAAGATAGTCGTTGCCGGGCGTGTTGAACACGTTGAAGAAGTCGAACTGAATACGGAATTGTACCCTTTCTTTAATCGGAAACGCCTTAAAGATGGCTGCATCGGCGTTCCAAAGGTTTGTGCTGCGAATGAACTGGTTTCTCCAGGGATGCAGCGGACTTCCGGTATCATTCCCGGTCAAATCAAACCGGTACGGTGTGCTGGTATCGGATAGATTGAACCAGATGTAATTGGATCCGTAGTAGGGGAAGTTTGGGTCGTTCGCCGCGCTCCGGCTGTTGTAGTCGGCGGGATAGGGGAACAAGGGTTGACCCGCCGGCTTGTAGTTGCTGGGGACACCCATCACTCCATTCGGTTTTCCATTTGCATCCACGCTGTTGATCTGGTGCGCCGGAATGTAGCCGTTCCACAGCAGGTAGCCGGGACGGCAGGTGCCGCTGCGGCAGTCTTCGATCGGATACTTATGCCCGTAGTACTCGACTTTGTCGCCAGTAGGCCAGATGTCGGTGGGCAGATTGAAGTAGGTACTTCTCCAGCGGCCCATACCGCTCACCTGCCAGCCGCCAATGAAGCCGTTCAGGATGGAGCCGGCGTTACCGGCAACCGGTTTGCCCTTGCCGAACGGCAGGTCGGCAATCCAGTTGAAGCGGATCTCGTGCTTCGGCACCGTGGTATCGCGGGTGTAGAGAAGCAGTTTCATGCGCTCGTGGTGGTCCGTCGGCACCGTGCCCGGAAGGAATGAACTGACCGGCGCCACGGAAGAGTCGCTGTACCAGCCATGGCCCGCCGCTTTGACGGCGTTCACGAGCTGATAGAACACCTGGAAGCCGAGGCCCTTCGAATAGCGGCGCTGCAACTCGACCGTCATACCATTCGAGTTGCCCCATCCGTCTCTGCGGTATTCCTGAAGGTTGCCGTAGGGCAGCGTTGGATTCGGGCGCGTGGTGGCGCTGGCCCAGGAATCGCTGGGGGGAGAGATCCCCTTTGTGCTCAGCCAGACATATTCTGGCATCTGCGCATTCCAGTCGTCGTAGCTGTCCTGGTACGAGGCGCGGTTGCCGAGATAAGCAAGCCGCAGAACGGTGTCCGCCATGATCTCTTTTTCTACCGTGAGACTCCAGTCATGTACGCGGGAACTGGACTGCTTCGGGTTGAAGTAGGCTGCCTGGAAGGAATCCTCGCCGACCGTGATGCCACGCGGATTATCGAAGGTCACAACGTTGGAACTGTTCCTGCCGGCGACGATCGTGGGAGTTCCCACGAGTCCCCAGTTCGACAGGCCATCTGGCGACTGGGCAGCCTGCGAGAGCGCGTAGTTCTGATAGAACCCGGCGAACGGAGCATTCAGCCGCATGCGGTCGTTCCAGCCGTAGATGGGAACCGGGAAGTAGCTGGTGCTAAATCCGCCTCGAATCACGAAGCTCTTGGGGCCGTCAAACGCGCGGTATGCAAAGCCGACGTGAGGGCCGATATCGAACCAGTTATTCTTTACCAGGTTCGTCGGCAGGCCCGCTTCTTTCGCGGTGATGAACTTTGCTCCGTAGCCTTCCAGAGCCCTAACCAGCGCCGGCGTGGTCGCGCCCACGCGGTATAGCGTCTCCAGATCCTGGCCGAGCACGATGGACATCGTCTTGGGATCGAAGCTCGAGAAGATGTTGTATTTATCCTTCGGATAGGGACTGAATTGCCACCTCAGGCCGAGGTTCAACGTCAACCGGTTGGTGGCGCGGAAGTTGTCCTGGAAGTATAGGGCATCTTCGTTTTGCCGCATGTAGTACATGCCCTTGGCAGCTCGAACTTCATAATTGGCGTATCCGAGATACGCGGCGGCCGCCACGTGCCCGGTATTCAGAACTGCCCGGCGGTTCGTGGCGCTGCTGGCGGCGGGATCGTAAAGCGCGGTCGTATTCGCCTGGAAGGTGACCGAACCGGCGGTGCGCTGCTGCTGCGGCATATAGTTCAACTGGTCGTGCCGCAGGTGCACCCCGAACTGAAACTCATGCCGGCCGTGGATCTTGGTCGAATTGTTGTCCAGGATGAAGTAATTGAAGTACTGCATGTTCCAATTCACCGGCTGGAAGTAGTTGCTGCGGCCGGTGCCCACCCCGATGTTATTGATCACCGGGTAACCCGGTTGTCCGTTCGGGTTGGGCAGGCCCAACTCTGTCGAGTAGCGGCGGCTGGGATCGCCGGAGAAGTTGGTGGACACCGTTCTGCTGGCGCTGAACATCACCTCATTGAAGAAGGTCGGCGAAAACGTTCTCGTCCAGTCCACCGACAGACTCTTGTTCGGATACGTGTTCGTGCGCGAGTTGCCGAATCCATCGAGCGTTGGAACACCGTTGGCGGCAGGACGCAGCGTGGTGGCCATGCTGTTGGTGATGCGGCCGTACACCAGGTCGTTATCCGAGAAACGATGATCGAAACGCGCCGACCAGGTGTACTGGTCCTGAATGTTCGGGTTCGGGGCTGAATAGTTGTCGCCCACCAGCGGATTCACATTGGGGAGGGTAGGCAACGGCAGAACGCTATAGATATAGCTCATCATCGGGCTGATCCGCGACGGGTCGATATTGTTCAGCCTGCCGCCATAATTGAACGGCTGCCGCTGGAATTCTGCATTCGTCGTAAGCGGATCGTAGATGGTCTGGAGCGTCCCGGAAGAGTCGCGCAAGCCGGAAAAATCTCCGTTGCGCATCGCCTCCGTGGGAACCCGGTAGTTCCCGAAAGCGCCGCTGCGGTACTTGTAGCCTTCGTAGGAGAAGAACCAGAAGGTCCGGTTCTTGCCGTTATAGACGTTCGGAATCCACACCGGGCCGCCTACCGTGCCGCCATACTCGTTGCGGTTGAGCTTCGCCGCGGTGTTGGTGAAGTTGTCCCGGTTCCGCGCCACTCCGTAGCCGCTGTTCCGGTTGGTGACAAAGAGCGATCCGTGAATATCGTTTGTGCCGCTCTTCGTCGTCATGATAATGCTCGTCTGCCGCGTGAATTTCGCGGAAGAGGAGTTCATCTCGACGTGAACTTCCGCGATACTGTC
>DASTMK010000217.1:0-23165 GCA_035714225.1 Bryobacteraceae bacterium | reverse complement strand
TTCGGGCGATCACCGGGTACTGATAACCCAGAAAGTAAGTACACGGCAGGACGAGCCGAATCCACAACGGTAAGGGCGCATACCTCACGATAAGCCACGCCGCCGCCACTCCCAATGCTCCCGATACGATGTTCAGGGCGGAGTAAGGCAACCCGAGGCGGATTAGCAGATGAAGGAGAAGGTGCCAGAGCGGCGGCGTGCCTTCATAGTGCGGGGCCACCGCCAGCAATTGAGCAAGACTCAGATCGCGCGCCAGCAGCCAGCTCTGGGCTTCATCGGCCCAAGGCTCGTGATGCGATACAGTCAGAAACAGAACCAGGATGTATAGGGCGCCCGCACAATATACCGCCAGTTGTGGCAGTGTATCTGTGCGGATCGCCCTCCGGGGCCAGGCGGCTATGACACCCATTTAAGCAGCCGGATCACTCCCATCTGTGCACCTTTGCGATGTGCGGAGACATTGCGGCGGTTCTCGATTTCCCGCCGGTTTCTGGAATAATACTCATACGCTCGCCAGAGCATCTCCTCGTTGGTCATAGTTGGACGCCAATGGAGTAGACGCTGGATCTTGGAGGTATCGAACAAAAAATCCTCCGCGATCATCTTGTAGTGATACGGTCCCAGAGGGGAGATTTTCAGCAGGTAGGCCAGTTTCATGGCTAAGATCGCCGGGAACCTGGGCAGCGACCTCACCGACGACTTACTTCCAGCCCTGCGGATGACATACTCGTACACCTCGGCGAGAGATTTCACGTCGTCCGATCCAATATTGAATGTTTCGGATTCCGGATAATCCAGCGCCAGCAGGCACGCCTGTGCCAGATCCTTCGCGTAGATGAACTGGTACCGGTTTCGTCCGCCGCCAACGGTCCAGACCCGGCGGCCTTCATCGATAAACTCGAACAGAATGGACAGCAGGCCCAGGCGTCCGAAGTCGATGATGGTCGGACAGCGAATGATCACCGCGTTCAAATCTGTAAATTCGCCGAGCACCTTCTCCGCTTCCAGCTTCGAGCGGCCATAAATCTCGATCGGGTTCGGCGTATCGTCTTCGCGAACGGGCCGCTTCAGCGCCTCGCCCCACAGGCAATTTGTCGATGTGAAAACCAACTGGCGCACGCCGTGTTTCCGCATCGCCAGGGCAACACTGCGCGTGCCTTCGACATTGCTGCTCCAAAGAAAGCCGTGATCCTCCGAACCATGTGCCAGTATTGCAGCGCAATGCACTACTCCATCGATTTTCTCCGATGCAAAGAGGCGGTCCAGGGCTTCACCGTCCCGTATATCCAACTGGTGTGTGATAAGGTTGCGGTGACTGTCTTCATCCGGGTAGATATCTACACTGACGCAACGATGTCCCGCGGCAAGAACCTCCCGCTTCAAGACGCCGCCGAAAAAACCTGCTCCTCCGGTTACAAGTATTGTTTTCATGTGAAATCCGTTTTTGCTTTGTTCTCTGATTTGCCAAAATAATCGCCGTACGCGCCAGGCGCCGGCTGAAATACTACCCGTCAGGCGCCCGGTTGAACTACTTCGATATCAGGCCGACCGAGGTGACCACGATTCCCAGCTCCCTTCCATCGGTCTCCGTTCCCGGGGTTGCCCTATCCAGGCAGAACCGGATGGGAAGTACATTCGTTGCAAGCAACGCGGGTGGAAGATCGCGCGCATAGGTGTACTCGCCGGGTTTGGAAAACGTTTGGGGATCCAGTACCTGATCGTCCACCTCGGAACTCAACGTAATAGGTCCCAACTTGTCGATCTGGACTGCAGGAATAAACAGGCGTAATAAAAGTGTCGCGCCGTTCTGCTCAGAGGCGGAGGGCGGCTTCAGGGTGACCGAAAAACTCTGTGCTGTCCAGCGCCAGCGTTCCATTTCGATGTCATGGAAACCACTAAGCAATTGATTCGAAACGGACAGGTTTCCCATCTCAACCAGACTGGCCGAGTCCTTCAAGGCCCGGCGGCAGCCCGCTGGAAAGATCGGAAATAGCGCGACGTATATCGCCATACGACGTGTTATATAGCGCTTACCCATCACTACTCCCGTCTCTGCGTACGGAATAGTATCAGCTTACACGAAGTATCGCAGAGTCCGCATCCCGCGGCCCTCACGAAAGCAGATAGACCTGCCGATATCTTTCGCGTGTTCGCTTTCTGGTCTACATTGGTAGAAGAGGCGTTGATCCGGGAGCCGCTGTCCCAGTACACATAGCCTGGTGCGGCAGATAGCGGCGGACAATAATAACTAAGCTCACTCGAAACCGATACGGACAGCGAGAACTCGGTTACACTGCGGAGTATTTTTGCATGAAGGAACTTCGGGGGACCGCCGTTATCATTGGAGCGGGGCCGGCGGGTTTAACTGCGGCGCTAGAGCTCTTACGGCGGGCAAAGGTCAAGCCCATTGTGCTCGAAAAGAGCGGATACATGGGCGGTATATCACGAACCGTCAATTACAAAGGAAACCGGATCGATATTGGAGGTCATCGGTTTTTTTCAAAATCCGACCGCGTGATGAACTGGTGGACGGAGGTAATGCCCGTCGAGGATACGACGGACGAGAATCACCGGCTGGTTTATCAGAACCGTGAGCGTACACTCGCCGCAACCGGAAAAAAAGGGCCTGATCCGAAATCGGAAGATCTTGTTCTGCTGGTGCGGCCAAGGCAATCGAGGATTCTGTTTCTCCGGAAGCTCTTCGAGTATCCGCTCAAGCTCACTCCGGTGACGTTGAGACAACTGGGACTCCTCAGAACGTTCCGTGCCGGCATCAGCTATTTGCGCAGCTCCATCCGGCCTATTCCGAACGAGAAGACGCTCGAAGATTTTTTGATCAACCGCTTCGGACGGCAGCTCTACCGGACGTTTTTCAAGAGCTACACGGAGAAGGTATGGGGTGTTCCCTGCGATCAGATCAGCGCCGAGTGGGGAGCTCAACGCATCAAGGGCTTGTCTCTTCGAACGGCGATCCTCCATCATCTGCGCAAACTGTTTGGCCGCGGCTCGAAGGATATCGCGCAGAAGGATACCGAGACCTCTCTCATCGAGAAGTTTCTTTATCCCAAGTTTGGTCCCGGACAACTTTGGGAAGAGGTGTCCCGCAGGGTTCGCGCGGAAGGCGGAGAGATCCTCACCGGATGGAATGTGGCGCGTATCCATGCCTCGGGCGACCGTGTCACCGGCGTCACCGCCGTGAACGAACAGGGCGAGGAGCGGCATTTCCCCGCGGATCATGTTTTCTCGACCATGCCCGTGAAGGAGCTGATTCACGCCCTTGACGTGGAAATTCCGCGCGAAGTCAGGGAAGTCGGCGACGGGTTGATTTACCGCGACTTTATTACGGTGGGCCTTCTGCTGGATCGACTCAGGCTCGGAGAGAAAGGGCGGAAAAATTCAGAACCGCTGAAGGACAACTGGATCTACATTCAGGAGCACGACGTGCTGGTGGGCCGTATGCAGATCTTCAACAACTGGAGTCCGTTCATGGTCCAGGATCCGGCCAAGGTCTGGGTGGGCTTCGAGTACTTCTGCTACGACACCGACGATCTCTGGAAGAAGCCGGACAAGGAGATGATCGAGCTCGCCATTGAAGAGGCGGAAAGAACCGACATCTTCTCGAGAGGCGACGTGGTCGATGCCACCGTCCTCCGCATGGAGAAGACGTACCCGGCGTACTTCGGCACCTATGACCGGTTCGATGTCATCCGGAGCTTCGTAGACGGCTTCCACAACCTGTTCCTGGTGGGACGTAACGGCATGCACAAGTACAACAACCAGGATCACTCGATGCTGACCGCCATGACCGCCGTCGACAACATCATTGCCGGACGGCACGACAAAAGCAACATCTGGGCCGTCAATACCGAGATGGAGTACCACGAATCCAAGGACGCCGCCGCCGAGGACTCCAGCCGGAGCGGCGCCGTGCGCGCACCCGCGGTGCGTACCGTTCGGGAGAGCCCGCAGTGAAATGTTATGATCCCGGCATGTGGAGTATTTCTCGTGCCGGAGCACGGGCGTGAAATTCATTTTCGACCTGGACGGGGTCATCGTTCATTCGACACCGCTGCACGTCAAAGCCTGGGAGGCCTACCTCGAGCCGTTGGGCATTGATTCTACTTCCATCGGGCGGATCATGCTGGGCCGCCACAATGACGATATCGTTCGCGAGCTATTCGGCAGCGCTCTAGATCCAACCGAGATCTGCCGGCATGGCGCCGCAAAAGAGGCGATCTACCGCGAAATGATCCGGCCTCACGTCAACGAATACATGGTGCCCGGAGTGCGGCCGTTCCTCGAGCGGCATGCCGGCGTGGATAAGGCCGTGGCATCCAATGCGGAACGGGCGAACATCGACTGCATACTGCGCGAGTCGGGTCTTGACCGGTTTTTTCGTGTGGTCCTCGATGGCAATCAGGTCAGCAGGCCGAAACCCGATCCGGAGATCTACGTGTGCGCCGCCGCCATGCTTGACATCTCTCCTGAGGAGTGCGTTATTTTTGAGGATTCCAAGGCTGGCATAGAAGCGGCGCGAAGCGCGGGTGCTTCGGTAGTCGGTCTGAGGACCACTTGTGCGGACCTCACGGGCGTAGACCTGGCTATAGACGATTTCTTCGCGCCGGAGTTGGAAGAATGGCTTCGAGAACAAGAGTCCACTTGATCCAGTCCGCCGCCGCGGCGGTTTGTCTGTTGTTGAGTTGCGCGCCGCTCGTGGCGCAACAGCAGATCAGCATACGCGAAGCCGCATCGCGGCGTCCGTCGGATTTCGCTCCCGTTCACCAGGGGAAGGATGTGCTTGTCACCGGCACGGTCACCGGGAAGGCCATCGCGCTACTCGATTACGCGCACCTGGGCATCACGGACGGTGAAGGTCACGGGCTTACGGTCGAAGACTATTACGATCAACTGGTCAAGTTCGAGCCGGGTGACCGTTTGCAGGTACAGGGCCGTATCGGCAAGCGCGGTGGCGTTCCGGTGGTGCGGCCAACCGAGATTCGCCTGATCAGTCACACCGAGCCCCCCGCCGCTTATGATGTCACCGCCGAGGAACTGAACTCGCCGCGCTACCTGGGACTGTGGGTCACGACACAGGCCGACGTGATCGAGATCGGCGAAGACGCGGGCGGCGATTATCTCGTCGTCGGCGATCCGGGTTCCATGGTGAAGGTGTTCCTGCCCAAGCGTGCCCGCGACGACTATAACTCGCTCGCGCAGTTTGCGCCGCGGGACCGCGTCCGCATCACGGGCCTTGCCTCGCAGTATTGTCCGATTCCGCCGTACGATCGTATGTTTCAAGTGCTGGTGGCGGGTGCCGATTCGGTCGTGCTCGTCAATCGCCGCTGGCTGATTCCGCCGGGCATCCTGCTGCTGTCGGTGGTCCTCCTGGTTGCCGCGCTGGGTGTCTGGCTGTACCGGGAGCGCCATGTACGCGAACACCGGGAGAGTATTCGTGCCTTGCACGGGCTCGCTGAAAATGTGATCGCCGCCGGCTCCCCTTCCGAGATTCTCGACCGCTTGTGCGCGGCCTTGCCCAGAATTTTCGGAATGACCGGTGTGACGTTCTACATTTACCGTGAGGCCGAACGGACGATGGAAAGAGTCGCCTCACCCGAAACCACCATACCGCCGTTTTTTCTCGATTCTCCTCCAGATCCCATCACCGGCGGCGCCGCCATCTGCATTCGAAATCGCACTCTGCTGGTGGTGCCGGAAACGCACAGGAGTCCTTTTTTCAGCGGCTCGGGACAGGACCTGTTGCCGCGTTCCGTCATCTTCGTCCCCATGTTCTGGCAGGCCGAATTGATGGGCGTGCTGCAGTTGCAGCACGACACGGAGGCGCGCAACTTTAATATCGATCAGCAGACCGCCGTCCAGCACCTCGCGAACCAGATCGCCACCTCGCTCAAGCTGCTGGAGCAGAGATCGATTCGCGAGCAATTGTTCCGCAGCGAAAAACTTGCCGCCTCGGGCCAGCTCATTTCGGGCGTGGCCGCCGAACTCGGGGCCCCCATCGATGGAATTGTCACGGCGGCCGGCCAACTGCTTTCGCGCTCCGCCGATAAGCGATTGCGCCGCGACCTGAGCATCATTGCCGAACAGGCGCGCAAAGCCTCCGAAATTGTCACGCGGCTGGTTTCGTTCGCGAATGCCGACAAGACCCAGCCGAAACCGATCGATGTCAATTCCATCCTTGCGGGACTGATCGATTTTCGCGAGCGCGAATGGAAATTGAAAGAAATTGAGCTGGTGAACCGTGTCAGTACCGATCGCATGTACGTGACCGCGGCGCAGGGCCAGCTCGAACAGGTTTTTCTAAGTCTGATCTTACGAGCCGAACAGGCGCTGGCCGATGCGGCGGAAAAGCGGCTCTCCCTGGCTTCCAGCGAACTGGCGGGCCGGGTTATTGTCGAGATCGCCTTCACCGCGCCCAAGCCTACCGAAGCCATCGATCTGCTCAACCCCGATCCCGATGGCGCGGCCGGCGTCGATGTTTCGCGTGCCATCATCCGCGCCTATGGAGGGGAGTTGCGATCCGGCGGCTCGAGAAAAGGGCAGAAGTTCGAAGTCGAGTTGCCGGCCGCCCGTCAACGGGAGGTGGTGCTCGACCCCGGCGAGGAGACGCTTCCAGGCTCGGAGCGCTCCCTGACCGCCCTGCTGGTAGAACCGGACCCCATCGTACGGCGTCAATTGCTGCTGATGGTTACCGCTCGCGGCCATCGTGT
Organism: Bryobacteraceae bacterium; assembly: GCA_035714225.1. Taxonomy (GTDB): domain Bacteria; phylum Acidobacteriota; class Terriglobia; order Bryobacterales; family Bryobacteraceae; genus CAADGY01. The sequence continues at coordinate 16,440 of DASTMK010000217.1, read as the reverse complement.
AGTTCCGGTGGCGCAGGCCGAGCAGGCCGTGGAGATGGTGCCGCGCCTGCGTTTCGACGCCGTTTTCTGCTCCGTCCGGCTACCCGGATTAAATTGGGTGGAGTTCTTCGAGCGGGTACGGCATCTGGTCGGCTGCTTCGTTCTGGTGACGGAAGGCTCAGACCCCGAACTGTCCCGCACGTTCGAATCGGGCGACGGCTATGTCCTCACCAAGCCGATTAACGATGGTGAGGTGAAGACTTTGCTCTCCACCATTGCAAGACGGGATTTGAAACGCGAAGCGAAACCCGTCGGCTGATCGCGCCGTACAATGACTAGTATGTTTTTGCGATCGGCTATCATGTTCGGCACGTTGCTGCTAAGCTCGGGCGTTTTCGGACAATCCAAGTATTCAGGCCCAAGGCCTCCCAAGCCCGACGTCCCCTATTTATTGCATGCCGAGAATCTCGTGCCGACGGAGACCGCGGAAGCCAAGGAGGAGTCCCGCAAGAACAATACCACCTACACGGTTCCCGGCGCGGCTTCTTCGGCGAGAACGCCACTGGCCGAGCCGATTTTCCTGTTCCAGTCCCAAAGCATTTCGCCGGAGAAACTTCAGCTTTACCAACTCGAGGTCAAGGGCGGCAACCGGGAAATCGAATTTCCTGAAAACCGCAACAGAGCGCCGCGGCCGTATCCCCTCTCTATTACAAGGCTGGCAGAGGGACTGTATAGAGTAGAAGCGAGCGCCACCCTCGAGAACGGGCAGTATGTTCTCACGCCTACCGGATCGAATACTGTGTTCCTGTTCGAGGTTTATTAGCGCGAGATTCTCACACTGGACAAAGGTCTCTTCCGGCGCGGCGTGCCACGCGTATTGATCCTATGGAGGCACTCCGCGATGAATGAGTAAATCCGGTAAACTTGCGGCTGGAGGAGCTTCATGCCCCGCATCAGCATACTGGCCCTCATTCTCGTTTGCAGTGCGAACATTCTCTATCCGCAATGTGAACCTTCCGCCCGGACGAGGCAAGTACTGGAACAGTCCGGCCGACTTTGGGAATTGGATTTGACAATGTCCGAGATGAGCGCGCGTCGGACAGCGCTGCTCCGCCAGGCGGCGGCCGATCAGCCGCACGATTATTTCCTGCTGCGGCGTCTTCTTCAGGCCGAGGAAAAGCAGGACGAGCAGCTTCGAATCGCCAAGGAATGGCGCGCGAAGTATCCCGGCCGGCCGGTCTACGTGGTTCTCCACGCCCGTGCCCTGATGGGCCGGGACACACGCGAGGCTTTGCGTATGCTCGAAGAGATGAAAGCGGCGCATCCCGAAATTCCCTTCGTTCATACCGAAATAGTTCGCGCGACCGGATGGGGCAAATTTAAAGATGCGGCTCGCGCTAAGCAAGAGCTGGAGGCGTACCTGAAACAGTGTCTGGCGCCGCTGGACTCGGAGTCGCTGTCGAGCGTGATGCAAGCCGGCTCACAGGCTCAGACGGCGAGCGTTGCTGGGGCGGTGAGGGCACGTCTGGAGAAGGAATCCGATCCCCTGCTGAGCGGTGTGTGGGAGATGCTGTGGCGCCTCGAATTCAAAGCCACGCCTCCAAATGAACACGACGCACTGCGCCGGCGGATTGCCGCGGAGTTGGCGCATTTCGAAAAGGCTCCACAGCGAGGCGAACTGCGGTGGAGATCGTTTCTTCGGGGCGGCTACGAGAGGGCCGGAGAACCGGCATCGGTGAAGCGCTTGGAGGACGAGATCCTCAAGGAGAATCCGACGTCGCGGGCGGCGAAGGGAATCCTACAGGACCGGTGGCGCAAGGAGCACCCGTATCCACCCAACCCCAACAAGGCCACGCTGGAAGCCTGGAATCGGCAGAGGCTGGCGATCAACCGGGAATGGCATCAACGTTGGCCGAAGGATTCGCTGATTCTCGATGGGATCTTAGGAGCTCTGAATCAACTGCCAGACACCCAAGCGGAACAGGTGGCCGCGACGGGAGACAAGCTGATGGAGGAGTACCGCAGGAACCCGAACTGGTGGGGCTCGCCGCCGACTGAGTTCCGGGTTGCGAACGCGTTTCTTAAGCATAAGGTGAACCTGGCCAAGGTGCCAGGGTTGGTCGAAGAAGGAATACGTTCTTCGACCCAGCGGCGCGATGAGCAACTCGCCGACGACCGTCTGCCGGATGAAATGCGGATCATGATGCGAGAGTCGGCCGAGACACTGAGGATCGACCGGGCGCGCATCCTCCTCGACTATTACGCGGCCGTACAGAAACCCGAGGGAGCACGCGAGATCGAGACTGAACTCGCATCGATGCAGCCCGTAAAGCCGCAGGCGAAATCGAACTTGCTGGCGCGGCGCGCTCAGGCCGCCGAACTGTCAGGCCGTAAGCTCGACGCACTGCTGCTGTACCGGGCCGCGCTCGATTCCCGCCCAGTGGACGCACCCAAGCCGGTCGATGGCAAGGATCTGGTGGCGGACAACTTCGAGCGGTTGTGGAAGGAGCTTGGCGGCACAGATGTGTCTCGCGCGCTGTTGATGGGGCATGGCAAGAAGACCGAAACCGCGACCCAGAGCAGGTGGGAACGGCCCAAGAATCCCATTCCATCCTTCTCGGTGGTGGATCTCGAAGGCAAGACCTGGAAACTTGCCGCCCTGGAGGGCAAGGTGGTGCTCATCAACTTATGGGCGACGTGGTGCGGTCCCTGCCGCGCTGAACATCCCGAGTTCCAGAAGCTCTACGACAAGCTGAAGGGGCGGGCGGACGTTTCGGTTGTAACCTTCAACATCGACGACGATCTGGGGAAGGTGGCTCCTTACATGAAGGAGAACAAGTACACGTTCCCGGTGCTGCTCGCACGCGAGGTGGTGGATGCCGTGCTGCCGGTGATCGCGATCCCGCAGAACTGGTTCGTGAATGCCAAGGGCAAACTTGAATGGCTGCAAGTGGGGTATGGGTCGGAGCCCACTTGGCAGGAGTCGATGCTGGCCAAGCTGGAAGAGGTGCGGAAAGGCGGGTAAGATCGGCCGTTGCGGGGCTCGGTTTCCGAGCCATGACCGTCAGGGACTGGCCGGGCGCCTGCTTTCGGCAGGCAGTATCTGTGTAGTGGTCGTTCGCCAATCGTCGAGCGGTGGCGCACCGGCTTTCTGGAAAAAGCCCTTCAGCTCCGAACGAAGATCCGCCAGCGGGCGCGCATAGGCGGCATCGTTCAGTACGTTGCGGGTTTCTTCGGGATCGGATTCCAGGTCGTACAACTCGCTGGGATAGCCCTCCGTGCGCTCGATATATTTCAGGGTTTCCGTTCTCAACGCGCGGACATAAGCGTATTCGAAGAACAGGCGGTTGCGCCAGGATGGCTTAGCGCCCCGGAGGAATGGAGCGTAGCTCCGGCCGACGCGCCTCGCATCGGGTGAGGCCTTCATGCCCAGGTAATCGAGAAGGGACGGAAAGAAATCGTAGCTCGATACCATCGGGTCGGGAGTCTCGCCGCCGCGAATCCGGCCCGAATGATTCCAGATAAGCGGCACCTGAATGGATTGCTCGTACATATTGAACGGCACCGTGCCGTTTCCTTTTCCCCAGACGCCGTGGTGCCCGGCGTTCCAACCTTGATCGGCGGTGAAGATGACGAGAGTGTTTTCACGAACGCCGAGCTTCTCCAACTTTTCCAGCACGCGCCCGACGTTTCGATCTACACCGGAAATAAGGGCGGAATAAGCGAGTTTCGCCTCGCGCGTTCCGTGCATCCGGGCGAGCCCCTTGTTTTGCCAGGGGTGTGGAGGAGGGTCGGGAAAGCAGGAAAATCGGGATTCCGCGTAGTGCCGCCGGTCCACCTCCGGCTGAAAATTATACGGAGTGTGCGGAGCGTAAAACGGGACGAAGAGGAAGAACGGCTGCTTGTGAGACCGGTCCAGAAAGTCGAGCGCAAAATCCGTTTGTATATCGGTCTTAAAGCCGGCTATCTTGCGGCGGACGCCGTTGTAAACGAATTCCGCATCGGTATAGGGGCCGCCTCCTCCGGGAACCGTCGCCCAGTAGGAAAACCCGGCCTGCGCTTTATCGTCGTCTCCCATGTGCCACTTGCCGCACATGCCGAGCGAGTAGCCGTTCGCCGCGAGAACCTCCGGAAACGTACGGAAGCCTTCCAGCCAGCGGCGGCTCGCTGGACCGAAACTGTCCGCCGGAATCAGCCAGTCCTGCACATGATGCCTTGAAGGCAACGCGCCCGTCATATAGGTCATACGGCTGGGAGAGCATACCGGAGTGCAGGCAAACGCCCGCGTGAATCGTGCGCCGGTGGCCGCGAGCCTGTCGATATGGGGGGTATGAATACTGCCGCAACCATACGCGCCGGTGGCCCACGCGCCATGATCGTCCGTCATGAACATCACGACGTTCGGCCGCTCCGGTTCCGCGGCGGAAGCGCGTAAGTGTTCCGCCGCCGCTGCGCCGGTCAGAAGTTCTCGCCTGGATAACGCCATTGTCCATGTACTATACATCCGCTTCCTGTCCATAGCGCGCGGTATAATTTCGGCTTCATGGCAGAATACTCAATCGGCGTGGATCTTGGCGGGACGAACCTCCGCGCCGCCGCGGTCACAAAAGACGGAACCATCGTCGAGAAGATCTCAGGCAGCACCAACCTTTCGGAAGGGCGGGATGCCGTCATTTCCGACATCGTGGACGCGATCACCACGATCAAGCGCAAGGTTGGAGCCAGCCGCCTTGCCGGTGTAGGCATCGGCGTTCCGGGATTTATCCTTATCGAGAAGGGCATCATCGTCGGCTCCAACAATCTACCCGAGTTCGAGGGTTTTCCCGTTCGCGACGAAATTGAGCGGCTGCTCGGCACGCAAGTCATTCTCGAAAACGACGCCAACGCCGCCGCGATGGGTGAGAAGTGGATGGGCGCCGGCAAAGAGGTTGACGATCTGATTCTGCTCACTCTCGGCACCGGTATCGGTGGCGGAATCATCTCGCATGGACGCATTCTGCACGGGTTTGTTGGAATGGGCGGAGAAATCGGCCACATGACCGTCTACCCGAACGGAAACCCCTGCGGTTGTGGGAACTACGGGTGTCTCGAAAAGCACGCATCGGCCACCGCCGTCTCCTCGATGGCGGCACTGTTGCACCTGGGCGACGATGTCACCTCGGAAGACGTCTATAAAATGGCCGCCGCCGGGGACGAAAAGGCGCAAATGATTTTCGTCAGCATGGGAATGGCGCTTGGGCTTGCCATCGGCACGCTGGTGAATATCTTCAACTTCCCTTTGGTGCTGCTGAGTGGTGGGATGCTTCCGGCATGGGACCTTTTCGCTCCGCCGATGATGAAAGAAGTGGAGCGTTCTTTTACATTCCGTAATACGAAAACCACGGTTGGAAAAGCGATCCTCGGGAACGAAGCGGGCCTGTACGGAGCGGCGTATCTTCCGTTCCAGGCGCTCACGGCTACAATTTCATAGGACTGGAGTTTACATGTACTGGTTGGGTATCGATATCGGCACCGGCGGCAGCCGCGCAATCCTTGTAGACGATAAGGGCCGTGTGAAGGCCGGGTTCACCGCGCCGCATGAAGACATGCGCATGGAGCGCCCCTTGTGGGCCGAACAGCGGCCGGAAAACTGGTGGGACGCCGCGCAGAACGCCGTTCGAGCGGTCATTAAGGAAGCGAAAGTGAAGCCCGGCGACATTGGCGCGGTGGGCCTCTCCGGACAGATGCACGGACTGGTCATCCTGGATGAGAAGGACGCGGTTATTCGCCCCGCCATCATCTGGTGCGATCAGCGCAGCCAGTCGCAGGTGGACGCTATCAATCAAAAGGTGGGTAGGGATAACGTTCTGGCGTTCACCGCCAATCCAGTGCTTACCGGTTTCACGCTGCCCAAGTTGCTTTGGGTGCGCGATTGCGAACCGAAGAATTTCGCGCGCGTGCGCAAACTTCTGTTGCCGAAGGATTACATCCGCTTCAAACTCACCGACGAGTATGCCACGGAGGTATCGGATGCCTCCGGGACGGCGCTGTTCGATGTAGTCACGCGGCGCTGGTCCGAAGACATGGCAGACCGGTTGAATCTCGATCGCGGCATTCTCCCCCAGGTATTTGAATCGAGCGAAGTCACCGGCCAGATCACCGCGGAGGCTGCGCAGGCAACAGGCTTGAAGGCGGGCACTCCCGTGGTGGGCGGAGGTGGAGACCAGGCGGCCAGCGCGGTTGGCAACGGCATCGTCGCACCGGGCATTGCCTCCTGCACGCTAGGTACTTCCGGTGTGGTCTTCGCGCACATGGAAAAGCCCAACTACGATCCACAGGGCCGCGTGCATACGTTTTGTCACGCAGTGAAAGGCAAGTGGCACGTGATGGGGGTCACGCAGGGAGCCGGACTCAGCTTGCAGTGGTTCCGGAATCAGCTTGCGCCCGGAACCGAATACGATGCGCTGATGGCGGAGGCCGCATCTTCCCCCGCGAGCGCACACGGACTCTTCTGGCTGCCGTATCTGATGGGCGAGCGCACCCCCCATCTCGACGCCACGGCGCGCGGAGGCTGGATCGGCCTGACCGCCAGGCACACCCGCGCGGATCTGATTCGAGCCGTTATCGAAGGGGTTTCTTTCAGCCTGAAGGACTGCCTCGATACGATCGAAGGCATGGGCCTGCAGGTGGATTCCATTCGCTCATCCGGCGGCGGCGCGCGCAGCCCCATCTGGCGCCAGATACTGGCCGACACGTTCGGCAAGAAGGTGACCACGCTCGAAACGCAGGAAGGCTCGGCGTACGGCGCAGCGATTCTGGCCGCTGTGGGCGCTGGTGCGTACGCATCGGTTCCGGAAGCCTGCGGCGCGGTGATTCGGGAAGTGGATTCCATCGCTCCACGGCCGCACGAATCGCAGTTGTACCGGCGGTCGCACGAAGTCTACAGGTCCCTTTATCCCACGTTGCGGCCGATCTACAGCCTCATCCGAAACCTGGGATGAAGCGGATGCCTGGCGCTTGAGGGAAGTGCCGCTCCATGGCCCGCTATTGCGACGTGAGCCTGCCGGTCCCGCTGGACCGGCCCTTCACCTATGCCGTGCCGGACACGATGTCCCACCGCATTCAGGCGGGTTGCCGCGTGCTGGTGCCGTTCGGTACGCGAAGACTGATCGGCATGGTGATTGGGGTTCATGATGGCGACCCTGAAACGGCAAGCCGCGAAGCCCTCAGGCTGGTGGACGAGGAACCCGTGTTGGATTCTTCGCTACTCGGCTTGGGGGCCTGGATCAGCTCCTATTACTCTGCGCCGCTAGGCGAAGTTTTGCGAACCATGGTGCCGCTCACCGGCGAGTTGCGCCAAGGCAAAATCTATTCCCTTAGCGATTCCGGGCGCGACGCCGCGCGGCAACTTCTATTCGACGACGGCGGCACCGAGGCGGCGGCGCAGGTACTTCGAGCTCTGGAGAAGCGCCCGCTGACCGCCGCCTACCTCGCATCGAAGATACCGGGAGCGCAGCGTGCCTTGCGCTCCCTGGAAAAGCGAGGGTTCGTCGAAGTGGAGGAATCGCATGATACGCGCGACCCGCGACGCGCCTCTTCCTCCAGGCTCGTTGTCGAATTCGCGGAAAGACCGGGTAGCGTGAAACTCGGCAAACCCGAACGTGAGCTCTCGGCTTACCTCGAATTGCATCCCGGGGCCCATAGCCTGAAGGAACTGGAGCGCGTCGTGCCTCGCGCCAGTACGGCGGCGCGCTTGCTCGCCCGCAAGGGTTTTGTTCGCCTCGTGCTTCGCGAGCCGGTCCTGATGGCGCCGGAGCGCGGTCCGCACAAGCTGAACCCGGCACAGCAGGAGGCATTCCGCGCCGTCCATGCCGCCATCGAATCGAGCGAATTCCGGACGATACTGCTACACGGCGTGACGGGTTCCGGAAAAACTGAAGTCTATTTGAATGCCATCGATTCGGCGCTCGCACTGGGACGCGGCGCGCTGCTGCTGGTGCCTGAAATCGCGCTGACACCCGCGGTCGCGGGCCAGTTCTTCGGCCGGTTCGGAAACCGCGTTGCCATCCTGCACTCTGCTTTCTCCGGCATCGAGCGAGCCGATCAATGGCGGCGCATTCAACGTGGCGATGCGCCTGTGGTGGTAGGCACCCGCTCGGGTGTGTTCGCTCCCGTGCCGAACCTCGGTCTCATCGTGGTGGATGAGGAGCATGACCAGAGTTACAAGCAGGAAGAGACCCCCCGCTACAATGGCCGCGACGTGGCCATCGTGCGCGCACAGCAAACCGGAGCGTGCGTTGTGCTGGGGTCCGCCACCCCAAGCCTTGAGAGCCGGTACAACGTCGAGCGCGGCAAATACACCCTCATCACGCTGCCGGAACGGATCGAAAACCGCCCCATGCCGGAAGTGGAAATTGTCGATATGCGTCTCGAGTTCCTGGAGACGCGCAAGCAAGCGGTTTTCTCGCGCAAACTGATCGAGCAGATCGGCCGGCGCCTGGAAACCGGAGAGCAAACCATGCTGCTGCTGAACCGGCGCGGCTTCTCGGCCTTCGTCGCCTGCCGTGCGTGCGGCGAGCGGATCCAGTGTGTGAATTGTGCGGTCACGTTGACGTTTCACCGGCGTGACCGCCGCCTGCTGTGCCACTATTGCAATTACGCCGAACGCGTCCCCTCGGTCTGCCCCAAGTGCAACAGCGAGTATCTGCAATTTCTGGGCACCGGTTCCGAGAAGGTGGAGGAAGAGCTGCATCGCGAGTTTCCCGCAGCTCGAATCGCGCGCATGGACCGCGACACCGTCACCGGAAAACGCCAGTACGAAACCATCCTGAACGGATTCCGTGAACGCCGCTACGACATTCTGGTTGGGACCCAGATGATCGCCAAGGGACATGACATTCCGAACGTGACGCTGGTTGGCGTCGTGTCGGCCGATGTCGGGCTCGCCATGCCGGACTTCCGTGCGGCTGAGCGTACGTTCCAGTTGCTCACACAGGTGGCCGGCCGCGCCGGCAGGGGCAGCGTCGCAGGCCGTGTGCTGGTACAGACCATCAATCCCGATCACTATGCCATCCGTTTCGCAGCCGCGCAGGACTATGCATCGTTTTACGAAAAGGAGATCGAGTTCCGGCGCCTGATGCGGTATCCTCCGTTCAGCGCGCTTGCGAACGTGGTCGTACGTGGCCGGAAACAGGAAGACGCCCTGCGTATGAGCGCCGAACTGGAGCGCATCCTCAATCCCGCGCCGGAGCGCACCAGGATTCTGGGGCCCGCCGAAGCCCCCGTTCCACGCTTGCGCGACGAGTTTCGCTACCAGTTGCTTATCAAGACCGGCAGCCGGAAGATTCTGCGAGAGCTGCTCGACCGTTTACGCTCCCATGCGCTCGATAACAAGTGGCCGGCCACGGCCCTCGTCATTGACGTTGACCCGTTGAGTCTGCTCTGATCGGACAGTGCTGGCCGTCGACCAAAATCTGCGCCACGCGATGACATCGTTTTCCCTCGTGAGTTCCAGCGGCGAGGTCCGCGGCCTGGCCGGGGTTCAGCTCGTCTCTTCGGGCATCGAATGCAGTGTTTTCAACACCGCCTTTCTTTCCGGACCTGTGCACAACACGGGCGAATTGGAGCGGCGTCTGGCGATAGCCCAGGTTCATTTTGCCGCGCGGCGCCTTCCGTGGTCGTTCTGGATCTGCGAGGATTTGCTCGAGAACGGCGTGCGGGGCGTGTACCGCGATATCCTTCCCCGGCGCGGACTCCGGTTGCTCAGCGACGCGCCGGGGATGATTGCCGATGAACTGCGGCCTCCCGTTCGTGAGTTGCAGCCGGTTCAGTGTCTGCCGGTGTCCGATGAACGCACCCGCGGTGCTTTCGCTCGCATCACGTCCTTCTGTTTCGATCTTCCGATGGAACTCGCGTGCCGGATCTACGAATGCAGCCGGTTCTGGATGGGCGATATGTCCGGATATGTGGCTTACGTGGATGGCGAGCCTGTCAGCACGATGGCCGTTGTTGTCGCCGCCGGAGTAGTGGGCGTTTATTCCGTGGCGACACTGCCCATGTGGCAGGGCAAAGGCTGTGCGGAGGCGTTGATGCGCCAGGTCCTTTCCCTGAAACAACAGGAGACCGGAATCACCCGCAGTATCCTGCAATCGACCTCCGCGGGAGTCTCTCTGTACACGCGCCTCGGATACCGGAATGTCACCCGTTTCGCTGTCTTCATCTCTACATGATCCCCTTCCTGGTAACCTTGGTCCCGGACGGTCCCGGCAAAGTATCGTAGTATGTTGGTTCACCGATTGACTATGGAGGAAACTTTGAATTCCGAGTTCAAGGGCAAGACTGCCCTTATCACGGGCGCGTCACGCGGAATCGGCACTGCCTCGGCTATTGCGCTCGCGCGCAACGGAGCCTCGCGAGTCGTGCTTCATTACAACTCTTATGAAGAAGGCGCGAAGCAGGCTGCCGAGGCGGTGCGCACATTGGGTGCGGAGGTTCGATTGTTTCAGGCCGACCTCGCCTCGGACGACGGCATCCGGAAACTGGCTGAGACGATACGCGCCGAGCAGCCGGGCATCGACATCCTCATCAACAATGCCGGTTCCCTGGTGAAGCGGGCCGCGCTCGCCGAATTCACACCGGAGCTATTCGACGCGGTGATGAACCTCAACGTCAAGAGTGCCTATTTTGCCGCTCAGGCGGCAGCGCCGTATATGATCTCCAAAGGCGCTGGCGTCATCGTAAATCTCAGCTCGATTGCGGCCCGGCATGGCGGAGGTCCGGGCGCCACCATCTATTCGGCGGCAAAAGCGGCCGTCTCCACCATTACGAAAGGGATGGCGAAGGAACTCGCACCGAGCGGGATTCGTGTGAACGCCGTGAGCCCCGGCACCGTGGACAACTACTTTCATGAGCAGTTTTCCACCAAAGCCATGCTCGAATCCATGGCCGCGGCTACGCCGGCGGCGCGTCTCGGGACGAATGAGGAAATGGCCGACGTTATTGTATTCCTGTGTTCACACGCATCGCGCTACATGTACGGCCAAACGATCGAGGTCAACGGCGGCATGTACATGGTATGATCCCTCTCGATGGGCGGCGAGCCACGTCCGGGACATCCCTGGCGTTACCTGATACTATCGTGTAGCGTTCGCGATGCTGGACACGTGTATTCTGCCTCCAGATGTTCTCTGACGCGAACTTGAAAGGAGCAGATTGTGCGTGTTCATCTCATCAATCCAAGTGACGTCTCCTTTGGGACCGGCGTCATCATGCCGCGCTGGCTGTATGTTCTGGCCGGTGCCACGCCGCCGCAGTACGGCGACCCGCTGATTTGCGACGAAACGCTCCAGCAGTTCGATTTAGCTTCCATCGAACCGGGTGATGTAGCCGGTATTGGTATCCACACGGCGAATGCGCGGCGAGGCTTCGAATTGGGCCGCCTGCTGCGCGAACGGGGTGCGTGGGTGGTATATGGCGGTATTCACGCCACGCTCTATCCGGAAGAGGCAAGCGAGATGGGTTCGGCGCACGCGGTTGTGAAAGGCGATGGCGACGGCGTGTGGAGAACAGTGCTGGCGGATTGCGAGAAGGGCCGGCCGGAACCGCTGTACGACGGAGGCAGGGTGCCGGCCACGGATTTCGTCGCGGCACGGTGGGATCTGCTGCCGAAGGGCCGCTACATGTGGGGCTCTGTGCAGACAGTGCGAGGGTGCCCGAAGCACTGCTCCTTCTGCTCCGTGTGGCGCACCGACGGACAGGCCCCCCGGCAACGCCGGGCGGACGCGGTGGTTCGTGAGGTTGTGGCGCTGCGCCGGTTGGGTTACCGTTTCATCGCGCTCGCCGATGACAATTTTTACCCGGTAACGCTGGGCGACCTGGAACTCGCCCGCAAGCAGAACAATCACGAACGGCTGGCGATGTTGACGGCCATCCGTAATGAACGTTTTGAGCTGATGGAGATGCTGTCCGAGGTCTCCGGGGATCTGATCCTGTTTACGCAGATCACGATGGAAGCGGCCGAAGATCCGGCGTTCCTGAAAGCAATGGCCAAGGCGGGGATCAAAGGCGGGCTGGTCGGTGTTGAATCGGTGACGCCGGAAGGATTGCGCGCCGTCTATAAGCAGTTCAACGCTTCCGGCGATGAACTGGCGGCGCGGCTTCGGGTATTCCGGGAACACGGCGTGCACGTTCTCGGGTCCTTCATCTTCGGGCTGGCGACGGATCGTGCGGAGACCTTCGCCGCGACAGCCGACCTCGCGAAAAAGGCCGATCTGACATTCGCGCAATTCGTGACCATGACGCCATTTCCGGGAACGGTGGATTTTCAGCGCTGGGAGGAAAGCCTCGGCGATAACGCTGAGCGCATCGATGGTATTCCCATTACGCGCTACTGGCTGCTGCCCGGACATTTACGCCCAAAACTGTATATGCCGCATCCGTCAATGACCCCGGAAGAGATTCGGCGGGGGACACAGGGCGTCTGGGACGACTTCTACAGTATCAAGGAGATCTGGCGGCGCTCGCGCTGTGTAAAATCCATGAAGGCGCGCCTTGCGTTCGTTTTCATTTCGAAGCTATACCGGCAGATGTACGCCAAGACAGGAATTGCCACCGACAGCGCCCGGAGGCAATCGTCGACGCGCTGGGCGCGATGGCTCGCGAGACCATGCCAGCGCCTGTTTGCAGGAAAACCGATGCCGGAGCTGCGGGTGCCTGCAAGCCGCGCCTCCGCTTTCGATATCGTGGGCCAATAGTTTCCGATATACTGGAGCGTAGGAGTTCCTGCACCTTGTCATTCCATAAGTTCGTGCGTCTGGCTGCGCACCTCCAGATGCTTCCTGTCCTCGAGAGCGGAGAGGAGACTCTTGTTGGTGGACAGGCGGTAATGGAGGGCGTCATGATGCGGGCCCCCCACAGTTATTGTGTAGCGGTGAGAAAACCAAGCGGCGAAATCGTGACGCAGGAGCACGCTCTGCCGCGGCTCTCCGAACAGTTTCCTGTCTTCCGCTGGCCCCTTCTGCGCGGTATTGGAACTCTTGGACAGGCTATGAAATTAGGCGTCCGGGCGCTGCGGTTCTCGGCCAACGCCGCGATGGACACCGGCAAAGAAGGCGCCGGGAAAGATGAAGTTCCGGGCTGGATGATGGCGCTGAATATAGCGTTTTCGCTTGGATTTTTCATCTTCCTGTACAAGTTCGTTCCGCTCTGGATCACCACGGAGATCGGGGGCTGGTTTCCAGCTTTCAACGCACCGGTACTGTTCAACCTGACGGATGGAATCATCCGGGTGGCGATTTTTCTGGCTTTCCTGCTGCTCATTTCGCGATGGCAGGATATCCGGCGCGTATTTGAATATCACGGGGCCGAGCATAGAGTGGTGTTCAATTTCGAATCGGGGCGGCCGGTGAATATCGAGAACGCGCGTTCGTTTCGCACGTTCCACCCGCGTTGCGGCACGAGTTTTCTCCTGGTGGTGATGGTGATCTCCATCGCCGTGTATGCCCTGGTTCCAGTGGAAGGGTTCCTGGCCAAGTTCGTGGCGCGCATTCTTCTGCTACCCGTTATCGCGGGGCTCAGCTACGAAATGATTCGTTTTGCGGCGAAGCGTCAAGGCGGGTTGTTGTCGGCGTTAACCGCACCTGGCCTTTGGCTCCAGCGCGTGACGACGAAGGTTCCCGACGACCGGCAGACGGAAGTGGCCATCCACGCTCTGGACCGGGCGATGGAGATTGAGAAAGCTCACGGTGGAGAACTGGTGGTAGCTTAAAACGCAGCCGGTAGCCGCGCCGGCCCTTACCTGGCAATGCAATACGTTCAGAAGCTCGACGAGTTGGAAACCCGCTTTGAGGATCTCACCCGGCAGATGGCCGATCCGTCCGTCATCAACGATCCGGAGAACTACCGCAAGATCGCTAAGACGCATAGTGAACTCACCGAGGTGGTGACACGATACCGCGACTACAAGCGCATCCGGCATAACCTCGACGACGCCCGGCTGATGCTGGCTGAGAACGACCCCGACCTGCGCCATATGGCGGAGGAGGAGATCGAGGCGCTGGAGCCCGAAATGAGTGGGCTGGAGGAGCAGCTCAAACTCCTGCTGCTGCCGAAAGACCCCAATGACGACCGGGACGTTGTCCTCGAAATCCGCGCCGGCGCGGGGGGAGATGAGGCCAGCCTGTTTGCGGCGGAGATGTTCCGCATGTACTCGAGATATGCTGAAGCGCTGAACTGGCGCGTGGAACTCACCTCTTCCAGCGAATCCGGCGCCGGGGGCGTAAAGGAAGTCATCGCCCTGATCAGCGGCGACAAGGTCTACAGCCGGCTCAAATACGAAAGCGGTGTGCACCGCGTACAGCGGGTGCCGGTTACGGAGCAGCAGGGCCGTATTCATACTTCCACCGTGACCGTGGCCGTACTTCCAGAAGCGGACGACGTCGAAGTTTCCATTGACCCCGGCGACATCCGCATCGATACGTTCTGTTCCTCGGGTCCGGGCGGACAGTCGGTAAACACCACGTATTCCGCTGTGCGCATTACCCACCTGCCCACCGGACTTGTCGTCTCGTGCCAGGATGAAAAGTCGCAGATCAAAAACCGCGCGAAGGCGATGCGCGTGCTGCGCAGCCGATTGTACGAAATCGAGCTACAGAAGCAACTCGCACAAATCGGCGCCGACCGCAGGAACATGGTGGGCACCGGCGACAGGAGCGAGAAGATTCGCACCTACAACTTCAAAGAGAATCGTGTGACGGATCATCGGATCGGGTTGACGCTCTACCAGCTTGACCAGGTGATCGAGGGCAGGTTGGACCCCATCGTCGACGCTTTGACTACGTATTACCAGACGGAAAAGTTGAAAGAGCAAGCTGCAACGGATGACCGTTCAAACGGCGCTGCTCCAAGGCGCTAAGATTCTGGACGAATCGGGCATACCCGCCGCGCGGCTCACCGCCGAGGTTCTGCTGTCTCATGCTCTCGGCCGTGAACGCTCATACCTCTACAGTTACCCCGAAGCCGATATCGGCGATCTCGCCTGGCTCCACTACGGCCGCTATCTGCATGAGCGGCTCCAGGGCAAACCCACGCAGTACATCACTCGCAGGCAGGAGTTTTATGGACGTGAATTCCGTGTTTCTCCCGATGTATTGATCCCGCGGCCGGAAACCGAGCACGTCATCGAGCAGGTACTGGCGCTGGACCCCCGCCCCTCGCGAATAGTGGACGTAGGGTGCGGTTCCGGCGCCATCGCTGTCACATTGAGTCTTGAACTGGGCTGTGCGGTGTTTGCGACGGATATCTCGCCGGCGGCGGCGGCCGTCGCCCGTGCCAACGCGACGGCGCTCGGCGCTACAGTGCACATTGTGGTGTGCGATCTGCTGGCGCCGGTCGGGACGCACGAATGCGACCTGGTTGTTTCCAATCCGCCCTACGTTCCCAAATCGCAAATGGAGAGCTTGCAGCGGGAAGTTCGCGACTATGAACCCGTTACCGCTCTATTGGCGGGGGAGGCTGGCACGGAATTCTATGAACGGCTAGCGGATGAGGGCAAACGCGTGTTGCGCCCCGGCGGCTATATCGTACTTGAGCTCGGCTTCAGCTTCTCCGAGCCGGTCCAGTCCATTTTCGGGCAGGGATGGGAGCACATCAGCCTTCTGCCCGACCTTGCGGGCATTCCGCGCGTCTTCACCGCGCGGAATGCAGGATAATCCGGGACGCCTCAGCCCCTGGAGCGGCGGGTCAGAAGCGGCACGGAAACCAGCGCCATACCAATCGCCAGATAAACGCTGGATTCCGGCAATAATCCGAACGCGGCCGCCAAACGCAAATCAGTAAGTTGAGAGACCGGATTCCAATTCAGAAGGCCGGCGGTGCTGCTTCCAGCCACCGCGAGCACACCAGCAGCGATTACTAACAGCTTTTTCACTACTTCCTCCGAGTTGACCAGGTACTACACCAATATGTTCGGGTCCTATTTTTTGTTAGCCTTCAGCCCCGATACTGAATCCAGTATAAGACAATCTGACCGGGCAGTCAAAGTTATTCTGTTTGTAACTATGAACTTAGCTGCGCCATTGAGACCGGCTCGCCGGCGCATATGCAATTATGAAAGAGAGCCCGGAGGAACACGGCAAGCTTGCGAAAAATCCTACTTCTGCTGACGTTGCTCGTTGTTTCCGGAGCCATTGTATGGATATGGAGCCGCCGGTCCGCGCCGCCTGAGGTGCCATTCGCCCCGGTGACACGCAGCACACTGGTGGACATGCTGGCCACCAACGGAAAGGCCGATCCGGCGGAGTGGACGGCAGTGCATGCGCAGAAGGCCGGCCCGGTGCAGCGCGTCCTGGTGCAACAGGGACAGGTGGTGGTAAAAGGGGCCGCGCTGGTGGAATTGGAATCCATCGATGCCGTGACCGATCTCGCTGCGGCTGAGGCTCGCGCGCGGCAGGCAAGCGCTGAACTCGAAATCCGTCAAAAGGGCGG